>NZ_JBFRGF010000060.1:0-22337 GCF_052115205.1 Arthrobacter sp. 2RAF6 | reverse complement strand
CCCGCCGATTGCTTGTAGGCGCGGGTGACTTCGTCCTTCAAGGACTCCCAGATCTGGCCCTGCAGCTCCAGGAACCGCTCCTCGTGCCGGATCTTCTGGACATCTCCACGCGGCCTGGGAAGATCGATGTCGAAGACATCCTTGATCGTTCCCGGGCTGCTGGTCATGATGACCACCTTGTCCGCCAGCGCCACTGCCTCGTCGAGGTCGTGCGTGATGAACAGGACAGAGGGGCGCAGTTCCTCCCAGAGCTGCAGCAGCTCGTTCTGCATGATGGCCTTGGTCTGTACGTCGAGGGCTCCGAACGGCTCATCCATCAGCAGGATCCGGGGGTTGTTGATCAGCGCCGCCGCCATGGCGACGCGCTTGCGCATGCCGCCGGATAACTGGTGCGGATACCGGTCCTCGAAGCCGGCCAAGCCCACACGGCGCAGCCAGTCCCTTGCAAGCAAGGTGGCTTCCTTCTTGGGGGTCCCGAGCAGGACCGGGCCAATCAAGACATTTCCGAGAACGGTCTTCCACGGGAAGAGCGCGTCCGCTTGGAACATGTAGCTGACGCCGTTGGTGATGCCGTCAACGATCTGATCGTGGACCCTCACCGAGCCCGCGCTTGGCCGCTCCAAGCCGGAAACCTGAGCCAGCGTGGTGGACTTGCCGCAGCCCGTCGGTCCGACGATCGCGCAGAACTCGCCGGGTTCGACCCTAAGCGTCACATCGCGGATGGCAGTGAATGTCTCGTTCTTGGGAGTGAGGTAACGCTTGGTCAACCCGACAATGTCGATGCCCGCGGCGTCCTCAGCCCTCTCGGGGGCCCCGGGCGGCCGGTTGGGGTGGATAGCATTCATAACGCTAAGACCTCTCTGTCTTTCCGTTCTTTATCCAGCGGCAGCTTCCGCTGCCACCCGGATCCCTTCCTTGGGAGTCCGACGAATTCGTGATGTGGATCACTGAAACTATGTAAAGCTTAGGAAGTGATCATCCGGGCCAGAAGTCTTCAGTAAGTTGTGCGCCTTAGCCGCAAAAGTGCACGTTTTGTGCGTTTTCTGCCGTCGCTTCAGCAACTGGACAAATGCCAGGGAAAGGAGCCCAGACGTTGATTAGGACATTGGTGGTTGACGACGATTTCCGGGTCGCTGGTATCCACGCTGCACGCGTGGCCAGGGTTGACGGCTTCGAATGCGTCGGTCAGGTGTACAGCGCCGCAGCCGCAAGGGAGGCAATCGAACGCCTCAACCCGGACTTGCTCTTGCTGGATGTACATCTTCCGGACGAAGACGGGATCTCGATGCTGCGGTCCCTACAGGCCGCCGGAACCGACGTCGATTGCATCATCATCACGGCGGCCCAGGACCTGGCCACGGTCAAGTCAGCAATGACGAGCGGTGCGATGTACTACTTGGTCAAGCCGTTCGGCTTTGACCGGCTCCGCACACAATTGGAGGCGTACCGGAAGTGGCGGCAGGAGCTGGATTCCGCTTCAACTGCCGACCAGGTAACTATTGACAACCTTTACAACGCGCGCTCGGCCGGGGTCAGGCCCGCGGCCCCGGCGCCGCGTCTGCAGCCCACCATGCAAAAAGCGCTCGACGCCGTCCGCGCCGCCGGGGGTCCCATCAGTGCTGCTGAGATCGCCGGGCAGCTCGGCGTCAGCCGCCCGACGGCCCAGCGTTACCTCAGCGTTCTGGAGCAAAAGGGCCTCCTCGTACTGGACCTCACGTACGGAAGCACCGGCCGCCCGCTCAACTCCTATACCGCGAGTTGAGCCGGGGCGGCTGGCTACCTCTTGACTACTCGGCCGCGGGCTACTCGGCTGCGGGCTCGCCCTGCTTCACGAGGGCAGCCTCGAGGTTGATCTTCACTTTGTCGCTCACCAGGAAACCGCCGGCCTCCAAAGCCGCGTTCCACGTCAGTCCGAAGTCCTTTCGGCTGATCTCGGTTTCGGCGGAGAACCCGGCGCGGGTCGCGCCGAAAGGATCAACCGCGACGCCGGTGAACTCAACTTCCAGCTCCACCGGCTTGGTGATCCCCCGGATGGTGAGGTCGCCCGTGAGAGTGTAGTCCTCGCCGTCGCCCTCTACGCTCGTGGCCCGGAAGGTCATCTCCGGGAACTTCTCGACGTCGAAAAAGTCGGCGCCGCGGACGTGGCCGTCACGGTTGGCGTCACCGGAGTCGAAGCTCGCGGTCTTGACGGTTGCGTGGAGGGACGCGTCGGCCAGCGACTCGCGGACGCGGGCCTCGGCGCTCGCTTCCGTGAAACGGCCGCGGACCTTGCTGATGCCGGCGTGCCGGACGCTGAAGCCGATCTCGCTGTGGGACATGTCAAGCAACCAGACGCCGGGAGTCAAACCTTTGGGAAGAGTCATTGTGGATCTCCTGATTTGAAATAATTTCGCGTGGATCGATCCCTTCCACCCTTGTTGAGCCTCGGCATGAAGTCAAGGTTTCTGGCGGCCCCTTGCCTAAGCCGCGGGGGCAGCCAATCCAGCCAGGAAGTCCTCGGTGAACCGCCTCACCCCGTCCCACTCGGTGTAGACGTAGTCGCGCGAGGTATCCGTGTCCAGGCTGCCCTTGTCGCGGGCGATCTTCTTCATCATTGCGCGTTGAGGAAACCGTAATGGGTGTAGAGGAGGGCGCCGCTGAAGTGCCCCACGTGGGCGGGCCGCCACCCCGTCTCAGCCTCGAACTTCTCCACATAACCTTCGGCGTTCTCCTCATCACCCTGGGAAGCAAGGCTGACTGAGAAGAACGCGGAGGGGAGGCGCTGAAGCGCGGCGGTGTTGTTCCGTACAAAGTCCCTGACATACCCCTCGTGCTTGCCCACATGGACGGACGCCCCCACCATAACGGCGTCGTAACCGTCCGGCAGGGTATCCCCGGACTTCTTGATGTCCGCCGTCTGCGCCTCGTGGCCGTGGCCACGAGCGACGTCGGCAATATACTCAGCGATCTGGGCCGTCTGTCCTTCAACGGTCCCGTAAGCAATGTAGATGTTGGCCATATGCCAGTGTGTCCCCGCTCCGTGCGGCCGTTATAGGGTCCAAGGTCCTCCGGGTATCCAACCGGGTAACGAACCTGTGGACGGAGGCTTTGAGAGCTTCCCCCTTGACTGGCGAGCACCGTCAGTCGAGAGTGTCACATGTGAGGCGTGAGGCCGTTCGGGAGTATCTGGCGAGTGCCCTGTGGGCGATGCCGACGTGCGCCGTCGTCCTCGCGATCATCGCGGGAGCGAGCCTCTCCGCAGTTCAGCTCAACGCGGAGTCGCCCTTTGCCGTCCTCCTGTTCCAAGGGACGTCCGACGACGCTCGGAACCTGCTCATCGGGATCGCGAGCACCATGGTGACTGTCATCGCCGTCGTACTCGGTCTCACCGTGGTGGCACTGCAGCTCGCTTCGACGCAGTTCAGCCCGCGGTTGCTGCGGAACTTCCTGCGCGATATCCCCAACCAGGTAACGCTCAGCGCCTTTGTGGCCACGTTCGCCTACAGCACGGCGGGCCTCTACACGGTCGGCATCGCCGCCGGGCAGCGTACCCAGGACTACCCTCGCCTCGCGGTCAGCGGCGCACTCCTGCTGCTGTTCGTGAGCATGGTCATGCTCGTCTTCTTCGCCCACCATCTGTCCCATTCGATCCAGGTGGACCAAGTCATGAAGGGCGTCGAGAAGGCCACTCTCAAAGTGATTGAGCGGTCCTTCGTCCCGGGTGATCCCGGAATTCGCATGCCCAGCCCGCCGCCCGGCGCAACCGCGTTACTGGTGCCGCAGTCGGGATATGTCCAAGCCTTCCATGTCGACGCGTTCGTCGCGGTGCTTGCGAGCCGGGGCCTCACTGCCCGGATGGTGCCCATGATCGGCCGACACGTCGTCGCGGGGTCCCCGCTCGCCTGGGTGTGGGAGACCACCGGCGAGCGCGTGCGTCCTCTTGCCCCCGACGGCGGCACCGACCTGCGCCGGGCGCTCGCCCAGAGCGTGCGGATCGGTTACGAGCGGACCCTTGAGCAGGATGTCGCCTTCGGGATCCGGCAACTCGCCGACGTCGCGTCAAAGGCCCTCTCGCCTGCGATCAACGACCCCTACACCGCGAACCAGGCGGTGGACCATCTCAGCTCGATCCTCGCGGCCCTCTCACTCCGGCAGCACGGACCGCAGGCCGTGGCGGACGCACAAGGCACCGTAAGACTGCACGTACCGGGCCGCGATTTCGCCTATCTCATGGATCTGGCCCTCGGCCAGGTGCGGCGGTACGGCGCGAACGAACCTCGCGTCGTCAGGGCCCTGCTGCGCGCGTGCCGTGATCTCGTGTGGTTCGGCGACGCGGCCCACCACGCCGTCGTGCGGCAGTACGTCGAGACCCTCATGAGCGATGTGGCCCGGCTCGTGGCCCAGCCGGCCGATCGCGAACCCCTTCTCGCGGAGGCAGCGGCGGTACTCATGGCGTTCGACGTCGCGGACGGGACGAGCGAGGCCGCAAACTAGGGCTTGCGTGCGTTATTCGATTTCTGCTTCGGCGGCCACGTTGCGGATGCCGCGGGGACGTCCTGCTTTGGTCCAGGCCCGGTAAAGGAGGCCTGCGACGGCGAGGGCGGCGGCGAGGCTGACGATGGGGAAGCCACGGGAAAGATTGGCAACGAGGGTGAAGGCCACGACGATGGCTCCGACAGTGTTGAGAATGAAGGCTCCCGGCTGGCGGTCCTTGCGGGCAAAGAGTGCCATGGAAACCAGGCCGCCGAGGAAGCTGAGGAGGACCGCGACGGCGTAGAACAGGACAAGCTCCTGGTCGTTGCCGCCGGCGATGGCTGTCACACCACCGGCCAGGACGATAAACACCACCACGCCCCAATAGGGGGTGTGGTGGTGGTTGGTGCGGCCCAGGGAGTGAGGAAGGACGCCGACGGTCTCGCCGATGGGGTTGAGGTGGCGCGCCAGGGCTTTGAGCAGGCCCGGTCCAGCCTGGAAGCCCGAGGAAGCCGCCGAGAGTAGCAGCAAGGCAGTGACGAGCTGGAACGCGGCGAACACGGGCGCCGGCGCAGCGAGGCGGGCGAGCTCGGCGATCTGCGTGCTGTCCTTTGGAGGGATGCCGACGTGCAGCTGCGCGGCCTCGAGGGCGAGGCCAAGCGTGATAGTGCCGACGATGGCGAGAGTCAGCCAGAGAGTGAGCTGCCCGAAACGGCGCTTCCCGTCATTGTCGAGCTGCCCGAGCTGGGCAACCGCCGAGGTCGCAGCTTCCACACCGGTGGCCATTGCCATGGCGACCGGGAACGCGAGCACCACGGCAAGGACTGGTGGATGCCCGGGAGCTCCGGCGATGGTGCCGAGCGGTTTAGGTGCTGCGCCCAGACCGTAGAGGAGGACGACAACGGTAACGACGATAAAGGCCATTGTCATCGCCGCGAAAACCAGCCTGCCAAGGTGACCGAACCAGGTCGCGGCACCGACAAGGACCACCAAGCCCAGACCGAGCAGCAAACGCCAGGGAGCAAGGGCCGGGAAGTAGGCGATCATCGCCGATGACCCCGCCGAGACACTGATCGCGATAGTGAGCAGGAAATCCACCACCAGTGCGCCAATCGGGATGAAGGACCAGCCATCTCCGAGGGCCTCACCCACCGCGGCCGCCGCCCCGCCGCCTCTCGGGTAGCGCGCGACGAGTTGCCGGTAGTTCACGATGACCAAAGCGACGATGGCCACCACCAAGATCATCGCCGAGACCAGTAGCGCCAAATCGCCGTTCAGGGCGCGCAGAGCCGCTTCGATGGCGTACGCGACAGAGGAGACGGGATCGGCCATGACCGCGAAGGCAAACGCCAACAGCAGTGCGGTGTGGGAGCGCAAGGCTCGTCCCAGACCACCCCCGGTGGACGTTTCGCGCTTAATTTTCACGGGGATCTCCGGTTCCATGACAGACCTAGCGACCTGCCGACCAGACTTCCCGGCTCACCTCTGAATGCCTCCCGCCCGCAGCTAGGAGCGCGGGCGGGAGGCGCTATTGCGGAATCGCACCGATCTGCTGCATGAGGCTAAGGGTGTCCGTTGAACCCCAATGCTCAGCCACCTTGCCGTCCTCGACACGGATGATGTCGGTCCCGCCGAATTCGACGCTCTTGCCCGACGCTGGAACGCCCGCCATGTCCCCGCGGTGCGTACCCGTCATCACCACGTGGCACGCCTCCAAGTGTCCGTCAGTCAGCCACGGCTCTATCGTCTTGACCTTGATGTCCGGGAACGCCGTCCGGATAGCGGAGACGAAGAACCGAACGCCTTCCTTCCCAGGCGGTTGCCCGGGGAGAGCCTCTTCGTGATCGACCAGGTCGTCCGTCGCCAGTTCATCAATGAGATCGAGATTTCCACCTTCGATGATTTCTTTATAAAAACGCCCGATTAGTCCAGTGCCATCAGTCATTTCCGACTCCTTAATAAGTGAGACCGTCCCATTTTTCCCCCGCAGTTACATCCCGACGCCGGGCACCATCCCGGGCGCAAAGGCGATCGCCACGGCGATCAGGGCCAGTGCGACCGCGACCGATCGCTTAGCGATGCGCCTCCACGGAAGCATCTTCTCCAAGGCAATGAACGCCCCCACTACAGCCATCCAGCCGACGCTCATCACGCCGAGCGCGAAGAGGGCCACCATCAGAGCCCAACAGCAGGCGACGCACCATGCGCCATGCTCAAGTCCAAGGCGCAGCGCACCAAAGGTCCCATAGCGGATGCGGCGCAGGATGAAGTCCATCGGCGTCCGGCATTTCATCAGGGAGACGTTCTTGGCAGGCGTGAGCTGGTAGACGGCCGCCACAAAAATCACCCCAGCTGCCAGATAACGACCGCCCGGATCGGAGGAAAACAAACCGGGGACGAGGGACACGACTATTGCGTAGAGCGCATAGGCGGCGAGGCCGAAGATCGTCCACGAGATCAGGTAGCCGGCCACGAACACTGCCGTGGAACCTGTCGGGGCATACCGTCCGGTCTCCCGACGGTGGTGGGTGATCCTGGCATAAGCAACCACCATGGGCGCCACCGAGGGAAACATCATCGCGGCCAGCATCACCACCCAGGTGGTCAGGAAGAAGCCGAGCGGTCCCGGATCCGTCCAGCGCCCCATGTCCATCCCGGACATTTGCACGGCAGAAACGATCCAGCTCACGGCCGCGAGGATCAGCAAAACAGCGACCAAGCCGGCCTCGCGTGGATCCATCCGGAAAGCTGTGGCGCGCATGGCTCTCATGACATTTCCCAAGACAATGAGGACTCTCCTGGCTAGCAAAATCGACTAGCGGAGCTCCCCCAAAGGCAGCGCCGAAACACTTGGAACGAGACCCACGAACCTCGATACGCCCGACGATATTCCGGCCTCATAGGGGTGTCAACAGGCTGTGCTAAATCAAAAGGCAAGCGTCTCAAGGAAGCATTTCAAGGCATCCAGCTGCTCAATAAAGCCGCAGGTCAGGCTGGCATACGTCCGCGCTCGTCACTTCCCCGTGGCAGGGACCACGCCCCCCGTTTCGAGGCGGACCGGGCAGCCGAGCCGCGCTTCGTATGCCGCAGCCAGGGCACTGCTGTCTGCGCCCTCTGAAACCGTAACCACCACATGGGATCCATCATTGGCCATCCCTACGACCCGGACTCTTGCATCTTCTGTCAAAAGGGTTCCCGCCCGGTCCATGACAGTTCCCGGAACGCACGCTGCTGAACGGATCGAGATGTCAACGCCGGGGAGTTGGTCGCGCAAGAGTGCGATGCGGTCGTTCTCCGGGCCGTGCCACATGATGACGAGCTTCCCCTGCTCAAGGGCGACTGACCCGAACTTGGGGTCGCCGCTCAACTCTTTGGTGATGAGGCTTGCCGCTGATGACAGCGCCCCGTCTTGCGGTGCGGCTTCGGTAATCTGGACCGGATCGGTAACTCTTACCGGGCCGGCATAATGTTGGACGCCTCCGTCGCAGGCAGTCAACGCGGCTCCAGAGATCAGCATCAGCAGGGCGCCGGTGGACCCAAGGAAGGTCATGCGGTTCACGGAGATCATCTCGCATCCGGTGTACGGAGCGTCTCGCGCTCCGTAGAGTACGGTCTCTGGTTCATTTTCCCTCACCACACCGGGATGTAGTAGCCCAGCGACGCGGCTATGCTCGACACTGAAGTCGCGTAGGCTGTGCTGCTGCATTTACGGCCACCGGGGGCACTGTTTCCGGGTACGCCCTGGCAGCTGGAGCCCGACTCCCTCGGGATCGCTGAAATGATCCCTACAGCATTGCGCTTCAGGCCGTTTGCCGAGCTGACAATCTGGTAGCCAGGGCCACCACTGTCGCCGTTGCCGACCGCAGGCTCGCCGTTGGAATGTTGGGTTCTGAAGCCCTTGATGTCAGTGAGATCTCCCCCGAGTTCGTACCCCACGTCGACCTGTTGGACGATGTTGCCGCATTTCAGGCCGCTGAACGAGCCGCTGTAGCAGATCTCCTGGCCAACGTACGGGTATGCCGATCCGTTGATCGGGGTGTAAACATAGCTATTCCATGCCGCTGTCCAGCTATACGGTTGCGACCAGCCCGAATCGATGATGGCACCGTCATGATAGGTGTCGCGGGCCGCCACTGCACCCCAAATGTAATAGTGGGGTCCGCCGTCGTAGACCGACCATTGGGAGCCTACAGGGCCGCAGTGGGCGGCAAACATCATTGCTTCCCTACTTGTGATGTTCTGCCTTACTGCGAATCCCGAAGTGCAGGCGCCGCCGCTGCCCCGGTCATAGATTCTGGCTCCGCCTAAGTGGTAGTTGACGTCGAACTGTCGGGCGTTGGCCGCCGGTACGGGTGCCGCATCAGATGCCACTTCAACTGGCACGCCTAGCGACGTCGAGAATCTGCTGCTGGCGGCTGCCTTCTCCCATCCGTTCTCCGGAGATTCCTTCAGCGTGACCAACAGGCCGGAACCATCGTGTTTCAGCCCGATAGAGCCAACCGTGGCATCTTTGTGTGCCAGGCTCGCAGCTTTGCCTTTCAGCATCGACGGCGCGAGCTGAGTGGGCCGGATCTCAATGGGCACCAAAGGACGACTTTCGATCGTGTCCAGCAACTCCCGGCTCGGCGCCCCATGCCAATACACAATGATGCGATCGCGTTTTCGTGTCACCTCCACCGAAGCAAAGTTCGGGTCATCGGTATGCTTCCCGCTCAGTTCCGAGGCCAGCTCGGACATTTCCTCACTCACCGGCGGAAGCGTCAGCAGTTCGATACCGGACGAGGAGGGCTGAATCGAGGCCAGCGCGTCAGCAGGCGGCGGGGCTTCAGCCGGCCCGTCAGCAGCATTCGCGGCCAGGCCGCCACCCAGTGAAAGAGCTATCGCAGTGACTCCGACGGCAGTGCTTCTCCAACGCATAACAACCCCCAAAGTTGTTTCCCCAGATGTCCGGAAGCGGACAAGACCGGACTGTAGCTGTGAGTTTAGCCGGAAGTTAATGGAAGTGATAGATTAATATCGGATAATGATTCCTGCGATTCTAGCGCCGTGACCGAACCGCACCGCGTGATCGGATCGAAGCTGGGCGCGCTCTGCCGCTGGTTACTCAAGCTGCGGGGAGCGTCGCCAGGGGACGGCTCCAGGGACGCGTTCCCGACTCGCGGGGCGTCGTTCGGGCCTGGGACGAATACGCCGACGCAGCCAGGAGGCAATTTTTACTCCGTGACTACCAAGACGTCCGCCTGCCTACAGGGCCCTCACGAATGATCTAACAAGGAGGTCATTCGGGCTGTAGTTCTCCGCCCACAATGCGAAACTTTCGTTTATCGCCAGCATGTACAACGTGACGCGGAATGTGCCTTCGTAAGTGCCGGTCAGTCCGGACGAAATATGAGGGTAGAAGTCCTTGTGCGCTTCAAAGCTGGCAAAGATTCCTTCCAGAAGCGCCTTGCGGTCGGGACTCAGGAACCACTCCGACGGCGCATCAGTATTCGCCTCTGCGTATCTTGGGTCCACTTCCTCCCATGAGTCAAGCCATTGAGCAGGGGCATCGAGCACAGCGTCAACTTCGATACTCATCCCCCTAAAAACGCCCCGAATTGTGTGCCAGGAGCCCTCCAGGTTGCCAAGCCTCGGTTCACCAGTTTCAAGGCCCGTGAGCCTGATTCGGCTTGTTGTTGTGTCCATTTGAGCTTGCTCGTGCAAACCGATTTGCGGCTCATCAGGGTGCATTCTCGGCCGTACATAAGCATGTCCGTCGGCTCCAGTGAACAGGCGACCGCGCGCTTCGACCAAGCTTCCGTCTTGGACAGGAAGTGACAGCTGACCGCGGTTTGTGGCTCTATTTCTGTTCATAGCCCCTTATACCCCCACAGTCCGCGAGAGGCGACGTGCGGCTCCTCAGCGCGAAGAACGTCCCTATCGTTGCGAGTGAAGTAAGCAGCAAAGACTCACGAAGGAGTATGCCCAGGGGTGCGAGCATGATCGTGCCGTTCTGCAGCATGTGTTCACCCAGATCCGTTCCATGGATCAGCAGAACGAGTGCGGCAGCGGCCACAAAGATCCGGGTGCGCGTCCGTCCCAGGAACCAGAGCGCGATGAGAGCCGGGATCAGATATACCCAGTGATGCACCCAACTCACAGGTGAGACAAGATTGGCAGTCATTCCGACAGTCAGGACTGCCGCGAGCGTTTGTCCCGCACGGAAGATCTCCGCAGCAGCCAACAAGCCGAGAATGGCCACAACGATAACAATGACCTTGGAGGGCGAGACCGCCCAATGCCCGATCGCCCCGGCCGCCCCCTGTATGGAGTTGTTGCCCGCGCTGGAGAACTGGGTGCCGAGATCAACCTTTGAGCTGAGCTGCCACACGTTTGAGAACCAATAGGTGATTGACATGGCGGGAAACATGATCCCGCCCGCAATGACCGTCCCGGCGAAACCCGCAATGGCGGAGACCGCCATATGCCATTGTCTTGTCATTAAGAGATATGGAATAAAGATCGCCGGGGTCAGCTTGATACCGGCGGCGATCCCGATCAACACCCCGTTCGGAACGAACCGGAACCACCTTCCATCGGTGTGACGAACGAAATCCGCGAGACAGAGTCCGGCGAGGAACAAGTTGATCTGACCCCACACCAAGTGCTGGGCGACGACCGTGGTACAACAGCCCAGCAAAAGAAGCGCGAGCCATATCGTCCGTCGCCTGGGCAAAGACTGCGGCAGGCAAACACCAATGATGAACGCCAAGGTCGCTACGCAGCCGGTGGTCCACAGCACGAAGGACGCCTGGGCAGGAAACAAGCTCGTGACCGACAGGAGCGCGGCCGCGAACGGCGTGTAGACAAAAGGCAGACCCTCGGACGGCAGAAGATCCCCAAAAATATTTCGGGCATAAATGTCTTCCCCGGGCCAAGACGCCGCCGAAGCGTACCGATAAACCAGGAAATCCACCGGAGGGTAGACGCCGAGATTGAGCAGATACAGGCTGGAAAAGACGATCCCCAGCACCAGGACGATTGTCGCTATTGGCCACATTCGACCAACACCGCCCAAGGTTTCGGCTAATGTGAAATGAGGTTTCCGGTAGGACTTAGTAAGCATTCTGCCAATCCATTCAGGTCCCGTAAAGCAGACTACGTGGCCGGCATCTCCCGGAGGCGCCGACCACGCCCGTCAATGCTGCGCCGACCACGCGGGTGTTGCCCGGTCCTACGCGCTGGAAGTAGTTGCCGAAGCAGATGCTTCACGACGAAAGTAAGCCGGTCAGATAAATTAGTCAAGACATTTTAATAACAGGTCAGAAGACTTTAATTTTAGAGTCAAAACCAGAATTGATTGATGCATCCGTGCAGACTTCAATATTACTCAATTACGACTTTGGCGCCACTCAATTTGAGGTCTTTGCATACTCAATTTCGAGTATTCACTACTCAATTTGAGCAAAACACTTGACACTGGTAGATAGGGCGTGGGTCAAGCTCCAACTCGGGCGGGGTCCGGACTCACCGTGGCGGGCGCAGTCGAAGAGCACTCATACTCCCAGCTGAATTGCGGCCGAGGATCTGCATGCGGGCGTCCAATTATCCGCCATTTGTTTGGGAGTTTCGAGCGTGCTCATAAAGGGCCTGTCGCGTGGTGGTTCCGGTCTTGCCAAGGGCTCTGGAGATATGGTTTTCCACGGTCCGGGTGCTGATCCCCAGAAGGGCGGCGATTTCGGGGTTGTGTTGGCTGCCGGCCAGAATGGCGATTTCTTTTTCCCGGGCGGTCAGGCCCTGGGGTCGGCCTCCGGTGTCGAGGGTCAGTTGTTCTCCTTGCGACGGGAAGCGGTTTTCAAAGACTGAGGCGATCTGTTGAAGGGTCTTGGCCAAGCCATAGTGTCGTTTGTGGAGATAACGCCTTGATGTGCTTTTCAGGAGCCTGGTGATCGCGGGAAGGTCCAAGTCGGCTTCGTATTGGTCCAGGAGAATCTTCAGCAGTTGGTGGTCGCGGTCACGAACGGCACCGGCGATGGCGAGGAACTGGGCATGGGTGTTCACGCCGTTTTCCTGCAGTAGCCGCTGCGTAGTCTCCAGGATCTTGTGTCCGGGGTAGAGGGACAACATGAACAATGAGGCATACACGGCTTCGGTGATGTAGCCGCGGTCCAGTTGTTGTTCCACAAGTTCCGCGGCCTTTTCATCAAAGTCGGCTGGATCGGCGTATTTCCGGGTAACGAGCTCATAGACTGCTTTACCGGTCCCAGGCAGGGGGCCGATGTCAGCGCCGTCTTTGCGGGCCTGAATCCCCAGCGAGGGGACGTTCTTACCGGAGCTGGCCAACACGCGAAGGCCTGCGATTCTGAGCAAAGCGTCATGGAGGAAGTTCGCCAGGAAGCCGGGGCGTCCGAGCGCGAAGACACTGGCCATCACCCGGTCAGCTTCCTCGCTGAGTCCCTGTTGCGTCATTGCCAAAACCGCGACGTAACTGTTCGCGACGAAGCCGAACTGATCAAGGCGGCGCCGCGCCGCGGCGCGTTGGCTGAGGGAGAAGATGAGTGCTTCCTCGCCGTGGCCGGCAATATGGAGAGCGAGTCCACGGACGAACGGTTCCATGCTTGCGGCGATTTCGAAGCCATCTGCTGAGTCAAGGGCAAGAAGGGCCGCCTGGGCATCGAAGCGGTAGAGCTCCAAAATGCCTCGGATGACCGGCAGGACGCCACTCTCGGGGTGCTGGCTGCTCAACCCGTCCAAGGTTTCGTCGAGATTTGAGGGCATTCGGTCGAAGGACGCTTCGAGGTAGAGCGCGAACGCTTGGGCTTCTGCCTTCCAGTCGGGGTGAGCTTGGCCGATGGCCTGCAGTATGCCCGTCGCGACCGCTAATTGCCCGCCATTGACGATGGCCCACAGCGCCCGGGTCATAGCGAAGAAGAAGTGATTGCCGGAATCAGCACCTACCGCCTCAGTTTCGCTGAAGACTTGTTCGATGCGTGAGGGATCGATCGGACCGCCCCAGTAGAACTTGAGGAATGCGGCGGCACTGGACATGGTCCGTTCGGAGTCCCACACGCCGAATTGTGATTCTTCCAGATCCCGCAGCTGTTCTTGGAAATGCCGCGTCGCAGCCGTGCCACGCCCGGCTTCACTCCGCAGGTCTCTGATCAATTCGGCCAGAAACTCAGGAGAGGAACTCTTTACCCGCTGGACGGGGGAATCGATTTCCCGGCTAATCCGATCGGCCAGTACCCTGCGGGAGGATCGCGCGTGAGCGTGGCGGAAATAGTCGACGACAATGTGCGGACTGACGTCCACCCAGATGGCCCCGCTACTGTCCTCGGTGAGCGCAACGAGGCCCCGCGTTTCGAGCCTGTCAAGGATGCCTGCCTCAACTATTGGCTGCAGGGACCCCAGCGGCCGGGCTCCCACCGCAGATAGTGTGTGAAGTCCCGTCCATTCATCGGCGCTTAGTCCGTGAAGGAGTGCCTGGACGGTGCTCTGGAGATATTCGTTCCAGAGTGTCTGCCCACTCATGCTCCACTGTCCATCATGGAGGACAAGCTGCTTGCTCAGCTCCGCGCTTTGGGCGATCCTGACCACGAGTCGCGGGTTGCCTCCAGATTTCATGAGCACGGCGGTGGTCAAATCCACGTCCGGCGGCGACCCGAGGGTCTGGGCCAGGAGTTTGTTGACTTGATCGTAGTGAAGAGGACTGAGGCGTATCGTTGCCTCCGGCCATCGGGCGGGCGTAAATACGGAGGCCCCTGAGTACAGTGGGGCATCGTCCAGGGTCACCACCAGCGGCCGTTGGGTCCGCGTCTGAACAATGTCAATGACTGCGGCTGATTCCTTGTCGAGCTCATCGATATCGTCAACAACGATTGCCCGGGGGCCTCGCCGCGCCAACCGTTCGGCGAACACGTTCGCGACTCCTAGCGGCCCATTCTCTTGCCCGCGCCCTTCCAATCCGAGTGCGCCAATCCCTGCGAAAGGGGTCTCATTCAGGAGCCGCGAACCCGAAAGGCTATAGACTCTGACCCCGGCCTTTTCGAGGCCAGCGGCGATCGACTGCAGGACCGTTGATTTTCCACTTCCGGGGCCGCCGACGATCCGGACACTGACGCCGCGAGCCACGTACGCCAGCGCCCGTCGGGCTTCCTCTTCGAACACTTCCGAACTCCTAACGCAGACACCCCGGCTTTGACGTGTGAGCCTAGTGGCCTTCCAAATCCGAGGAGAGCGCCTCAGAGCCCTAGCCTGACAATCTATCCAACGCTACGGGCGAAAATGATCACTGAGTGTGCATTGCACTGAAAATGAGTGTGCATTGCACCGAAAATGAGTGGTGAAGGTGCGTCGGAGTAGGTATAGGGGTTTGTCGACCCGCACTTGGTTTCGGGGCCGCGCGATTGGACCTAAGCCACGACTCCCGGCTTCCGCCAAGCCAACGCCAACACAAATACCAGCGCGCTCAGCCCCAGCATCACCAGCACCATGAGCCCCCAGTTTGCCTGGTTGACCCCGGGCCCGTACAGCACACCAATGAGCACCGTCGCCGTGATGGCCCCGAGGTACCGGCACGTCTGGAAAATCCCGGCTGCCACTCCCCTGTCCTCTGGCCGGGCGGACACATACAAACCTTGGTTCGACGCCGTGCTGACCACGCCATACGGCACACCCATGAGAGCCGTGAGCACAAGTACCAGCGGCGGCCAGAAGGACAGCGTCAGTACCCCGAGCGCACCGGAAGCCAGCGCCAAAAGCACGACGCCGGCGATCATCACGGACCGCACGCCGAACCGCTCAATGAAACGCACCGTCACCGGCGTCATGAAAACCGACATGGCGGCAAGGGGAAGCATCAGCAGGCCGACCACGCCGGCGTCGTACTTTCCCGCCTGCTGCAGCAACTGCGGAAGCCCGAAGAAGGCAAAATAGTAGACCGCGCTGAACACTGCGAACCCCAGGTACAACAACAGCAGCGGCCGGTTCCGGCCGAGCAGCCGCAAGTCCAGGAACGGTGGACTGAACCGGAACTCGCGCCATGCGAACAGCCCCGCCAGGACAACAGCGACGGCGATGAACCACCAGCGATAGGCCGGCATCACGTTGAGGAGCGCCATCATAGCGAGCGTCAGCGAGGCGATGAACGCCAGGATGCCCGGAATGTCGGAATCGCGCAGGAGGGCCGAGAGCTTGCCGCTTTCGCGTCCGACGTCGGGGGGCGCCACCCGCTGCACCACAATCAGGGCCAGGAGCGAGATCGGCACGTTGATCGCGAACAGCGCTTGCCAACCGACCAGGCTCACCAAGAGGCCGCCGACGACGGGTCCCACCGCAGCGGCCGAGGTGTTCGCCATCTGGATGCGCCCGAGGGGTCGGGTGGAACTGATGTTCGCCTGCCGGCTGAGCGTCGAGACCATGACGACGGCGCACGGGTACGCCGTCGCGGTCCCCACCGCCATGAGCGCGCGGGCCACGCAGACCAATGCGAAGTTCGGCGAGAACGGCGCCAGCGCGCAGGCAATGGCGACCACCGCCATACCGAAGGTGAACAATCTCCGAGGACCGAAGCGGTCCGCCAGCCGGCCCATGAGCGGCTGGCCAGCGGCCGAGGCAAGGTAGAAGGACGTGATCACCCAGGTGACCGTGGCGACGTCGAGCGCAAAGTCCTGGCGCAGAACCACGAGCGCGACCGCGATCATCGACGAGTTCAACGGGTTCAGCGCCGTCCCGAGACTCAGTGCAGCGATCGCCAGGCCGGGGCGGGGTTTGTTGGTCACGTCCCTAAGTCTGGTCCATCGTTGCCTGAGGTCACGAAACGACGCGTCACGAACCTCGGTGGCAAGCGGTCAGTTCTGCGGTATGGACAGTACCGGCTTCCGCTTCCCGCTGGCATCTTCAGTCAGCGTCGGGACCGGGGGCTTCGGTGGGACCACTACCGGAGCAGGCGCCGGTGGTGGTGGCGGTGCGGGCGGAAGGCAGGAGTAGTTGTAGTCGAAGTCCGTGGTGAATTGGGTGAGTACAACCACGCCGCCTGCTGTCAATGGCGGGGCCGAGCAGAGTTCCGCTGCGGACTCCGGAGACGTTGCTCCGGCAAGCCAGCTCTTAAGCCCGTTCAGATTGCTGTCGGGATGAAGCCGACCGGCGATTACTCCGAACTGGTACGAGGTTGAGTAGATGCCCACTTGGGCGCCCATGCTTTGCAGAAATGCGGCCATGCCTTCGATGTCGGCGGCGTTGGCCACGGTATCCCAAGACCATGCATTTCCGGTCTCCACGTCCAGCCACCACAGGCGCTTGGCGGGATCGGGCACGCCGTACCGGGTGAAGGCGTCGAAGGCCATTCCGTAACCGTAGAGGTAGGCGCACGCCGCCGAAGCCGTCCCGTCGCAGCTACCATACGGGTTGCGACCGCGAACGCCCACCTCCGCATCGGATCGGGGCCACCATGCTCCATACCCCGCGGGGTTGGCGGTGTTGACGTACACGGCGGCCGCGGGTTGGCTTGTCCCGCCCGCCGAGCCGCTGGCCCAGCCCAGCTGCTCGGCGAAACAGGGATTCGCGGTGCCCGGACGGCCGCCGTTTACGCCGACGATCCCGAACGCCTGGCCGAAAGGAAGTCCGCCCCCACATTGCGGCCAGGAAATGTCGCTGCCCAAGACGACGCCCGGGGCCTCCATGGGTGCGGCGTTCGCCGGGGAGGTTGGTATGGCTGTCCAAGCAAACAAAAGGCTAGCGACGGCCATGATTTTCGCAGTTTTCATGATGTGCGTCCTTGGCATGGTTCAGGGCCTTGCCGGGGGGTTGGTACTGCCGCACATTGCATCCCAAAAGCAATGGCAGTGAGCCATCTTCGGCTCACTACGGATCCTACGGACGGGCTTCTGGGCAGCCTTGAGTGATCCCTACTGGACTTGGTTAACGAATTTGCGAGTGTTGCCCGGGTTGCACCCGGAGGACGCACGACGGCGGGCAGCGTGGCGGGGCACGAAAGCGGGCATCGGCACTCACAGATCGCATCCGCCCAGCACCTAATGTGGCACCGAACACCACTCAATTTGACCGCCAGGCCACTCAATTCGAGAAGTTTTGCCACTTAAGGCCAGAAATCCGCCATAGGGTTCTCGCACGCCGGGTCGCGCAGCAGCTGTGCCACATTGATTGAACGAACAACAATTGAAATGCTCAAAGTCACCAAATCCGGAGTGAACTCTAAGAGATGGACCTCCAAGTTTGTACTCACCCTCGGGACCCCAGCAGCGCTCTTACTGCCTGCAGCCGCTCCAGCCGCCGCCGATTCGAGGATTTCAGCCAGAGACAAGAGCGCGGAAGAAGTGCTTGAATCCAGTTACCGAGGCCGAAACCGTCCCGGTGCCTGTCAGTAGGTCGATTGCGGCCACCGCAGCGGTTCTAAACCTGAGCTCCGCGCGGTGTTGGATCACCAGAGCGGAGGTGCAAAAGTGGGGCATTGGTGGCCAGCACTTTGGCTGGAAACGTCAAGTTGACTGGTGCGCAGATGGGTCACGCGTGACCAGCCGTCATCGAGACTTTCCCTCAGTGGGCTATGTCGATTTCACCTACCACTACCGAGGTGCTGGTGCAATTCAGGCTAACGAAGTTGGCGGCTGGCAGGTGCGCACCTATCAATCGGCAACATTCGAACAGTGCCCAACCCATTTTGGATGCACGAACACGTACCGGCCTTGGATTGAATTTCAGTTGCACGGAGACAACACCGCTACGCACACTAAGGGCATATGAACCGAGGGAGTCAGACGAACGGAGGTAGATGCAAATTGACAGCACGTACCGTCATCTTTGCTTTGTTAGGGACGATATTTCTCGCATTCTTCTTTCCCTACATTCTTGCCATTCTTGCGCCGCTTGCCGTGCCTAGTGGCTTGGAAACGTTGCTGCTGGTAGCGCTACTCTGGACTGCTTGCTGGGCTGTCGGCCGGTTCCGCTCGAAACGCGCAGAACGACGCAGCGCTAGCGCGGAGTAGTTTGCGTTGAAACTGTGGGTCCGGGTTGGTAAGAGGTACTAACCCGGCCCCGCAGCGTTGAACCGCGTCAGGAAGCGATAAGCCCGTCAGCGACTACCGCGAGCATCGATGCTGCTGCATCGGAGGGAAGTTCGCTGTTATCCACGACTGCAGCCACACCGCCGACGAGCCGGCTGATCTGCATTGCATCGACTCCAGGGCGCAAGGCCGAGTCCAACGCTTCGATCACGCGCTGATTGGCCCCCAGGTAGGTCTGGCACTTTGCCGCAAAGGGGGAACCGGGGTCGCCCAGCGCGGCGGTAATCCGCGCGGCCGCACCCTTGTGCTCGGTCAGCATCGACGCATAGT
Organism: Arthrobacter sp. 2RAF6; assembly: GCF_052115205.1. Lineage (NCBI taxonomy): Bacteria > Bacillati > Actinomycetota > Actinomycetes > Micrococcales > Micrococcaceae > Arthrobacter > Arthrobacter sp. 2RAF6. Next base: position 3,555 of record NZ_JBFRGF010000060.1, on the reverse strand, counting down.
CGGTCAGCCAAGCCAACAACCGCTCCCGCGCGGATGCGTCGAGGCTAAGGGCCCGGCCGACGGCGGTGTTGACCTTCTCTGCCCACGCTTCGAGGACCGCGTCGTACAGCGACTCTTTGGTCGGGAAGTGCCGGTAGAGCGTACCGGGTCCAACCTCGGCCGCTTTGGCGACTTCGTCCATCGAAACGGCTTCGAAGCCTTTGACACGGAAGAGTGCACGCGCAACCTCCACGATCCGGTCGCGGTTGCGTTGGGCATCAGCGCGCACAGAAACACCTTTCGATTCACCATTGCAAAACGGAGAGTGTCTCCGTATAGTTCTAAGCGGAGTAACTCTCCTCTTAGTGTACGTCAGCCCCTTCGGCTAGAACAGGACACCTCCCATGACACCCACAATCGCCACTCGCGCCCCCGCCGGGATCACCCGCGTAAGCGGAAATCCGCGCGGCCGCGCCGGCAGCATTGGCCTCTGGCTGGTCATGCTGGCCCAACTCATGCTTGTCCTCGACGCGACTGTCGTGAACGTCGCCCTCCCCCACATCGCCACAGACCTCCACTTCGACCGAGCCGAGCTCAGCTGGGTCTTGAACGGCTATGCCGTCGCCTTCGGCGGCCTCCTGCTGCTCGGTGGACGGATCGGTGACGTCCTCGGCCGTCGTCGCACCTTCCTGGTGGGCGTCGCAGCGTTCACGCTCTTCTCTCTGCTTGGCGGCCTGGCCACTTCGCCCCTCCTCCTCGTTATCGCGCGCGCACTCCAGGGCCTCGGCGCGGCATTCGCCGCCCCGAGCGTGCTCGCACTGATCACCACCAGCGCAAAGGACGACGGCGCGCGGAACCGGGCGCTCGCCCTATTCTCCGCCATTGCCTCCATGGGTGGCGCGCTCGGGCTCATCCTCGGCGGACTGCTCACCGACACCACCAGCTGGCGGTGGACCCTCTTCATCAACGTGCCGATCGGCGTCGTGGTCCTCATTGCGGTGCCGCGCCTCGTCGCGGAAACTCCTAGGCGGCCCGGGCGCTTCGACATCCTCGGAGCGGTCACCGCAACGGGCGGCGCCGTCGCCATCGTGTGGGGCCTCATCCAAGCCGGCGACGTCGGCTGGTCCAGCCCGCGGACGATCGGCGGCCTGGTTGTCGGGGCAGCGTTGATCGCGGTACTCGCCGTCACCGAGCGGAGGGTGGCCCACCCGCTGCTCCGCCCGCAGCTGCTGCGCAGCCCGAGCCGAGTGGCAGCGCTGGCAGCCATGGCGGCCACCTACGGCGGGATGCTGGCGATGTTCTTCCTCATGGTCCAGTACCTCGAAGACGATCTGCACCTCTCGCCCATGGTGACCGGGCTGGCGTTCCTGCCGATGCCGCTCAGCATCTTCGCGATGTCGCGGATCGTCCCGCGGCTACTCGAGCGCTTTGGGGCCGTCCGGTTGGTCATCTTCGGTACCGCGCTCCGCGTCGTGGCCTTCTTGCCCCTGACGCAATTGAACACGGACACCCCGTTCGCCCTCGTCTTGCTTGCGCTTCTGGGCACTGGAATCTCGGCCGGCATGACGTTCATGCCGCTCACGACTCTCGCGCTACGCAACGTCGAACCCGAGCATGCAGGGTCCGCGTCGGGACTTTTCCAGACAATGCAGCAACTGGGCGGCGCCGTCGGACTGGCCATCGTGGCTTCGGTGTTCGCGGCCTTCGCAATCCCCGGTGATTTCCTGACCGGCGGGCGGGCCGGGTTCTGGTCAGCCACTATCCTCTCCGCCCTCGCGCTGGCAGCCGTCCTGGGGTTGGTCTTCAAATCTCGGAAGGCTGTATGAGGGGGTGCTTTTTACCGGCCGCCTAGGCCTTTGGCGTAGGCGGCCTGCCCCACGTGCTGAAGGCAATCGGCAATAGTGCTGACCAAGCGCACGCCGAGAGTGACTGGCGGGTCCCAGCGGGTGTCGACGATGCGATCGAGGTCCTCGTCGCCGAGGGTTTTCAGGAACGCTATCGTCTGTCGGTGGACGGCGTCGTAGTATTCGAGCAACAGCTCCGGCGGGGCCTGAACCGCGTCGACTTTATCGCTCGAGTGGCCGTAGCCGGTGTCGCGTTCGGGCAATGGCAGCTTGAAGCGGCCGGCAAAGTCCTGCGAAGTCCACACCTGCTCGACGCCGGCGGCGGAGGCGAGCTGCAGGTCCTCCACTCGACTGAGGTGCCAGATCAACCACGCAATCGAGTTTCCGGTGCGGGCGGGCCGACGGACCAAAGACTCGTCGTCGACCCCCTTGAGAGTGGCGGCCACGGTGTCACGGATCCGGCCAAAGGCATCCAGTAGCAGTTCGTTGGATTTCATCGCTTCCCTTCACTGTGTTCCTCGCTGGGACCTCACGAAGTCGCAGGCCTCATGTCCCAGGGCCAGCCATGACTCTTGGTCGTCGGCAGTGACGGTGAGCCACTCCCTCATCGCACGACCCTTTCCGGCGTCAAACGGTGCACCAACTCCAGTTCCAATCAACGTCTCGACCCGCTGGCGCGGCAGCTTCACCACAAGCCTGCCTCCGGAAATCATCGCAAAAATCGAGCCGTGGACCTTCAGCGCGTTCGAACCGAATCCCCGCTTCCCTGGTTCACCCGGCACGCTCACGCCGGGGCTGGCCCTGAATTCATCGACCAGTGCGTTGAAACGCTCCTCTGGCAGCATGGGAACATCTTCCCGCCCCGGATGTCAGGGAACAACCGGTAACCGTCAGCGAAGTTCAACCATCCGACGATCCACGGGCATAAGCTACAAGCAGAACGTCTCTTCCGACGCCGGGGAGCTCAAATGGACACTGAATTCGCTGATGTCATCGGTCATGATGTCACGACGATCACTTGCCTGTGCGGAAACACCGTCAGCAAAGAGGGCTTGATTCAGGCCAACTCTCAGGGAGTCCCTGTTTACGCCGGAGCGAACACACCGGTCCCCGCCGGACTGGCCGCGTGGCCAGACGATGAGGACCTCTACACCTTGTGTCCGTCATGCGGCCGCGTTTACCACGACACCGTCATTGAAGAGACAGGGACCGCGCCCGTTGCCTTCCAGATCGACATCACCGGCCCGATCGCTGAAGCGATCCGGATTCACTGGGACCTCAACACCTGATTTTGAGACCGGTTTCGCTTGTTTAGCTTTTCCCGACGCCGAAGGGCAGCGCGGGAGCCTTAAATGTCCGACCCTCGTGACAGGGTTTATTCATGGAAGGCATCGGTCAACTCGTGGCACGTCGGGTAGCCCCGCCCGACGGCGGGATTGCGGCGCTGGGACGGGTTTCCCGCCGCCTGAAGCCCGTCCCTGCCCGGCATGCCGGGCTTCAAAGCCCGGCCGCCGCCGTACCGCCGCCAGCGAGCGGCCTTGATCTGGCGGTGGCGGCGATGGATGCGCTGCGCTCGGCTGCTGTCTCCGACGCCCGCTTGTTTGCTTTCCCCGAAGCCGCTGATTTCGCCGGCACGGTCGAGGAGATCTCCCGGACGGTGGAGTTTTTGCAGCTCGTAGCGGCCCAGGCCGTGGAGCGGACCCGGCGCGAAGCCCAGGCGGCACGGCAGTCA
>NZ_JBFRGF010000059.1:0-23152 GCF_052115205.1 Arthrobacter sp. 2RAF6 | reverse complement strand
ACCACCGCCTCAAACACGGATCCGGATGGACCCCCGCCCCGGCCAGCAAAGACCACCCGCCCGGGTGGACATCACCGACGCAACGGTGCTACGCCAGCGAACACCAGGACTGGGAACCACCCCGCTGGCCACCCCACACCCCGACCACCGACACAGACACGGACACCCGGCCGGACCAAGAATCGGCCACCTATCCCGAACCGGAACTGCCCCCGGATCCCTTCCCGGACTGGCACGCCTTCACGGCCACACACCCCTGGCCCGGCGACGACGCCGACACCGAGGACCCCGACGACCCCCGCTGGCCCGACGATCCCGGCTGGCCAGAGGATCCCGGCTGGCCAGACGATCCCGACGAGCCAGGATTCGTGAACGACCCCTTCCCGGAATGCGCCGCGTACCAAGACGCCTGACAGACCAAAACCTTCAAAAAGGGACACAGTCCTGCCGCCCCTGAACGCCCTCATGACGGCGCAGCGCGGCCACGCTTACTAGCAGCCCGACAACGCCCGCTGCGGCCGTGCCTGCCGGTAGAGGTACCTTCCGCGCTCTGCAAAGCCGGTGCCCTTGTACAGGGCCTGGGCGCCCGTATTCGAGGCCATCACCAGCAGCCAGAACTCCGATACCCCTCGGCGGCCGCCCGCTTCCAGAAGCGCACCCAGCACCCGCCAGCCGTAGCCACGCCGGCGGTGCGTGGCCGCCGTTGCCATGCAGTAGATGCCACCCCTACCGTCAACGAGGGCGAGGCGCCCGACGGCGGCCGGGGCGCCGTCGTCGTCCCTGACGAGGGCATAGACCGAGGGACACGACACCAGGATCTTGCGTGCAATCTCCAGCTCGGCTTCCCCGCCGCGGCCGTCGACCGACCACCAGAGCCGGAGCCACTCTTCGGAAGGCTCTTCGGAAATCTCGACGTCGTCCGCCCAGCCGTCCCGCTGTGCGCTGGGTAGGGTGCCGCCGGGGCGGACCATGATGAGGGTCTCCGATTGCCGGGTGAATCGCTGCGCATCAAGCACCGCGTTGAGACCCGTGCTCCGCTCGTCGTCGAAAACCTGGACGATCAGCGGCAGGCGCCGGGAGCGGTACCACTGCGTGGCGGCCCGTACTGCCGATTCGTGGTCATCGGCCTGTTCCCTGGGCCAGACCGAGTTTGCCCGCTGGGTGACACCATCGGCGGCCCGCATGACCCACCCTCCGGTGTCCTCACGGTCCGGGGCGGGCCACGCCCGGTCCATCAGCTCCTCAATCAATGAAAGGCTCATTCCCTGTGCCACGCGTCCGCCTCAAAATCAGTCGCCGCCATGCTATGCCGAAGGCCCCCGCAATTGCGGAGGCCTTCAGCGACTACTAGGGTTTCAAGCTACTCTGACTTGGCTGCTGGCGCCGCCGGCGCCTTGGCTTCAGCCTTGAAGTCGACGCCGGCTTCCTTGCGCTGCTGCGCCGTGATGGGCGCAGGAGCAGCGGTCAGGGGGTCGTAGCCGCCGCCCGACTTCGGGAAAGCGATGACGTCGCGGATTGAGTCCACGCCGGCGAGCAGGGCCACAACGCGGTCCCAACCGAAGGCCATGCCGCCGTGGGGAGGCGCACCGTACTTGAATCCCTCAAGGAGGAAGCCGAACTTGGTCTGCGCGTCTTCCTTGTCCAGGCCCATGAGTTCGAAAACTCGCTCCTGGACATCGGCCTCGTGGATACGGATGGATCCGCCGCCGATTTCGTTGCCGTTGCACACGATGTCGTAGGCGTAGGACAGGGCCGATTCCGGGTCCTTGTCAAAGGAATCCAGGAACTCCGGCTTCGGGGAGGTGAAAGCGTGGTGCAGGGCCGTCCACTGTCCGCCACCCACCGCGACGTCACCGGAGGCGACCGCTGCGGCTGCGGGTTCGAACATCGGAGCGTCCACGATCCAGACGAAAGCCCAGTCCTTGGGATCGATCAGGCCGGTGCGGTGGCCGATCTCGACGCGTGCGGCGCCCAGCAGTGCGCGGGACGGAGATTTCTCGCCGGCGGCAAAGAAGATGCAGTCGCCGGGCTTGGCGCCCACCGCGTCGGCGAGGCCGGCACGCTCGGTGTCCGTGAGGTTCTTGGCAACGGGGCCCGTGAGCTCGCCGTCTTCCTTGAACAGCACGTAGGCGAGGCCCTTGGCGCCACGCTGCTTGGCCCACTCCTGCCAGGCGTCCAGGGCGCGGCGGGCCTGCGAGGCTCCGCCGGGCATGACGACGGCGCCGACGTAGGGCGCCTTGAAGACACCAAAGTTCGTGTCCTTGAAGAACTCCGTCAATTCGGTGAGTTCGAGGCCGAAGCGCAGGTCCGGCTTGTCGGAGCCGTACTTGGCCATAGCCTCGTGGTAGGTCATGCGGCGGATCGGCGTCGGGATTTCGACGTCGATCAGCTGCCACAGCGCCTTGACGATGCTTTCGCCGAGCTCAATGACGTCGTCCTGGTCAACGAAGCTGGCTTCGATGTCGAGCTGGGTGAATTCCGGCTGGCGGTCCGCACGGAAGTCTTCGTCGCGGTAGCAACGGGCGATCTGGTAGTACTTTTCGAAACCGCCAACCTGAAGCAGCTGCTTGAAAAGCTGCGGCGACTGCGGAAGCGCGTACCAGGAACCCGGTGCCAGACGCGCCGGAACAACGAAGTCGCGGGCGCCTTCCGGCGTCGAGCGCGTCAGCGTGGGAGTTTCGATCTCGACGTAGCCCTGCTGGTGAAGCAGTTCGCGGGCCACGCGGTTCGCCTCGGAACGCAGGCGCAGGTTCCGGGCGGGGCCGGGGCGGCGCAGGTCAAGGTAGCGGTGCTTGAGGCGGGCTTCCTCACCGACTTCCACATGCTCGTCGATCTGGAACGGCAGAGGATCCGAGGTGTTGAGGATCACTACTTTCTCGGCAATGACCTCGATCTCGCCGGTGGCGAGGTGCGGGTTCTCGTTGCCCTCGGGACGCTTGCTTACGGTGCCCACGATCTGCAGCACGTATTCATTGCGCAGGCCGTGGAAGACCTCTTCCTCGCGGACAACCACCTGGGCGACACCGGACGCGTCACGCAGATCGACGAAGGCCACGCCACCGTGATCTCGGCGGCGGCCTACCCAGCCTGCCAGGGTGACGGTCTGTCCAATGTGCTCGGAACGCAAGGATCCGAGGTCATGTGTGCGCAGCACAGCATTCCTTTCAACATGATTTTCAGCGGATCATGGCTAAACGATCCCGTTCGAGTTTACCCGCATGGATGAAGCGTGGCCGCCACGAGGCGCCGCCCCCGGCCGGCACCTGCGGGTCGACGCCCTTGAGGCGCCGGTCCGTGCCTAGCGCGTGGTGATGCGGACGTGGAGATCCTCGGGCGACGGCTCCCAGCTGGCCGGATCCGCGTCGACTTGTTCTCCTGTGCGGATGTCCTTCACCTGGTGCTTGCCGTCGTCGTCCGTGAACCAGACGAAAGGAATGCCGCGTCGGTCCGCGAACTTGATCTGCTTGCCGAACTTCTCGGCCTTCGCCGCAACCTCGGTTGCGATCCCCCGCCCGCGCAGCTGGGCCGCGACGTCCTGGGCCGCGGACCAACTGTCGTCGTTGTTCAGGGCCACGAGCACCGCCGTGGGCACCGAGCGTGACGCCGTCGCGAATTCCTGGCTCAGGATGCGGGAGACGAGGCGGGTCACCCCGATCGAGAGGCCGACGCCGGGGAACTTGCGGTTGCCCTTGCTGGCGAGGGCGTCGTAGCGGCCTCCGGAGCAAATGGAACCGAGCTGCTCGTGCCCAACCAGGACGGTTTCGACGACGGTACCGGTGTAGTAGTCGAGGCCGCGGGCGATGCTGAGGTCGGCAACAACCTTGCCTGGGGCGCGCTGCACGGCAGCCTCGATGACTTGTTCCAGCTCGCTGAGGCCTTCTTCGAGCAGTTCGTCGGTAACACCGAGGGCTCGGACCTGCGCCACAAAGGACGTGTCCTCGGTGCGGATGCTTGCGAGCTTCAAGGCAAGTGCAGCCTGTTCATCCGTGGCGCCAAGCTCGTTCCTGAGCAATTCGGCGACTTTTGCTTCGCCGATCTTCTCGAGCTTGTCGATGCTGCGGAGCACGCCGGCGGTGTCCGTGAGGCCGATACCGCGGTAGAAGCCCTCGGCCAACTTGCGGTTGTTGATCCGCAGGCGGAAGTCCGGGATGGGAAGGGCACTCAGCGCTTCCGCGATGACGAGCGCAATCTCGACGTCGTAGCGGAAAGGCAGCTCGCCGTCGCCCACGACGTCGATGTCGGCCTGGGTGAATTCGCGGGCGCGGCCTTCCTGGGGACGCTCCCCCCGCCACACCTTCTGGATCTGGTAGCGCCGGAACGGGAAGGCCAAGTAGCCCGCGTTCTCGACGACGTAGCGGGCAAACGGCACTGTGAGGTCGAAGTGGAGGGCCAAAGCGTTGGGATCAGCCTTGTCCGACTTTCCGCTCTCGTTTCCGCTCCCGCTGTGGCTTGCGTCCTCGTCTTCCTGCAGGCGGCTGAGACCGTAGACCTCTTTGTCGATCTCGCCCTTGCGCAGGAGCTGGCCGACTGTCTCAACGGCACGCGTTTCGATGGAAGAGAAACCGTGAAGTTCGAAGGTCTTGCGCAAGGTGTCCAGCACATGCAGTTCCACCAACCGCTCCTGGGGAAGCCACTCGGGGAATCCGGACAGGGAGGCGGTACGAGCCATGGTGGAATTTTCTCCTCAATGATTGCGCAGGCCGGACCTGCCTCAAAGAACCACGGGCCGATTCGGCTGAGGTTAGGCGGGCGTCCAGCCAGTCATGCATAAACTATGTGCGGCAGCCAGTTTATGCTTTCGGCGCCTGCACATCTAATGCGGGTATCCGGGTTTGGCTTGCTTGCGATGAAAGCTTGTCCAGACAACCAGGAGGACTCTTGTCTACAAGGCCGCGGGACAACCGTGAAGCCAAACGGCGCATCAGGCAGATGGAAGCCAAGCGCGAGCTTCGGCGTGCACAGGGCAAGCGCCGCCGCCGGGACAACGTGATCGCCGTCGGTGTGGGCGCCGCCGCCCTGGTTGCCGCCGTCGTGCTCCAACTCACGGTGTTTAACTCGAACCCGAGCGAGTCGGAGTTCGCAGCGGCGCAGGCCGGGCTGAGTTCGCCGTCGGCCTCTGCGAACCCATCCGCTTCCGCCGCAGCGACAGGCTCGAATAGTGCCGGCATTCCCAAAGCCGACACAGCCGTGGGTAAGACGTTCACCGGCCAGCTCAGCCTCAACGGAGGGGCAGTCGGCGTCGAACTGGATGGCACAACAGCTCCCCAGGCCGCAGCCGTGTTCAAATCCCTGACTGACGCGAGTTATTACAGCGGGCTCAAATGCCCTCGACTGACCACAGCCGACAACTTCTCGGTGCTGCAGTGCGGAGCCAAGGGGACGGACACCACCGATGACCCCAACTTCCATTGGGGACCGCTGGAGAACACCCCCGCCAACAACACGTACCCGGCCGGAACCATCGCCGTCGCCAGGACCGGCAACAACGCCTACGGCAACGGGCACCAATTCTTCATCGTGTACAAGGACACGGTCATTCCCCCGGATTCTGCCGGCGGGTACACGATTGTCGGCAAGGTGACGAGCGGCATGGATGTCGTGACGAAGATCGCCCAGGCAGGTATTAATCCGGGTAGCAGCGCCACCGACGGCGCCCCTGTGGCAGCTGTCACGATAGACTCGTTTTCTCTGAAGTAACCAGCCCGGGCCACGGTCCACGGCGCATTACCTTAGTAATCCCTCCAAGCGAAAGACTTTTAGCGGTGACAGACAGTCAGAAATCCGACGAAACTGCAGTAGTGGCCAACGACGAAGAAATCCAGGCATCCGTAGCTGAGCAAAGCGGCGTCGAGGCAATTGCCCCGGTAGAGCCCTTGGCTGCCCCGGTAGACGACGCGGTAGAGCCCGTAGCTGCCCCGGTAGACGACGCCGCGGAGCCCGCGGCCCCGGCAGAGCCCGCTGGCCCGGAAGAGCCGGCCGCCCCGGCAGCCGACGCGGCAGAGCCCGTGGCTGCCCCGGCAGGCGACGCGGAAGAGCCGGCTGCCCCGGCAGGCGACGCGGCGGAGCCCGCTGCCAAGCCTGCTTCTCCGGCGCCACGTCCGTCCTCCTCGCATGCACCTTCTCCCGCGGCATTTGCTGCCCGCCCGAAGGCCGCGGCCAGCGTGATTCCGGCCGCGCCGGCGGCTCAGCCTACGGCTGTGTCCTTGGCCGAAGCTGCCAAGTGGGGGCGAGCGGAGGGTGACGGTCACGTCTTCCTGACTATCGACGGCGAAGAGCAGCCGGTGGGACAGTACCCGGGCGTGAGCACCGACGAGGCGCTGGCATACTTCGCCCGGAAGTACGACGACGTGGTCGCGCAGATCGTTTTGATGGAACACCGCGTGGAATCCAAGGCCCCGGCCACTGACATGCAGAAGACGGTCGAGCACCTGCGCGAGCAACTGGCCGAGCGCAACATGGTGGGCGATATCCGCACCGCTGAAGCCCGTCTCGATGCCTTGGCCGGACAGATTTCCGAATTGGAGAAGTCCGAGAAGGCGGCGCACGACGCCGCACGCTCCGCAGAACTCGCGGCACGCGAGGCGATCGTTGCCGAAGCGGAATCCATCGCTTCCCAGGATCCGTCCCAGGTCCAGTGGAAGACGTCGAGCGCCCGCATGAACGAACTCTTCGAGAGCTGGAAGACAGCCCAGAAGAACGGCATCCGGCTTGGACGAAGCAACGAGGACGCACTGTGGAAGCGGTTCCGCTCGGCCCGTACGGTCTTCGACCGCCACCGCCGTGCCTACTTCTCCCAGTTGGACAGCACCAACTCTGCCGCTAAGGTCGCCAAGGAACAGCTGATCGTCGAGGCCGAGGCTCTCTCAAGTTCCACGGACTGGGGTTTCGCGGCGGGAGAATACCGCCGCCTCATGGATCAGTGGAAGGCTACACCCCGCGCCAGCCGCAAGGACGACGACGCCCTCTGGCTCCGGTTCCGTGCCGCGCAGGACGTCTTCTTCAGCAACCGCCAGGCTGCCAACGATGAGATCGACCAGCAGTATACAGTGAACCTTTCCGTCAAGGAAGAGCTCATTGTGGAGGCCCAGGCCCTGCTGCCGATCACCGACCTCAATGCTGCCAAGAAGGCCCTGCAGTCCATCCGCGACCGCTGGGAAGAAGCCGGAAAGGTCCCCCGCGCCGACATGGGCAGGATCGAAGCCGGCCTGCGCAAGGTTGAGGACGCGGTCCGCGAAGCCGAAGAGGACAAGTGGCGCCGGAGCAACCCGGAGACCAAGGCCCGCACCAACAGCGCCCTGTCGCAGCTGGAGGCGGCGATCGCCGGCCTGAGGGAAGACCTCGAAAAGGCTGAAAAGGCCGGAGACCAGCGCCGCATCAAGAATGCCCGCGAGGCCCTAGAAGCACGCGAGGCGTGGCTCGACCAGATCCAGCGCTCGGCCAGCGATCTCGCCTAGCAGTATGGGCTGACAGTACTACCTGAGCTGACAGGCCCCGTCCCGGTTATCCACATAACCGGGACGGGGCCTGTTCCCGTTGCGGCGGCCACGCGATGATTGCTGAATGGCCCCAGGATTCCCGCCCCCGCAACAACAGGACTTCACTGCCCAGGAACTGTACGCGCCTAGCCCGATGTTCACGTGGGCCGAGCTTCAATCAATGGCTGCGGACGGGGTGCTCACTCCGCTTTACGAGAGGAGCTTCACGCCTCCCGGGCTGGATGTCACGCCTCGGCTCCGCGCCCGCGCGGCCGCACTGATGGTTCCGGATCGCATTCGCAGGAAGGTCATTGCGGGCCGCTTGACGGCGGCCTGGATCTACGGTTGCGCGGATGCCCCTGAGAGGCTTTCGCTCCTGGTGGACGCCAAACACCGTATATCGAGCCTGCGTTCGGCCCGGGGCTGCATTCTGCACGAAGTCCGCTTGGGCCAACTGGACGTGGTCAGCATCGGCGGGCTGCTCGTGACCAGTCCCCTCCGGACAGCCGTGGATGTGGCGCTACACGTCGAAGCCGACAGAGCCGTGCCCGCGCTGCGAATGCTGCTCTCCCACGATGAGTTGGGTGTCCGGCTGCGGCTCTTGACCCTCGCGGTGGAGGCGTCGGCGAGGGTGCCACACAAGAAGGCTGCTTTGCGCAAGCTCGCCACGCTGGCTGTGACCGCTGACCCGCCGCAGGCCGATGTATTCCCGCCTGAGGCGGCCGCCTGAGTTGCTGCAGCTCAGCTTCTCCTGCGGTTCCCCGTGGTCCTGTAGACATCGAAAACGCCGTCGATCCTGCGAACGGCACTGAGCACGTGGTGCAGGTACTTCGGATCCCCCATTTCGAAAGCGAAGCGGGAGATGGCCACCCGGTCGCTGGATGTGTGCACGGAAGCAGCCAGGATGTTGACGTGGTTTTCCGACAGTACGCGGGTGACGTCCGAGAGCAACGACTTCCGGTCCAGTGCTTCCACCTGGATCTCAACCAGGAAGACGCTGGATTGGGTCGGAGCCCATTCAACCTCGACGATGCGATCGGGCTGATCACGGAGATCCGAGACATTCGTACAGTCCGTGCGGTGTACCGACACACCCGAACCGCGTGTCACGAACCCGAGGATCGGATCGGGCGGTACAGGCGTACAGCAGCGGGCCAGCTTCACCCACACGTCCCCTACGCCACGCACAATGACGCCGGAGTCCGAGTACCGGGTCTTCTGGAGTTGCGAGGGAATGCTGACTTCGTCCAGGTCCTCATCGGGAGTCTCATGGCCGCCAAGGTGCTCCATGAGCTTTTCCATGACGGATTGAGCCGAAGTATGCCCATCGCCCACGCCGGCATACAGGCCGGAAATGTCGACGTAGTGGAACTCCTCCGCCACTGTGGACAGCGCGTCGTGTGTCATGAGCCGTTGCAGGGGCAGGTTCTGCTTACGCATGGCCCGGGTCAGCTGGTCCTTGCCGCGCTCGATGGCCTCTTCGCGGCGTTCCTTGCTGAACCACTGCCGGATCTTGTTGCGGGCCCTGGCGCTCTTGACGAAATGCTGCCAGTCCTGGCTCGGTCCTGCGCCCTCGGCCTTGGAGGTGAAGATCTCCACCCAGTCGCCGTGGTTGAGTTCGCTGTTAAGCGGAACCAGCTTGCCGTTGACCCGCGCTCCGATGGTCCGGTGACCGACTTCCGTGTGGACCGCGTAAGCGAAGTCCACCGGCGTCGATCCTGCGGGGAGGGCCATGACCTCGCCCTTGGGGGTGAAGACGAACACCTCCCGTGCGTTGATCTCAAAACGCAGCGAGTCCAGGAATTCGCCCGGATCCGACGTTTCCTGCTGCCAGTCGACCAGCGAACGCAGCCAACCCATGTCGCCGTCCTTGGGACTCCCCGGGCCAACGGCGGTCCGGTTGGGCTGGTCCTTGTACTTCCAGTGCGCCGCCACACCATACTCGGCCCGGCGGTGCATTTCGTGGGTACGGATCTGGATCTCGACGGGTTTGCCCCCGGGCCCGATGACGGTGGTGTGCAAGGACTGGTACATGTTGAACTTCGGCATGGCGATGTAGTCTTTGAACCGCCCCGGCAAGGGGTTCCATCGCGAATGCAAGGTGCCAAGAGCTGCGTAACAGTCCCGGACGGAGTCCACCAGGACTCGCACGCCCATGAGGTCGTTAATGTCGTCGAAGTCCTTGTCCCGGACGATCATCTTCTGGTAGATCGAGTAGTAATGCTTGGGCCGGCCCGTGATGGTGGCCTTGATGCGGGCGACGCGAAGGTCTTCGGCAATCTGGTTGCGGATGACGCTCAGGCTCTTCTCGCGCTCCGGTGTGCGGTCCCCCACCATCCGGACGATTTCTTCATACACCTTGGGGTACAGGGCGGCGAAGGAGAGATCCTCAAGTTCCCATTTGATGGTGTTCATGCCGAGGCGGTGGGCTAGCGGCGCAAAGATCTCAAGCGTTTCACGCGCTTTGCGTGCGGATGATTCAGCGGACACAAAGCGCCACGTGCGGGCATTGTGCAGCCGGTCCGCGAGCTTGATCATCAGCACCCGGATGTCCTTGGCCATGGCGACGACCATCTTGCGGACAGTCTCGGACTGTGCTGCCTCACCGAATTGGACCTTGTCCAGCTTGGTGACACCGTCCACGAGCATCGCGACTTCCGGGCCGAAATCGCGCGTCAGGTCAGCGAGGGTGTAGGGAGTGTCCTCCACAGTGTCGTGCAGGAGCGCAGCAGCCAGGGTTGTGCCAGTGAGCCCCAGTTCAGCCAGGATCGTCGCCACAGCCACGGGGTGCGTGATGTACGGATCGCCGCTCTTCCGCTTCTGCCCCTGATGGCTGCGCTCGGCTACGGAAAAGGCCCGCTGGATGAGGTCGAGGTCTTCCTTGGGGTTGTTTGCCCTGACTGTCCGCAGGAGTGGTTCGAGGATGGGCGAATAGGTGCTCGTGCCCCGTCCAGTCAATTTCGCCAGCCTGGAGCGCGTCCGTTCGCGCCGTCCGGGGAACGTCGGGCGCACGCCCGGACTGTCCACGGGAACACCATCAACGGTGCTTCCCGTAGCTGCAGTTGCGGTGCCGGGCACGCGGCTCAGGCCGTCCTCTCCGCCCGCCGGCAGCGCCGACGTCGTACGTTCCTCCACAAAAGCACCTCTCACGACTGACTTAATTCTCCCAGTCTATTCCCGCTGGTGACCTGTCCAAGAACCGGTACCCAGATGACGGAGCCGGGAACAGAAAGGGCCGGCCACCGCTTTTCAGCGGTGGCCGGCCCTTCAATGGGAAACCAGGCTAAACGGGCGCGGCTTCCGAGTTCGCGCTGGCGGCTGCCGCGCGTCGGGTAGCTACCTTCTTGGCCTGCTTCTGCAACTCGGGTTCGCTCTGGCGGAGCCAGGCGTAAAGCGGAGCTGCGATGAAGATCGTGGCCGCGGTACCGATCAGGATGCCGACGAACAACGCCAGTGACAAGTCCCGGAGTGTGCCGGCGCCCAACAGCCCGGCACCGATGAAGAGAATCGCGGCGACGGGCAATACTGCCACCATCATGGTGTTGATGGAGCGCACCAGGGTTTGGTTGACAGCAAGGTTGACCTCTTCGGCGAAAGTGCGCCGGCTGGAAGTGGTGATGTCCGAGGTGTTTTCACGGATCTTGTCGAAGACCACCACAGTGTCGTACAGGGAGTAGCTGAGGACCGTCAGGAAGCCGATGATGGCCGACGGTGTCACCTCGAAGTCGCTCAAGGAGTAGATACCGGCCGTGCAGAACATCGTGACGAGCATGCCGGCAAGCGCAGAAACCGACATCTTCCAGGTACGGAAGTACAAGGCCATCAAAAGAGCGGCCAGGCCCACGAACACCGCGAGGCCGATCAGGGCCTGCTTGGTGACATCCTGTCCCCAGGTGGGGCCGATGAAGGTCGAGGTGACCTGGTTTTCGGTGACGCCGTAGGCCTTTGCGAGATCCGTTTTGATCTTGATGGTCTGGTCATCGCTGAGTTTGTCGGTCTGGATACGCATGGTGCTGCCGGCGACGTTGGCAACGCGCGGAACGGCACCGGAAACGACGTCGTGGACTGCCTTTTCGCCCGGCGCGGAATCGGTGGTCTTCACGTTGGACACCGTGAACTCGGAGCCGCCCCGGAAGTCGATTCCGAGGTTGTAGCCGCCCTTGACCACCGGAAGGAGGATGGAGATCGCCACCGCCACTGCGGCGATGATGAACCAGATCTTCTTGCTGGCTACGAAGTTGTAAGAGCGCTTGCCCGTGTAGAGCTCGTTGCCGAACTTTGCGAAGCTCGTGGTCATTACTTCTCCTCCTTGGTGCCGTTGGAAGAACCAGCCAGCTGAGCTTGCTTCTCGGCAAGCCGACGTTCGGCGATAGTCATGCGGCGCTCGGCTTCCGCGGCAGCACCGGTGTTGCGGGCGCGCACGACGGCGGGCTTCTCCGTCGGCGTGCGGAGCCTGCCGGCACCGCGGTACAGCGGCACGGCGCCCAGTCGCTCAGGGTCGAGCCCGGAGAA
Source organism: Arthrobacter sp. 2RAF6 (assembly GCF_052115205.1). Taxonomy (NCBI): domain Bacteria; kingdom Bacillati; phylum Actinomycetota; class Actinomycetes; order Micrococcales; family Micrococcaceae; genus Arthrobacter; species Arthrobacter sp. 2RAF6. Next base: position 11,165 of record NZ_JBFRGF010000059.1, on the reverse strand, counting down.
GCGGTGCCCTTCCCCGAAGAACTTGGTCCGGGCCAGCACCTGGAGCGTGGGGTGCGTGAACATGAACACGACCAGGAGGTCCGCCAGTGCAGTGAGGCCAAGGGTGAAGGCGAAGCCGCGGACGTTGCCAACAGCGACGAAGTACAACACCAAGGCAGCGAGCAGGTTGACGGCCTTGGATGCAAGGACCGTGCGCTTGGCGCGCTTCCAACCATTCGCGACGGCGGACACGAGGCCCTTGCCCTCACGAAGTTCGTCACGGATGCGCTCGAAGTACACGATGAAGGAGTCGGCTGTCTGGCCAATGGCCACGATGAGACCAGCCACACCGGCCAGGGACAGCCGGTAGTTTTCAGTCCAGCCAAGGATCGCAATGGCGAGGTACGTGAGTCCGCCGGCCACCACGAGGGAGAGGATCGTGACGAAGCCCAAGGCCCGGTACTGGAAGAGCGAATAGACCACCACGAGCAGGAGCCCGATCACACCAGCCAGCAGGCCAAGACGCAGCTGCTCGCCACCGAGGGTGGCGGAAATCTGTTCTTCGGACTGGATATCGAAGCTGATGGGCAAAGCGCCGTAACGAAGCTGGTCCGACAAGGCCTGCGCGGACGCCTGCGTGAAGTTACCGGTGATCTGCGGCTTGCCGTCGGTGATGACGGCGAGGGCACGCGGCGCGGAAATGACCTGGTCATCCAGGACGATGGCGAACTGGGCCTTGGGGTCGTTGCCACCCTGCGCCTGCGATGCCACGTAGAACTGGTTGAGCCTCTGGGTAACGTCCTTGAAGGTCTTGGTGGCGTTGGAATCGAACGTGATCGTCACGCCCCACGCATTGGTGACCGAGCCCTGTGCGCCCTGGACGGGATCGAAGGAGGACGAAACGATGTCCTGGCCCTTCACCTCGACCGGGCCAAGGATGTACTTAACGGCAGGGGTCTTGGCCGTTGCAGGCTCGCAGGTCACCAGCGGCTTGGCGGGATCTGAGCGCGGCTGCTTGTCCTGGGCCGGATTGACGCAGTCCAGGGCTTCGAAGGCCTTGTAGACGTCCGCTGTGACCCAGTTGCTGTCGCTGGCGTTGCTCGGCGCGGCCGTGGGCTTGGGCAGGCTTGCGTCAGGCGTCCGCGATGCGACCGGAACGGCCGCAGGGTCTCCGGTGGTGATCACCGGGCGGAAGTTCATGTCGGCAGATGCCTGGATCAGTGCACGGGTTTCCGAACTTGGCGTCCCGGGAAGGCTTACCACGACGTTACGGCCGGACTGCGTGGTGATTTCCGCTTCGGCGACACCGGAGCTGTCAACGCGTTGGCGGATAATCGCGACGGCCTGGTTCAACTGTTCTTCGTTGATGCCGGTGGAGCCTTCGACCTTGGGCGCGAGAATCATTTGCGTTCCGCCCTCGAGGTCAAGCGCGAGCTTTGGGGCCCAGCTGGCGTGACCAGTGATGACGCCGCCACCGAGGACTGCTGTCAGTACAGCGAATATTGCGACAAGCCAGATCAGCACCCTGCGGGCTGCATTTTTGTGGCCGGTTCGTGCCATGTTCGATCTTCCTGTTGATGACGGAACAGCCGCCGACGTGCACTGGTGAGCGCAGGCCGGCGGCGATTCATTGCCGTAGAACTATTCCCGCTTGTTGAGCGGGTACGGGCTAGTTGTCCTTCTTGCCTTCATCGTTGAGGCGCCTGAGGGTTTCCTCCGGAGTCTCCATGGATGCCGATGCATCGGCATCTGCGGCCGTCAGCGACGACGCGTCGTCCGGAACGTCAACTGAGGCCTCCTCGACGGGCTCAACAATCTTGGTAACGGCCTGGCGGTGCACCGTGGCGAGGTTGCCCGGAGACAGTTCAAGGACAACCTTGTTCTCAGCGTCGTCCATCGAGACGATTCGGCCGAACAGTCCGAAACTGGTCATGACGTCAACGCCGGGAGCGAACTGGGACTGCAGCTTGGCCTGCGTTTGCTGCGTCTTTTTGTTGCGGCGGAACATCATGAAGATGAAAACGCCAAGCATGGCAAACAGCAGGATTGTCATTGGATCCACAGGGAAGTTCCGTTCTTTACTTACGCTTTTGGTTTCACGGCTATGTCTGCCCGGTGGATCCGGCGGCCGTGGAGCATCCCCCACTTGGCCGCACAATGCTCCGACGGGCGGGCACAGAACCAAGGACTCGAACGTGCCGAGTGTCATACCAGTCTAGAGGCTAAAGCTGAATAGATCGTGCTAACGGCCGGTATCGATGATTTCGGCCCCGTTTTCGCTGTCTTCGAACAACGCCAGCGGGTCCTGCCCGAACACTCCGGCGGGCACGGCATATCCAAGGTGCGTCCAGGCGGAGGCCATGGCAATCCTGCCGCGCGGCGTCCTCCCCAAAAGCCCTTCGCGCACCAGGTACGGCTCGGCCACCGTCTCGACGGTCTCCGGCTCCTCCCCTACGGCGATCGCGAGGGTGGAGAGCCCCACGGGCCCCCCGTTGAACTTCAGGATCAGGGCCTCCAACACCGCACGGTCCAGGCGGTCCAAGCCACGCTGGTCGACCTCATACATGTCCAGCGCGGCGGAGGCGGCACGCGCATCGATCTGTTCGATGCCGTGGACCAATGCCCAGTCCCGGACACGGCGCAGCAGCCGGTTGGCAATACGCGGAGTTCCACGGGAGCGGCCCGCGATCTCGCTGAAGCCGGCCGAGTTGACCTTCAGATCGAGCAGTCCGGCCGAGCGACGCAGGACCAATTCAAGCTCGGCCACGGAATAGAACTCCAGGTGCCCGGTGAAACCAAAGCGGTCGCGCAGCGGACCAGGCAGCAGCCCGGCCCGCGTGGTGGCGCCCACGAGGGTGAACGGCGGCAACTCAAGCGGAATCGCAGTGGCGCCCGCACCCTTGCCCACCACGATGTCCACCCGGAAATCTTCCATGGCCATGTACAGCATTTCCTCTGCGGGCCGGGACATCCGGTGGATTTCGTCGAGGAAGAGGACCTCGCCCTCGGAGAGGGAGGAGAGGATGGCAGCGAGATCTCCCGCGTGCTGGATGGCCGGACCGCTGCTGATACGCAAGGGAGCGTTCATCTCGGCGGCGATGATCATGGAGAGCGTGGTCTTGCCGAGCCCCGGGGGGCCCGAAAGCAGGACGTGGTCCGCGCTGCGGCCACGCATCCTGGAGGCTTCCAGTACAAGCGAGAGTTGCTTTCGGACGCGGTGCTGGCCTACAAAGTCGTGCAGGTTCTTCGGGCGCAGTGCGGCCTCGATGATGCGCTCTTCAGGTTCCTCTCCCCCGGTAACGAGGGACTGCTCAGCCACGGCTGCCTACCCGGTTTCCCGCGCGGGCGCCGTCCTGCCCAAGCCAGCGAAGGGTTGCACGAAGGATCTGGGCGACGTTGCCGGCGTCCGCAAGTTCCGGGGAATCGGCCATTGCCTTGTCGATGCTGCCGGCGGCGTCCTTCTCCGACCATCCAAGGCTCGTCATTGCAGCGACCACCTGCGGCTTCCAGACGGACTCGGCCGCGACGGCGGGGGCGGACCCCGGCGCGGTGCCGTGGGGAACGAGCTTGCCCGCCAGCTCCAGGACGATCCTGCCGGCCACCTTCGGCCCAATACCGGGGACCTTGGTGAATGACTTGGCGTCACCGGAATGGGCGGCCACCCGGATCGCTTCGGGCTCATGGACGGCCAGGACTGCGAGGGCCAGCCGCGGCCCCACCCCGCTGACACTGAGCAGGACATCGAAAACTTCCCGTTCGTCGTCGTTCGAGAAACCAAAAAGCGTCAAGGAGTCCTCCCTGACGATCAACGAGGTGAACAGCTTCGCTTCCTCGCCGACATGCAGGTGGCTGAGGGTTTGGGGCGTGGCGTAGACGCTCATTCCGGCACCGTTGAGATCGATGACGGCCGTGGAGAGACTGACGTGTGCCACGGTTCCGCGGAGAAAACTGATCAAGACCCGGCTCCTGAAGTACTGCCCCGTGCATGCTGCGCCGCGGGCTATCCGAACATATCTACGAATACCCTAGCAAGGGCCATGGACAATTACCGGGCGCGGCGCGCTTTCGCTTCGGCTTCAGCCCAAGCCCGCTGGGCGGGGGTCAATGCACTGCTGCCTGGTCCGGAAGTAGCAACTGCGGCACCGCTGCCGGCCCGCCACGCGTGCGTGACTGCCAGGGCCAAAGCGTCCGCGGCGTCGGCCGGGCGCGGCGGGGCGTCCAGACGAAGGATCTTGGTGATGAGTTTTGTCACCGCTTCTTTGTTGGAGGTGCCGCTTCCCGTGACCGCGGCTTTGACCTCCGACGGCGTGTGGAGCGCCACCGGGATGCCGCGCCGCGCAGCGGCCGCGATGACCACGCCGGAAGCCTGGGCGACACCCATGACCGTACTGACGTTCAACTGGGAGAACACCCGTTCGACCGCAAGAACGTCGGGTTTGTACAGGTCCAGCCATTCATCGATGGCCTTGGCGATGACCAGCAAGCGCTGGTCCAATGATTGTTCCGGGGAGGTTCCCACGACGCAGACGGCCACCATGGTGGCGCGTCTGTTCCGTTCGACGTCGACTACTCCGATGCCGCAACGGGTGAGGCCCGGATCGACTCCCAATACGCGAAGAGTCAAGTCCGGGCCTCCCTGTTTGTTATGAAGCTGTGTTGCAAGGGGCGCTACTCGGCTTCGAGCGCAGCCTGGACTTCCTCGCTCATGTCCGCGTTGGTGTACACGTTCTGCACGTCGTCGAGATCCTCAAGGGCATCGACGAGCTTCATGAACTTCTTTGCACCGTCGAGGTCCAGCGGCACCTGCATTGAAGGGACGAATTCAGCTTCGTCGGTCTCGTATTCGATGCCGGCTTCCTTGAGGGCTTCACGGATGGCCTGGAGGTCGGTGGGCTCCGAGTGGATTTCCCAGTTCTCGCCGCTGTCCTTGACTTCCTCGGCTCCGGCGTCGAGCACGGCCATCAGGATGTCGTCCTCGCTAAACCCGTTCTTCGGCAGGTTGACGACGCCCTTGCGGGTGAAGAGGTAGCTCACGGAGCCCGGGTCGGCAATGGTGCCGCCGTTGCGGGAGATAGCCAGCCGGACCTCGGAGGCAGCACGGTTCTTGTTGTCCGTGAGGCACTCGATCAGGAGGGCGGAACCCTGCGGGCCGCGGGCTTCGTACATGATCTCCGTGTAGTCGACCACTTCGCCGGTCAGGCCGGCTCCGCGCTTGATGGCGCGGTCGATGTTGTCAGCGGGGACCGATGTCTTCTTGGCTTTGGTGACAGCCAGTTCCAGGCTGGGGTTGCCGGCAAGGTCCGGTCCGCCCATGCGGGCCGCGACTTCGATGTTCTTGATCAGTTTGGCGAACGACTTGGCCCGGCGGCTATCGAGGATGGCCTTCTTGTGCTTGGTCGTCGCCCATTTGGAGTGGCCTGACATGCTTTAAACTTCCCCTCTGATCATTCGAATAAACAATTCATGCACGCGCTTCTCCCCAGTCACTTCCGGGTGGAAGGAGGTGGCCAGCAACCGACCAGAGCGCACTGCAACAATTCTAGCCAACCCGTGCAAAGTGTCCGTGTGGGTGGCTTTCCCCGGTTCCACCTGGGCAAGGATTTCGACGCCGGGACCAACGCGCTCCACCCACGGTCCACGGATGAAGACGGCGTGGACGGGGTCGACGCCGGTCTCGCCTGCGCTGAACTCGAGGCCTTTGAAATCCAGGTCGGTTTCGAAAGACTCGCGCTGCCGGCCGAACGCATTGCGACGGACCGTGATGTCCAATCCACCGAAAGTCTGCTGGGGATTCCCCGCGAGGTCGGTGGCGGGATCGGCGATGTCGTCCGCCAGCAGGATCATGCCGGCGCAGGATCCATAGACCGGCAAGCCTGACGCGATCTGCTTGCGTATGGGATCGGCGAGTTCAAAGATGCGCGCCAGCTTGTCGATGGTGGTCGACTCGCCGCCGGGGATGATGAGGCCGTCTATGTCGTCGAGTTCCGCCGGACGCCGGATGCCGACGCCGGTGGCACCGGCCGCTTCGACGGCGTGGATGTGCTCACGAAAATCGCCTTGTAGTGCGAGGACGCCGATGCGCAGGCCCGAGCCCACGCTTGATGACGCCTCGGAAGGGGGATTGGTCATTCGACCATCATAATGCGCTGCTACTGCCGGGTTCTCCCCCGGCAACCCATGGCAGGCATTCGGCACGTGGTTTATGCACCAACTGGGATATATTACAGAGCATGTTTTCGTTCACCGTTCCACTCGGCAAGCTGGTCCGTGCTGTGTCCCGGCTTCGCGGCGGGGGTTCGGCTTTGCCCGGCCTCGTGGTCGAGAAGATCGATCCCGGCTTCATGCAGAGGACGCTGTCCTCGCTGCCCCACGGCGTGGCAGTGGTGAGCGGAACCAACGGCAAGACGACAACCACCAAGATGGTGGTCGAGCTCCTGGAGAGCCAGGGCCTGAAGGTCTTCACCAACCGGACGGGCAGCAACTTCACCCGTGGCGTCGCAGCTGCACTCCTGGGTGAGGTGGACTGGCGCGGAAAGCTGGACGCCGACGTCGCGGTATTGGAGCTCGACGAAGCACATGCCGTGCATTTCGTGAACAAGGTGCCGCCGCGCTACTGCCTCCTCCTCAATGTCCTGCGAGACCAACTGGACCGTTTCGGCGAAATCGACGCCACCGCTATGCTTCTCCAGCGCATCGCCGAGCGCACCACCGGCACCGTGGTCCTGAACCGCGAGGACCCCCGGGTCGCCCGTATTGCCGGAGCCGTTAGCGGCCCCGAGGTGCTCTACTTCGGATTGGACGAATCGCTCCGGAGCACCTTCCCGAACGACGACGACATGCGGACCGCGGCTCCGGGAACCAGCCCCCGCGGTGACGTTCCCGCTTCCCCGGCGGCCGACGTCGTACTCCGCCGGGTCGGCACCGATGACGCCGACTTCGAGTTCGACGGAAACCGGGTGACGACGCACATGAAACTCCGCGGCGTCTACAACATCTTCAATGCCGCCGCCGCGTTGGTACTCGCCAGGAGCATCACCGGTGCAAGCGGTAGGCCCGGCGACGCTACCAAACTGGTCAAGGCGCTCTCCGAGGTCGCGCCGGCATTCGGCCGTGGGGAGAGCCTGACGGTGGATGGCCAGCCCCTTGAGTTGGTGCTGGTGAAGAACCCGAGCGGTTTCCGGCTTGGCCTGAAGTCGTTCCCGGCGAAGGGCTACGCGTCCATGATCGCCATCAACGACAACTATGCCGACGGCCGTGACATGTCGTGGCTCTGGGACGTTGAATTCGAATCCCTGCGCGAGGACGGCGTCGAGGTCCTGACCGGTGTCCGTGCCTACGACATGGCCCTGCGCCTCCAGTACGACGAGGTCCGCTTCGGCTCAGTGGACACGGACATCCCCGCCGCCCTGGCTGAATTCATCCGGGGGTCGGCGGGCAAGCCGAAACGCGTCTTCTGCACGTACACTGCGATGTTGGCCATCCGGCGCGAACTCTCAAAAATCACCACAGTAGAGGTGGTCTCATGACCCCGGCCGAAGACGCCGCCCTTCACGTAAGCAAGGGCACCATCCGGGTCCTCCAGCTGTATCCCCGCGACATGAACATCTACGGCGACTGGGGCAACGCACTCGTCTTGCGGCAGCGCTTGCTCTGGCACGGTTACACGCCTGAGCTCCTGGAATACAACGTGGGCGACGACTTCCCCGAAGATGTAGATCTCATTGTGGGCGGCGGCGGCCAGGACAGCGGCCAGATAGTCATCCAGGACGATCTCCAGGCACGCGGCGGGAGGCTCCGCGAGATGGCCGAGGACGGAACCCCCATGCTGGTTATCTGCGGGCTCTACCAGCTCTTCGGCAAGTTCTTCAAGACCAAGGCCGGCCCCGTCATTCCCGGCATCGGCATCCTGGATGTCGAGACCGTCGGCACCGATGAACGCCTCATCGGAAACGTCACGCTCACCTCACCGGACTTCGGCGAAATCATGGGCTACGAAAACCACAGCGGACAGACTGCCCTGGGTCCCGGCGTCGAGCCCCTCGGCACCGTGTCCAAGGGTGCCGGCAACAACAGCAAAGACAACCATGAAGGCGCCAGGCACCGGAATGTGGTTGCCAGCTACCTGCATGGTTCTTTGCTGCCCAAGAATCCTGCCATCGCCGATTTCCTGATCCGGACCGCCGTCGAACGCAAATACGGCACTTTCGTCCCCGGAACGCCCGACGACGGCTTTGCCCGCCTCGCGCGCGAACACGCGGCGCGGCGGCCGCGCTAACACCATCAAAAGCGTTGTGGGCGGGCGCCCTGCATGAAAGGGTTGCTTCATGACAAACCCTCTCTTGGAGCCGAGTACCCTTCCCTTCGGATTGCCTCCCTTCGCAACGATCCAGGACAGCCACTACGCCGAAGCAATAGATGCTGGCCTCGCTGAGCACCTGGCTGAGATCCAGTCCATCGTGGACAACCCGGAGCCCGCATCCTTCGAAAACACGGCGGTTGCGATGGAACGCTCCGGTCGACTGCTGGAGCGGGCAGCGGCATCCTTCTTCACATTGGTTTCTGCCGATGCCTCGGAGGCCATCCGCGAACTCGAAACCGAGCTGTCTCCCCGTTTCGCGAGCCACCAGGACGCGGTCTACCTCAACCGTGGACTGTACGAGCGATTCGCAGCCATAGACCCGTCAGGACTTGACGAAGAATCCATCCGGCTGGTGCAGGAGTATCTCCGGGAATTCCGCCAGTCGGGGATCCAGCTTGATCCAGATGACCAGGAAAAGCTCAAGAGCCTTAATGCGGAGCTTTCCCGTTTGGGAACGGAGTACGGGCAACGCGTCAAGGAAGCTATGAAGGCCGCTGCACTCTTGGTCGATGACGCCACGGAACTTGCCGGCCTGCCAGCGGACGACATCGCCAGCGCCGCCGAGGCAGCACGCACTGCCGGACACGAGGGGAAATACCTCCTGACCCTCATACAGCCGAGCAACCAGCCCGCTTTGGCTTCTTTGCAGAACCGCGAGCTCCGGCGCCGCCTCTATGAGGCGTCCATCGCTCGGGGCAGCGACGGCGGCAGCCTGGACGTCCTGGATCTGGCGAAGGCGCTGGCGCGTTTGAGGGCCGAGAAGGCGGAGCTTCTCGGGTTCGGCAACTACGCCGAATTAGTCATGGAGCGCCAGACTGCACCCGATTTCGCGGCCGTGCAGGCGATGCTGAACCGGCTAGCTCCTGCCGCCATCCGCAACGCTGACGCCGAAGCGGCCGCCTTGGCGCAGAGCGCGGGGCACCCGCTGGAAGCGTGGGACTGGGCGTATTACTCCTCGAAAGTCCGGCGGGAGCGCTACGAAGTGGACGAACAGCTGCTACGGCCCTATTTCGAATTGGACCGGGTACTGGTGGACGGCGTGTTCTTCGCAGCCACGAGCCTCTTCGGCATAACTTTCCACGAGCGGCAAGACCTCAAGGGGTACCACCCCGACGTCCGCGTCTGGGAGGTGCGAAACGAGGACAGCTCCGAGCTAGGCCTTTTCCTGGGCGACTACTACGCGCGTGACTCCAAGCGTGGCGGCGCCTGGATGAACTCGCTCGTCGATCAGTCAACACTGCTGGGTACCAAGCCAGTGGTGATCAACAACCTGAACATCTCCAAACCGCCGGCCGGAGAACCGACCCTTCTCACCCTGGACGAGGTCCGGACCACCTTTCACGAGTTCGGCCATGCCTTGCACGGGCTCTTCTCCAAGGTCACGTATCCACGGTTTTCCGGAACCTCGGTCCCCCGGGACTTCGTGGAGTATCCGTCACAGGTCAACGAGATGTGGATCATGTGGCACGAGATCATCGGCAACTACGCACGGCACCACGCCACTGGCGAACCGCTCCCCCACGACATCGTTGAACGCCTCAACGAGTCCAAGCTCTGGGGCGAAGGTTTCGCGACCACGGAGTACCTCGGTGCCGCCCTTTTGGACCTGGCCTGGCACGTGCTGGACGTAGACGGCGTTCCGCAGGATGCACACGACTTCGAAGCCAAGGCATTGGCTGCGGCCGGCGTGGCGCATTCCCTCATACCGCCCCGGTACCGCACGGGGTACTTCCAGCACATCTTCGCCGGGGACTTCTACGCAGCCGGATACTACTCGTACATCTGGAGTGAAGTGCTTGACGCGGAAACGGTGGACTGGTTCACGGAAAACGGCGGCCTGCTGCGCCGGAACGGCGAACGATTCCGCTCGGAATTGCTCTCCCGTGGCAATAGCCGGGATCCGTTGGAATCCTTCCGCACACTCCGGGGACGCGATGCCTCCCTGGATCCGCTCCTCAAGCGCCGCGGGCTTCAGTGATCGCCGACCCAACTGACTCGCAGTAGGTGTCGTTTTGGGCCGGCATAACGACAACAACTGCTAGCTAGTTGGGCGTTAACGCACGACGCCGGTCGGTCACCGTGGAAGGTGACCGGCCGGCGTCGTACTTCAGGAGCTCAACGCGATGGAGGGTGTGATCCGGCAGCGCGCGTAAAAGGGCCCCCGCCCCAAGCCGCCGCAAAGCGGCGGCAGCGGTACGCGGGGAATAGCGCGCAGAGGATCAGCGCCGTCCGGCGCGCTCGCCCAAAGCGAGAATTACCAGCCGCGCTCGGCGAGGCGGTGGGGTTCGGGGATTTCCTCGACGTTGATGCCGACCATGGCTTCGCCCAGTCCGCGGGAGACCTTGGCGATGACGTCGGGGTCATCGAAGAAGGTGGTGGCCTTCACGACGGCGGCGGCACGCTGGGCAGGGTTGCCGGACTTGAAGATGCCCGAACCGACGAACACGCCGTCCGCGCCGAGCTGCATCATCATGGCAGCGTCGGCCGGGGTGGCGATGCCGCCGGCGGTGAACAGCACGACGGGAAGCTTGCCGGTGGCGGCGACTTCCTTGACGAGTTCGTACGGGGCCTGCAGTTCCTTCGCCGCGACGTAGAGCTCGTCCTCGGGCAGCGTGGAGAGGCGGAGGATCTCGGCGCGGATCTGGCGCATGTGGGTGGTGGCGTTGGAGACGTCTCCAGTGCCGGCCTCGCCCTTGGAGCGGATCATGGCCGCGCCCTCGTTGATGCGGCGCAGCGCCTCGCCGAGGTTGGTGGCACCGCAGACGAAGGGAACCGTGAAGTTCCACTTGTCGATGTGGTGGGTGTAGTCGGCCGGGGTCAGGACCTC
>NZ_JBFRGF010000058.1:0-25315 GCF_052115205.1 Arthrobacter sp. 2RAF6 | reverse complement strand
TGTCCAGAAGATCCGGCACGAGGAGCGGTTCCTGGAGCTGCAGGGCCAGATCTGGGAGTCCTTGAAGGACGAAGTCACCCGCGCCTACAAGCAATCGGCGGGTGCAGCAGCATGACAACCACAATCAATAGAGGTGCTCCCGTGCAAGAGCAAGATCAAGCACAAGCGCAAGCGCAACGGCAAGCGAGTGAGCTGAAGGCTTCCGCCCGGCGTTCCCTGAACCGCCGCACCACCTGGGTTTGGGCCGGCCGTGCCATCCTCGCCGTCGTCGTGATCGGTGGCTGGCAGTGGTTCACGACCGAGGGTTGGGTGGATAAGTTCTTCTTCGGCCAGCCGACCGAAATCTGGAACAGCCTCGTCAAGCTCTTCACGGAGGGCACGGCGTTCGGCACCATCTGGGAGAACCTCGGGGTCACCATGCAGGAAGCGTTCATGGGCTTCGCGCTCGGAACGCTCGTCGGCGTCGTGCTCGGGCTCCTTTTGGGCTCGAACAAGTACCTGTCGGAAGTCGTCGGCCCGTACATCCGGATCGTGAACTCCATCCCCAGAATCGTGCTCGGCTCGATCTTCATCGTGGCGTTCGGCCTCGGGGTCTTCCCGAAGGTGCTGCTCGCAGCGGTACTGGTCTTCTTCGTCGTCTTCTTCAACGCCTTCCAGGGCGTCCGTGAAGTGGATCAGAACCTGGTCGGAAATGTGCGCGTCCTGGGTGCATCGCCGCTTCAGGTGGCGATCCACGTGACGATTCCCTCGGCCATGACCTGGATAATCGCCAGCTTGCACACGGCGTTCGGTTTCGCGATCATCGGCGCACTTGTCGCTGAAGTGCTCGGCGCCCAGCAGGGAATCGGCCTCATCATCAGCCAGGCACAGGGGACCTTCGATCCCAACACGGTCTTCGCCTGCATGGTGATCATCGCAGTCATCACGCTCGGCGCCGAAGCCCTCATCACCCTGCTCGAACACAAGCTGCTCAAATGGCGGCCACCAAACCGTTCCGAAGCACAGGCGATCTGAAGCATTTCGGTCTTCACCCACCTGTCGACAACCGATCCAATGAATAACAAAGGAAAGCGTGCCCCAATGATGAAGCACAAGATGTATGCTGTCGCCGCAGCCGGCGCCGTCGCGCTCAGCCTCGCGGCCTGCGGCGGCAACTCCGGAAGCGGCAGCGCCGCCGCCAGCGGAGGCTCCACGGCGAGCCCGGCCGAGATGCCCACCGTGAAGATGATGGTCGGCGGCATCGACAAGCAGATCTACCTGCCGTACCAGCTCGCACAGCAGCTCGGCTTCTACCAGAAGTACGGCGTCAAGATGGAGCTTTCCACCGAGTCCCAGGGTGGCGTTGGCGCCGAAGACGCTATGGCATCCGGGCAGGTGGACATGGCCGGTGCGTGGTACGTCCACACCGTTGACTTCCAGTCCAAGGGCAAGAACGTCATCAACCTCGTGCAGCTCTCGAGCGCCCCGGGCGAACGCATCATGTGCAGCCCCAAGGCGAACGTGAAGACGGGCGCTGACCTCAAGGGCAAGACCGTCGGCGTTACCGACCTCGGCTCGGGAACCGATGAGCTCACCCAGTTCATCGCTGCGAAGGCCGGCCTCGCGAAGAGCGATTACCACACGATCGCCGTCGGCGCCGGAGCAACCGCAATCGCGGCGATCCAGCGCGGGTCCGCTGACTGCGTCATGACCACCCAGCCGACCGTTGGCGCCCTCGAGAACAAGAACCTCGCCGTTTCTGCGATCGACCTCGCTACCTCTGACGGAGCCAAGGCGGCGCTTGGCGGCACCCTGCCGTCGGCCGGCCTTCTCGCCCAGTCGGACTGGGTCAAGACCCACGAGGACGCAGCCCAGAAGGTCGTCAACGCCCTTGTGGACACGATGCACTGGATCAGCACCCACTCCGCCCAGGAGATCGCCGATAAGCTGCCCCAGTCCTACGTCCAGAACAGCACCATCTCCAAGGACCAGTACGTCGCCGCGCTGAACCAGGACAAGGGTCAGTTCCTCCCGGACGGCATCATGCCTGCAGGTGGCCCCAAGACGATCTTCGACGAGGAGAAGACCATCGGCGTTGACACCTCCAAGGTCAACATCGCCGACACGTTCACCCAGAAGTACGCCCAGGCCGCTCTCAAGCTCGAGGGCTACACCGCGACCACCACCCCTGCCGGCAACGACGGCTAATCCCCGCACAACTGGTATAGGCGGCTCGACGCCCCCGGGCAAATGACGCCTCGCGGCCGGCCTGCGTGGTCCTCCACGCAGGCCGGCGGCACCTCTCAACGCAGCCGCGCAATCAAACGCAGCCGCGCAAAACATAACCCGTTACCCGCACCATGTGCGGCCGGCAGAAAAGACGACCGTGACAATCGATGAATACGTGCGCGACTGGACAAGGATCCGGACCCGCGACGAGATCAAGCTCAGCAAGGACAACCAGGTAATTGCCCGCGGAATCGCCGACGGCGTCACCCAGGACGGGAACACCCTCTGGCTGATCCAACCCGCCGGAAAAGGACGGTCCATTTTCACCCACCACGACGACATCCTCGCCTTCCGCATCAAGGCCTCAACACCCTCCCGGCAGATCTGACCCGCGGCCCGCCAAGGCCGCCCGGACAAGGACACTCTCATGCACGAAACCGCGACGTTCCGCCTCGAGATCACCGTCAGCCAGACCCGCAGCAGAGACGACCAGCTCACCGAGGCCGTCAACGAACTGATACCCGCCGCCCTGGAACACCGGCACGGAATACTCGTCACCCAACACGACACCGCCAGATACACCCTCGAGATACACCCTTCCGTCCCCTGCGGAACCATCCTCGAAAAAAGCCGCTCGGAAACATAAAAACGAACCGAAATACATACCCGGCGCGGACAACAGGCCCGAGAATTCCCCACCTTCCTGACCATCCCGCCCTACGCCCGCTACCCCACGGAAGCTTTCGAAGAAGCCATCGAGGAAGACCTCGCAGCCGCGTAGAACAAACGTCAGCCAGGTCCCGGCAATCCATCGCAACAGGAAACCCGAAAGTCGGGTGCATGGGCCGGCTGCGGTTCGAGTAATGCGCCAGCCTCTGCAGCGGCGCATGACCGGGCCCTAGCTCCGCGTGCCATTCGACAGAGCGGTACGCGGAGTGTCGGTGCTGAGAGTTCCTTCAATCTGCTTGGATAACATATCCAGCGGCAGAATTTTGCCGTCGCAACGCAACATCGCAGTCACGTGTGGGGATGTGCCCGCAAATCTGGGACCCGGGGAGGCGACCCGAGTGCCATCTACCCATGCCCGGTTCAGCTGAGGTGTTGCGTGGCGCCCCAACGCTTGGGGGCGGATAGACGAATCGAGCAATCGTAGTCGTCCCCCAGCCGATGGAGTAGCCAGCGAAGATCCACAGGTATAGCTGGCCAACTGCCGGACCGCGGGTTGTAAACACGAGTATGAGTACGATTGCCCAGACCACGGCAAGCCCGGCACTGTAAATCCAATAATTCCTGAATCGGGACAACTTGCACTCCTTTGACCTTATTAACAGTATGCTCCGGTGCGTATTTCCCGGCGCCCTCGGACCACCCAACGCGCCGGGATCCTCGCGCCGGCTTCTGGCCGAACGCGGCTGTTCGAACAACAGCGCATCGCCCGCCTACCTCATATGAATTGGTTTCAGTAGCTTTTGGCCGTCGGGGCCCAGTTCCCCGGTTGGGTGAGACGTGCCGGTAGAAGGTCTGGCGGGTGATGCCCAGTTCGGTGCAGAGGTCGCTGACTTTGGTGTCGGGCCTGCCCATGGAGGCCATGGCGAGCCGCAGTTTGGCCGGGGACATTTTGTAGGGGCGCCCGTGCGGGTGAGGGGCTGTTCCTCTGTTAGCCTGCACCATGAGTCCTAATCTTCCAGCATCTTCGGATTTTCCGGCCCCTGCCTCCTCGGCGGTGACCCCCGGGTTGGTGCACAGTTTCCGGGACCAACTGGTCGAGGGCACTGACATCATCGATCCGGCCACGTTCGCGGGCACCATCCCGCAGGACCGCGGTATAGCTCCACGGGTGCGGGTGGGGAGCAAATGGTTCAACCTGCTGTGGCTGCTCCCGATCGGATTCGTGCTCCTGATCGTGGCGGTGGCGTTGGCGAAGGGGCTGCGCGAGGTCCCGGGGGTTCAGTCGTTCATGCGCCAGTACCCGGGCATGTCAGAACTCCCCGCCGACGCGCCGTCGGGGTTTCCGGCGTGGCTGGGTTGGCAGCATTTCCTGAACCTGTTCTTCATGATTTTCATCGTTCGTTCCGGGGCACAGATCCTCACCGACCACCCCCGTTTGTACTGGACCCGTCACAGCACTCCGGGCCGGGACTGGTTCCGGGTGCAAAAGCCCGTTCCCGCTGACCCGTTGTGGACGGCGAAGAAGGACTCCATCAGCCTCCCAGGCCAGGTCGGTCTGCCCGGACTTCGGCACTCGATCGGGCTCGCCCGCTGGTGGCACCTGGGAATCGACACCCTTTGGCTGACGAACGGGATTATCTTCTACATTCTCCTGTTCGCCACAGGGCAATGGATGCGCCTGGTGCCCGCGCACTGGGACGTGTTTCCCAATGCGCTGTCGGTGGCGATCCAGTACCTGTCGCTGGACTGGCCTGCGGAGAGCGGATGGTCTAACTACAACAGCCTGCAACTGCTCACCTACTTCATTACCGTCTTCATCGCCGCGCCTCTGGCCCTGATCACGGGGCTCGGCATGTCCCCGGCACTCTCCACCCGGTTCCGGCGGATCAGCACGGTGTTCAGCATCCAGGCCGCCCGATCGATCCACTTTCTAGTGCTGGTTTGGTTCCTGCTGTTCATCGTCATCCACGTCACGTTCGTCTTCACCACCGGGGCGTTGAACAACCTCAACCACATCTTCGCCGGCCGCAACGACGCTTCCTGGGCCGGCTTTTGGATCTTCGTCCTGTCCATGGCTGTGGTCATCGTCGGCTGGGTTGCCGCCACGCCCCTGACCATCCGCCATCCGCGGGTGATCCAGCGTGTGGGGTCTGCGTTGATCGGACCGGCGGAGCGCTTGTTCGAACATATCGACGCCAAACCGGGGCAATACACCGAGGACGACATTTCCCCCTACCTCTGGCACAACGGCCAGTACCCGGACTCCGAAGAGTACAAGGCACTTTTCGACGGGAACTTCGCCGGCTACCGGCTGAAAATCGACGGCCTCGTGGAGAACCCGGTCGAGCTGGACCTGCTGCAGCTGCGTGCGATGCCCTACCACGAGCAGATCACCCAACACTTCTGCATCCAGGGATGGTCCGGGGTAGCGAAATGGGGTGGAGTCTCGATGCAGGCCATCCTCGATCTCGTCCAGCCTAAACCCGGGGCGGAATGGGTGGTGTTCTATTCCCTCGGCGACGGGCCCGAGAAAGGTATTTACTACGACGCGCACCCCCTCGAACAGATGAGTCATGAACTGACCATGCTCGCCTACGACATGAACGGAGAGCCCCTCTCGTTCGGACACGGCGCCCCGCTGCGGCTCCGCAACGAAAACCAACTCGGTTTCAAAATGGTCAAGTGGATCAAAGGAATAGAATTCGTCGACACTTTCGACCACCTCGGCGGCGGCTTTGGAGGGTACAACGAAGACCACGAATTCTTCGGCTACCGCCAGTCGATATGACCGGCCCGGCTGATGACATGTGCTGTTCGTATTCATTCAACCCAGCAGACAGCGGTCGTGGACGCCGATCCGAAGCCCGCCGACACAACACCGGTGACGCCTAGCGGATCGACTCCCGCTCCGCGCAACATCCTGCCCCCATCGACAAGGACCAGGGTTAGGCCTGGGCTAGGCCAAAAACGGCTCGTCCATGCAGGGGCGCTTTAGCGCGGGCCACTGCGGCCGAAGTCGTCAAGGCCGCCCACGACACCCTCCTCATCGACCCGACCCACTGCAGGGCACGCCCAGACTGTGGCGCGGACACCGTTTTGGTGGAAGTAACACCGGGTCCGGTAGAGCCATGCCCCGGTGTTCAAAGGCGGACCCTCCCGCGCGGAGTTAGCGGTGGCACGCTTGAAAGTCAGGTGCCTGCCGGCTCCAGCCGGTTTCGCTCCGGATAGACTCCAACGCTTGTTTCACTATCAGCCAGCCGAGCTCGAATTGGGCCGGGTGGTCTATCCTCAAGCCGTAGGTTCCGAGGTCCATCAGGTGGTATGCATCCTGCCGGTGAGTCGTAATTTTCAACCAACAGTCACACTTGTCGGATACATGTGGGCGCCGAAGCTCGACGGTTCAAAGCCCACGGATCTGCAGCTTGACGCGGTCGTTGCCGCCCGTGTCGGGCCAAAGCAGTTGTGAGGACGGCGGTCCAGTTTCCAGGCGACCAGCGCGGCGCCGTGCCGCAGCGCTTTAAGGAAGGCGGCCAGCTGAGGCGGGTCATTCTTCAGCCCAGGGGTTATCCGGCCCGGTCTGCTGCCTGTTCAGTCTTGGGTTCCGCGTTGGCGGCGAGGCCCCGGCGACGTCGCCATGCCAGTGCCGCCGCCGCGGCGGCTATGGCCGCGGCGAGAAAGCCGGCGGACGGCTGCCTCAGCCGATTTCCGGGCCAGTTTGGCGGCCTTCGTCTTCCCGGTAAGAGTCAGGACGACGGCGTGAGCCACATCGGAACCGTTGGCTTCCCCGAGCCGTGGCGGTTCGGTGTGGGGCTTCCGGCGGCCCAGGCGGCAGATGTCAGGGCGGCAGAGCAGACATCGAAGGATGCCGCCGCGAAGAAGAAGGAAGACTCGGATGCGTTCTGGGCTAAGGTCCAGGCCGACAACAGACAGCTTCGCGAACAGCAGGCCAAAGATACGGCCGCCCGCAACGCTGCGCAGGCCGCCGACCATGCTGCAGGGCTGGCTGGAACCTCCGAGTCAATCCGGACCCAGATGGAAGCCCAAGGCTGGACCCGGTGCTCCGGGCCCTACTACTACCAATAAGCGCCCAAGTCCGAGTACACCCGCAGGTACCTGAAATGCACCGACGTCCACGTCACGACCATGGCAATGGCGGGATGCCCGGGAAGGCTGTACGTAGCGGCCAGCATCGAACGCGGCTCCTCATCGTTGGGCCTGGCAAACAGCATCACCGCGCCCCTGACTCAGGGCAAGGACGTCATCGTGAAACTCGATGACACGACCGGTCAAGGTGACGGCATGCGGATGGCTGACATCCACTGCATGTAGCCGGTTTCCGTCTGCTGTTGCCGCAAAGGTCCCCAGGAGTTCACGGCTTGAAAGGCTCCCGAACATCTCTGCGCCGCAGGTAGAAGTGCCAGTTTCGTACGAGATTACTAGCCAGTCTTGATTGCCAGGCCGGCGGTCAGGGCGGCCAGTCCGAGCTCGAACTGCTCCTCACCGGCGACCTCTGGCAGCTCGTCGAGGACGCCGGCGACAAACGGAACCTCGGCTGGAGGCAGGTTGGCAACTTCCCGCCGCCAACTCCCCGCGTACGTCGCTTGTGGCTGGCGGCGTGTGCGCGGTATCTCCCAGGCCACGAAACCTGTGGCATAGGTGAGGACGGCGTAGACCGCGTGGACGCCTTGCGCCGGCGGCATCCCGGCCCTCGCCAGGGGTCCGAGGAGAGCCTCGAGGCCGTGCAGGATGCCGGGTCCGATCACCGCCCGGGAGAGGAAGATCATCGGCAGGCTCGGGTGCTCGATCAGGTTCAGGCGTAGGGCCCGGCCCCAGACGACCAGGATCGCCGTCGCGTCGGCGGGGAGTGGGCGGGGGAGCCGGAGGTCGCGCAGGCCGCGTTGGGCGATGGCATCGAGCAGGTCTTCCTTGCTGTTCACGTAGCCGTAGAGGGTCATCACCCCGCATTTGAGGCGGTGTGCCAGCATCGGCATGGTGAGGGCGTCGAGGCCTTCGCCGTCGGCCAGTGCCAGTGCGGCGTCGACCACTTGCTCCCGGGTCAGGGAGCCCCTGGGGCGGCGTTTTCGCGGGGTCTTGACAGGGTCCTGCATGGATGTATCGTACTGCTTACGGTAAGTAATACGCTCCTGGAGGTGTCAGGATGCTTCCGGACCAGTTGGTCGGCCTTGTGGTCAATATCGCGATCTACCTCGCGCTCATTGCATTCGTCCTCTATCGGCAGATGAGCGCGCGACCTCTCAGGGCTGGCAGACTCATGCTGCTGCCGGCGGTCCTTGGCCTCTTCGGGGTCCAGCAGCTGGCCCGCGAGCCTCAAGGTATGGATGTGGGCGGTGTAGCTCTCCTTGTTGTCGGTCTCGTCATCGGATTGGCCGCCGGTCTCTGGAGGGGGACAACGTTCCGGGTCTGGCCCGATGCTGGCCAGGTGATGGTCAAGGGCACAGCGATCACGCTGGTGACCTGGGCGGTACTCATCGTGATCCGGTTGCCATTCGCGTTCCTTGGTCAGGCTGCAAACCATCCTCAGGGCTTCGTGATAGGGGAGCTGTTCCTGGCCCTGGCAGTAACGTTCGCCGCGCAGAACGCCGCGATCTGGGCCCGGGCAAAAAGGCTCCACGTCGACGACACCGTGGTCCGCAGGTCCGGTCAGGAGCGTAGGCGATGAACTCAAGGGCGCGACCCGCTGAGCCCAACACGCAACCCCAAGGGAGGGGACATGGAGGCATCGCCATCAGCGCCACGTGCGCTTGACGTTCCGGGCGCGAAGCTGACTCCCGGCCGGAAGACGATCTTCGCCGTCGCCTGTATCGTGGCGGGGTTCCTGCCGGTGTCGGCCGGATACGTGCCTGGTGATGCCGCCCGGCTCGCCTGCGGTCTGGTCGTCACGATCGCTTTGCTTGCCCTCTCGCTGCTGGCGAGACGCAGCGCCGCCGTGCGCGGGTACTGGGAGATACCCTTGGCTTTCTTCGGGATGTCCCTGTTTATCCTTGCTGACCGCTATGTGCCGGGATTCCTTGCCAGCCAGGTCCTGCATAGCCCACCTGTCCCAGGCAACCCACTGGCTTCGACGGTTCCGGGCACGGTCATCATCGAGCTCGATGAGCTGCTGCTCACCGTCGTCGCCGTCCTGGTGGTGGTCTGGATCTCGAGGAGTTCGCCAGCCTCGATCTATGTCCGCAAAGGGCGATTCGGACGAGCATACGTGATCGGAATCATCGGGTTGGTCGGATTCTATGTACTCACTTTCGGAGCCCTGTCGCACTCCCGGTTCATGCCTGTGCACGGCGCCTTCGATTTCGGCCGTTACCTCAGCCTGACGCCCGCACTGCTGGCCGCGGTGGCGGCCAACGGGTTCCTGGAAGAGCTGATGTTCCGCGGGCTACTGATGTCCAGGCTCAACCTCGCCTTCGGGCCCTATCTGGCGACCTTCATCCAGGCGGCCATCTTCGCGTCCTGGCACGTCGGCGTCACCTACACGGCCTCCGCCCTCCTCTTCATCGTGTTGCTCGCCTTCCCACTCGGCCTGATCGGCGGCTACCTCACGCGCAACTCGGGCAGCATCATTCCCTCCTCCCTTTTCCACGCAGGCGTCGACATGCCGATCTACCTGGGTTTCCTGTCTTACGTCTCATAGCGCCTCCCGAGGGTCTCCCGCTGATCCGGATCGATTCCCCAAGCGAACTGAATGCCAGTCCGGTGCCGGATGTCAGTGGATGAGCCGGCGCTGGATAGTCCCGGCCAGGTGCAGACCGGCTCGTGGTTGACCCCGGCGGCGGATTCCCGGTCAAAGAAGTCATCGAGCACGATGTTGAGCCGGTCGCTGTAGGCGTCATCGCTTTCACACGGGTGGGCGAGGATGTTGGGTGATCCGTTGAGTGCCCGGTGCCAGTCGTCGAACTCGGACAGGAGCACGCGTTCCCGGGGGATCCGGCAGGTCAGCAGCACCTTCCCCCGGGACCGGCGGCAGTGGGACAGTAGGTCCCGGCGCCCGATTTTCGCCCAGAGCCACAAGGCGCCGTCTCTCCTGGTTGGCAGGCGGGACTGCATCTGCCGGTACATCCAGGCGTAGGCGTCCGGGAAGACGGTCCAGGACCGTGCGGGGTCGGCGACGATGCGTCCGGTGGGGAGGAACTGACCGACGGCGTCCTCGGTCTGAGGGGTGTGCAGCAGCAGGACCCGCGCTTCGATGTCGCGGGGGAAACATCATGGGCTGATCATGCATGCTCCCTCCGACAAGGAAGGGGACGGCCGGACCATCGCATGGATAATTTACTCGCAGACCCGAATATCGGACGCGGCCAATAGTGCCGGGCTTGACGGGATCGGTTGGGTGTCGAATCGGCACAACAGCGCCTGCATGTGGGTATGGCGGTGCTTGGCGCCCATAACCACCGGCCTGTTCGCCCTCCCCCGGCTGATCGTGGTGGTCCCCATGATTGTCCGCCTCGGCGCGAGTACAGGCGGCTCGGCAACCGGCAGCGAACCGCGCCCTGCCGCTGGCTGCCGTTCTTGACCGTGCAGGAATAACAGGCATTCTTTTCTGTCAACAATTCATGATTGTTGACATAGTTGTCATATAATTGTTGTTTCGGCGATGCGCTCGCCGGCACGAACGTCAACGCACCAATCGCGAAGGGGACGCCGATGCCTGGCCAATTCGAACTTGTAGACGCTGAACCGCGAGGGGTCCGGATAAACCTCGTCAATTCCGCCGGGGAAACCCTGGCAAAGTCGGAGGCGTACGAAGACAGGGCGACGGCAGCCGCCGCGGTCAGGGACATCCGGGAACAGGCGGCCACGGCGCATGTTGTGGATTGCACAACTAAATCCCATTCTCGACAGTCGTGACGATGGCAGCCCGGCCGTTTGTTGATTGACAGTCACTAACAGCTCCGAGAGTTGTCCCGGGGTTCAGCGCACTACCCCGGCATGGAAGAGTTCCTACCATTCTTTTTGGGGTCGGGCGTAGTCTGGACGGAATTCAGTGTCGGCAAGCCGAACAGGAAGGCGGTATCAGCAAGCGTGAACATCAAGGATGAGTGGGACCGGCTCGATTCCGAGACCCGGACATGGCTCCTGGAAAATCCGGCATGTCTGCTCCTGCCCCCGGCAATGTCGGCGAAATTCTGCAAAGACCGGCGCGGGGACATTGAGCTTGACCCGAATGGACAGGTTGTACTTTCCAGGGGTGACCATGATTTTATCCGGGAGAAAGCGGAAGGCGCCGGAACAATCCGCGCCCCCATGGGGGAATACCGATTCTTCGACACGGCACCTTTAACTGTTGTCAGAAAAGGGCGCCCTGGAATGAGCGCCGCACCTTCACCGGACGCGGCTCAGTAAGACCAGCGCGCTCCGCCCTTGTCATGGAATCAGCGGAATCGCCAAGGACGCCCGGTCCGGGCGTCTCGGATTCTCGCGTGCCCCGCCGCATAACTGCCCGGTGAAGATGCCTCAAACCCTGCCGGATGAGCAGGGTCATTCGGCAGGGTCGATACCCGCTCGGACGACCCGACCCGGTTGCTCTCGCACTTCGGAGCGTGAAATTTCGAGAAAGGCCGATCGGGAAGGCCTACCGGGCCGGCCTGGCCCGCAGCGAGCGAGCGGTCAGGAAAGCCAGTCGGCGTAGCGGGTGGGGGCGAGGTGGGCGTCCTTGTCGGTAAGGGCGTCTCCCTTGACGACGGCGAACATGCCGGCGGTCGGGTCGGTTACGACGGTGCGTTTGTCGCCCTTGCGGGACAGGGTGATTCGGCCCAGTTCGTCCAGGGAGAAGACCTCGGGACCGGCGATGTTGCGAATGCCGTTCAGCGGGTTGCCTGCGGCGACCTCCGCCACCGCGGTGGCTACGTCCTTGGACGCGATCGGCTGGATCGGCGTGGCGGGCAACCGGACGGTGTCGCCGTCGGCGGTCCAGGCCAGGACCGCGTCCATGAATTCCATGAACTGCGTCGCCCGGACGATTGAGTAGGGGATGGGCCCGGCCGCGAGGATCTTCTCTTGGAGCACCTTGGCACGGTAGTAGTCCAGTTCCGGCACCTGGTCCGCGCCAACGATCGAGAGAATGACGAAGTGGCCGACGCCGCCCTTCTTGGCCGAAGCCAGTAGCTGGTCCATCGAGGTCTGGAAGAAGGGCGGGGAGGCTTCGTCGAAGGTCGGGGAATTCGTCAGGTTGACGACGACGTCGGCGCCGGCCACGGCCTCGTCCACTCCTACGCCACTGATGACGTTGACTCCCGTTGACTGCGAATGCGGCACGGCGTCGTGCCCGGCGGCGTTCAGATTCTTGACGACCTGCGACCCGATCAGCCCGGTACCGCCGATGACTGCGATTTTCATGACATTCCTTTCGTTGGGGTGTGTGTTAGAGACCATCGACGAACGTGACCGTCTCCTCGAGCGACGCCCGGCCTGTCCGGGCGTAGTCCATCGTGTCGTCCTCGTACCCGATCGACAAGCCGCAGAAGAGGATGAGCTTGTCCGGGGGTGAGAGGACCTCTGCGACGGTCTTGTGAAACTTCGCCCAAGCCATCTGCGGGCAGCTGTGCAGCCCTTCGGCGCGGAGCAGCAGCATGACGGTCTGCAGGTACATGCCGACATCGGCCCATTGGGGCGAGCACATGTCGGGGTCGATGTAGCAGAACAGGGCGGCGGGGGCGCCGAAACAGTCCCAGTTCGAGGAAGCGGCCCGCTGGCGCGCCTCCAGGTCATCGCGCGCGATGCCGAGTGCACCGTAGCGTTGCTCGCCGAAGGCGGAACGGCGCTCGTGGTAGGGGGACTTCAGCGCGGACGGGTACTGCTTGTACTCTGGCTCGTCCCACGGGTCGCCTGCGGCCAGACGCTCGGTGGCGCGTCTCTTGCACTCAGCCAGCGGCGCGCCGCTCAGCACGTAGGCGTGCCACGGCTGAATGTTCGATCCCGACGGCGCCCAAGCCGCGGCGGACAGAACGCGCCCCAGCACCTCACCCGGGACTTGCCGGTCGGTGAATCCGCGCACCGCCCTTCGGCTGGTAACCGCTTCATATACGTCCATGATCAACCACTTTCCAATCTGCCCGAGTGTTATCGTTTCATACAAGATAGTATCATTCAATACTATATTGCTCTGGACTACCGCTGAGCACGAGCCCTTAGCCCTTGGCTCCCGCCGCGGGCATCACCTTAGGAGAAAGCGCATGACCACACTGCTGCATATCGACACGTCCGTGTTCCCCGGCGAGGCGTCCTCGTCCCGTTCGGTGACCGCCGCCTTCCGGAAGACCTGGGAGGAGCAGCACCCGGAGGGCACGGTGATCTACCGCGACCTCGCGTCCGACCCCGTCCCGCACATCACTGCCGACGCCTGGTCCGCCGGCTATGCCGCCCCGCCCGGGCGCACGCCGGGGCAGTCCACGGCGTTCACCGCGCGTGTGAGGCTCATCGAGGAGCTGGAGCAGGCGGACGCCGTCCTGATCGGTGCCCCGATGTACAACTTCTCGATCCCTTCGACCCTCAAAGCATGGCTGGATAACGTGCTCCTGCTCGGCCGCACCGCGGGCGAGTCCCGTTCCGCGCAGGGCACCCCCGCGGTCGTCGTCGCCAGCCGTGGCGGCTCCTACGGGCCGGGCACCCCGCGCGAGGGCTACGAGTTCGTGCAGAACTACCTGGAAGCCGTCCTCAAGGGCACCCTCGGCCTGGACCTGGACTTCATCGTCCCGGAACTCACCATGGCCCCCCGCAACCCGGCCATGTCAGAACTAGTCCCCCTTTACGAGGCCTCCCGCAAGCGCGCCTTCGAGGACGCGACCACCAAGGCCAAGGAAATCGCGGCGCGAGTGGCGTAGCCCTGGCCCATGGACGCCGTGAGACGCCCTCGTTCGAGGGCGTCTCACGGCCCCTCGTGGCTGTGCATGTGCGCCGCGCTTACGGTTCACTATCAGCCGTGTAGGCAATACGGGTCAGCAGATCCATCAGCCGCTCGGGCTCGTCGGACTCCAGTTCCGCGACGAGACGCTCGGCAAGCGGTTCCGCCGCCACATGGGCTGCGTCGAAAAGTTCGAGTCCCCGAGGTGTGATCTCCACCGCCCGCGCCCGCCGGTCCCCCGGAACGGTCTTGCGCACGGCCAGCCCACTTCGCTCCAGGTCGTCCACGACCCGCATGATTCCCGCCTTGTCCGAGCCGGTAGCGGTCGTCAGATCCCGCTGCATGGTGGGACCGCGGTTAACTAGCTCGATCAGCACGGCGAAATGCCGCAACTCGATGCCAAGCGGCCGGAGCGCCTCCGCCATCACGGCGGCCGCGCGCCAGTGCGCCCTGCGCAGCAGTAGTCCCAGGGCGAAGGGAGAAGCGTCCCCAGGGCGGCCGGTGGCACGGGAGGTGGTGGGTTGGCGAGGAACGTCGGTGGCCATAAGAACAACCTTACTAAGCAATGTGCTCGTTCGATACGGTATCGGTAGAAACTGTCGAGGGCAGCCTCGACAACAGACCCCTGTTCATAAGAACCAACCGACGTGGTGTCTCTAGCTCGATGAGGAACTGCCAAGCACCGCATTTTCACCTGTTATGCGGCCAGAAGTGTCTCACCGAGTCTGTCTCACGGGGGAAGTCCCACCACAAGGCCTCGAGGCAAAATGACACACCCTCGATCTGGCATGAGCGGCATGGGGTTGCTTCTGGGATACGCCCGGTAGGTGTCCACCGATCAGCACAGCCGGATGCAGTTTGACGCGCTCAGCGAAGCAGGCATGAGGGAAGAGCACATCTATGTCGAGCAGTTTTCCGGGACGAAATCGGCCCGGGGGCGACCGGCCGCGAGCAAACTGCCCGGATACAACGCCTCGGGTTGTCCCCAGCGCCGCCACCGGTTCGGCGACCGGATGCAGCCCGTCCGGGGCGATCGCTTGGTCGGACAGCTCAGATTGGCCGGTGGTTCTTGAGAAGGTGGATGCTGACGACTTCACTGGTGTCGCGCGCTGTGACCGTGAGCCCGTCACCGACAATGTCCAGGAAGAGGACGGCCCTTTCGCCTACCTTCAGCCTCCCGATGCCCAGCAGGGGAATCTCCTGGGTGTCCATCCTGAGAACCGACACCCCTGTCGTTCGGTAAGCGGCTTCTGGGTCTTGGTCCGCTGGCAGACGCGTGAGGCTTGGGGAGTTGCCGAGGGCGATCCGGTAGAGGGAGCCTGTCGATGTGCGGAAGGCAAACGTTCCGGTGTCTGTGTTCGTCAATTCCTTGATCCGCACCATGGCCTGATTCTACGTTGGAAGGTCACGCGGCGGTCCCGGGCGTGATCGCACACGGAGGCTGACCAAACCAGCAGCGGCCGGAGGATTCGTGGATCGCCCGCCAGGTGACTGGTGGGCGGGTCCTTCTGCCTGGCCCATTTCGGGATCCGGTCGTAAATGGCTGAGGGCCCCGCAGCTCCTGGCTGTAGGACCCTCAGTAATCCATAACAGGGAACCTGCCCCTGTCTTCCTCTACAGTTTACTACCGTGGCTAAGTCTGAACCAAAAAGCATCGAGTCGGTGCTGCTGCGCCGGTTGAGCAACGCCCGGTTGGCACCGTATCTTGAGGCTGCCGGGAGCCTGCAGGATGCCGTTCATTTGTACCGGTGGAACATCCGGCTCTCCGGCGCTGCTTATGAGGCCCTGCACATTTTTGAGGTTGTGCTTCGTAATGCCCTTGATGAAAAGCTGTGTCTTTGGAACGCCACCCAGACCAACCCAAGAACCGGAAAGCCCCACTCCTCGGACTGGCTTCTGGATCCGTCGGTATTGATAGAGCGGATCGTGGGCAGGGATATTCCCGATGCCAGGTCACGCGCGGGGAGATCAACGCGCCTGCGACCGAAATACCGGCGGGAGCCGCTGCACGAGGATCTACTTGCAGCCATGTCGCTTGGCACGTGGCGGTTCATGCTGCCAGGCCGTAAGGATGCCGGGAAGCAGCTACTGTGGGATCAGGCTCTAAGTTCGGCATTCCCGAACCTGAAACGACCGGTCCATGACTTGGAGCGGGCGGTGGAGGGCGTGTATCGCCTGCGGAACCGTGTCGCGCATCTTGAACCCCTCATCAACAGCCGAATCGAAGCCCAGCTCGCCAACATGCGAACGGTCATCGGCGCGATTGACCAGGACATGCTGTCGTGGTTCGCCTCGGTCGAGAAGATCGGCCGGACCCTGAAAGAGCGCCCGACGGTCAACCGCGGCCCCTGACATCCTTGTACGTCATTTGAAGGTAGTGCTGCTTGCAAGGGCTTGGCCAGTGACGGCCAAGGCGGTATCTGCAACGACCTATGGCCAAGCCAAATATCCCAAGGCGGGGGAGTAGCGTCGCAACGGTCTCTAAGCGAAAAACGGGGTGTGCACAATGTGCACACTCTTGCCGTCGGACTGGGCCGTACCGGTGCCGGACTGGGCCGTACTCGGCATGTTTTCGGGAGTTCCCAGTGATTTCAAGGGTTGGAAGCCGGTTCGAGTCCCACCTCGGGCACAGTGTTTTCGCAGGTCAGGGGGCTTTTGGCCCTCTGACTGTGCACAAATCAGCTTTTTATGGGCCCTTCGGGGCCGTTTTTGTTGGTGGCCATTGGTGTGGCCGGGTACCTCTTTCCTGTGTCGGGCGGCAGGTCTGTGTTCTTGCTTCTTCATGGCGGGGCCAGGGCAGGGCTACATGACTTATAAGGTTTTGGTTGTCCAGACGCGGTTCCCGGCCGGCCGAACCAGCGTCTGCAGGGCGTTCTAAACGTCGCCGGCCTGATACCTGATCCGTCCGCTTCTTGCGTAGTGGCTGGCCGGCGCCGCTCGATTCGGGCTTCCGGCGCAGTCCAGGCAATTCATGGCGGGCGCACTGCCAGAATTTCAAGCAGCCTTCAGAACCGCGCTCACGGGTCTTGAGGCCCCGAATCAACTGAAGCCGGGGCAGCTCCGTCTGCCGGTTATGCTGTTCATCATGCAAGCCAAGTTCCCTGTCTGTCGAAGCCAGGTGCGTCCAAACGGTGTATTTAGTCGATGACTAAATACACCGTTTGCGACATTTCGCAGTGGCCAATAACTGCCCCGGAATACGGAGGCGATGACGGAAAAGCCTGGGTCGGTCGCCCGGGGGTCGCGGATCCGTCTGAGCGCTCCCAATGGTGGCTATTCAAACCAGCCAAGTATGGAACTGTGACGCTTCCAGGGGGTGTTCCAGGCGGACTGTACAGGCGACGAGACGACCAGGTGGAGAAAATTGTCTCCGAGCTCGCAGCCCTCATCGGACTACCAGCCGCAGATATAGAGGTCGCGGTTCGTGACGGCGAAGACGGTATCATCTCCAGGAACGTTGCGCCCAAGGGTTGGGATCTTCAGCCTGGCAACACCTATTTATCCGAGTTCGACGGCTACTTGAGCTGTGATGTCGATCAACGACCCGGCAATAGGGTGGGACACAACGTCGACAACATCTCGCAGCTGCTGGACGGCAAGTTTGGGCCGCCGGATACGGCAGTGGCAGATCTGCCAGCGTTCGATGTCTTTGTTGGGTACCTTATTTTCGATTCATGGGTAGCTAACACGGATCGCCACGCCTTGAATTGGGGCATTCTGGACCGTAAGGGCATGTATCGCCTTGCCAAGTCTTATGACCATGGCAGTTCACTTGCCTCGGGAGCGAGCGAGACACGGCTCCAAATAATTTTGGATGAGGGCGTGGAGGAGTGGAGTCAGAAGGCGACAGCCCACCGCTTCGAGGATGGCAAGAAGAAGACGCTTTTGGACGTAGCATGGGAGGGGCTGCAGCTGTCGTCTGGTCAAGCGCGGGAGTTCCTGGACCGCATCTGTTCGATGGAACGCGCCTCATGGATTGAGGTCTTGGAGGGTATACCGTCAATGTCAGAGGTCGCACATAGGTTTACAGACGAACTTCTCGCAGCAAACAGAAAGAGGTTGTGTGATGGCAACAAGCGTCTTGAATAGACCAGCACCGCAATCGTCCGATATCACGGCACATCGCCTTCTGGTGACCCGTCGGTTCCCTGAAGGCCAGTTGTACAGACCTATCGGTTTTCTAACCTCCGACGCGGGAAAATACACGTTCGCGTATCTACGCAGGTCTGTTGAAGCTGACTGGTTCGCACCGCTCCCTGGTCTCAGCGATTCTAGACGTCTTTATACGTCTGACCAGCTCTTTCCGATATTTGCTGAGCGCGTGATTTCTGCCCGCCGCCCGGATCGAACGGAAGCCCTAAAAGCTCTGGGTCTTTCAGAAGATGCTGCCCCGTTCGAGGTACTCAATCGTAGCGGCGGCCAGCGAGTCGGTGACACGATCGAATTGGTTCCAATGCCGTGGGTCGCTACAGACGGGTCGTTTTCGCAACTCTTCCTCGTTCACGGCGTTCGACACCGCAGCGCCGAGACTCAAATGCGTATAGCTCAGCTTAAACCGCGCGATCCCCTTGTGCTGTGCCCGGACAGTGCCAACGCGGTTAATGTTTTGGCGATCCAAGTTGCCGATCGGGACGGTCTCACATTGGGATTTGTCCCTGATCCTTTAGCTGAGTTCATGCACGATGTTCTGGCGGACCCTCGGGGCTACAAACTGTCGGTGGAACAGGCCAACGGAGTTGAAGCGGGTTTTCATTTCCGATTGCTTGTTCGACTCGATGGGTTTGTCGGCCCGGGCAGGCAGCCTTACACCGGTGCCGAATGGCAAACCGTCGCCTGATACCTGACTCTGCTTTAGGTCCAGTCCTTGGGCGATGCATTCGAGTTTCGGCAAGTCGGGATTGACTCTAGACTCTTCCGAGCCCAGGAGGCTGGTGTTCCTTGGAACTTACTTTGTGACGTCTGCCTGCCATGACGACACGAAAGGTTCGTATCTGCGCGCCACGTCGATGACGGTTACTGGGAAGGACTGTGCATGGGGGTCTAGTGGCTGTGGGCTTCTGCTCATGACTTTGTCAACAAGAAGAGCTGAAGCCGGCCACCACACGTGGGAAA
This sequence comes from Arthrobacter sp. 2RAF6, assembly GCF_052115205.1. Classification (NCBI taxonomy): domain Bacteria; kingdom Bacillati; phylum Actinomycetota; class Actinomycetes; order Micrococcales; family Micrococcaceae; genus Arthrobacter; species Arthrobacter sp. 2RAF6. Next base: position 6,471 of record NZ_JBFRGF010000058.1, on the reverse strand, counting down.
GGCAGATGTAGTCGTCCCGTAGATGAAAGCGATGAGCATCGTAAGATGCGTCTTCTGTGTATGTATCGCATCGTTGCTGAGCGTGAGCGGAGTCAGGTCGAGCCCGTACCTCCGGCACTTCATGTCGTCAATAACGCCGGTGCTCCCAGGTCTAACTAGCCTCGTTACATACGATTGGGGTGGCCCTCGGTATACGTCGGGCCTACGGGTAGGAGGTCATTACATGGGGGAGTCGTTGCTCACTATTACCGTAAGCGCCTGTGCGCGCCCCGCCGGGCGGCTTCTAGGGCGATTCCTCAGGTTCGAGGCGGGATCGTGACCGAGCTTCCGGGGGGAGCTGCCGATAAGGCAGGCAACCAGTATGAGCATTGGTGGACGGCGCGGGTAGTAGCCGAGCTCCTTACGGGTAATGCGAGCCGGCTGCGGCTGGAGCCTCCCGGGGTTGGCGGCCAGGGCATCGAATTTGAAGTCGATCGTGCGGGCGTGACATGGGGCGAGCAGGTCAAGCTCCGCGCAGGAAACTGGACGATGAATAAGCTCAAGGGTGAGGGTGTCCTGGGAGGCGCGCTCGCGCAGGTCAAGTCAGGCCGTCAGTTCAAGCTCATCGTCTCGACCGGAGCAATGCCCTTCGACACTTTGGCGCAGCGCAGCCGTGACTGTGATGATTTAGCTGAGTTCGAGGGGTCCCTAAGCCGAGCTGACGACGCCGAGTTCTTGAAGCTCGCCAAGATTTGGGGGGTCGCGTCAGATCAGGCATATGTCGCTCTGCAGTCCATCTACGTGGAACCGCACCCGTTCGAGAACCTACGCCAGCTTGTGGCCGCAGAGTTCCGGTTGCTGTTATCAGACGCCCCGGAGGTCGTTCTCGGCGAAGTCCGAAACTTCTGTGATGATCACATGCACGAGCAGCTCATGGGCCCCCAAATCTGGACGCACCTCGAATCGAAAGGGCTCCGCCGCCGCCATTTGGCGGGGGATGCCTCATCAATCAACAATCTGCGGAAGACGGTTGAGCGCCATGCCCGCCACGTCAACACCAACCGACCGAGCATCGGTCTCGTGCAATCGAGGTTCCTCGATCAACTCCGCGGGGGCCTCACCGACGAAAACGGAAAGCAGCTAGTCGTACTCGACGGAAGCGCGGGTTACGGCAAATCAACGATCGCGACAGCCATCGCGGCCGAGCTGCAAGCAGCTGGTTGGTGGGTTGCTTCCGCCAACATGAGCGTGGTCAAGCCATCAGCAGCGACATCCACTAAACTTGGCGACCAGCTCGGCCTAGGGGACAACTCTCCAGGTGTCGTCTTAGCAGGCGTCGCCGACGGAAGCCCAGGGCTCCTATTAATTGACCAGCTCGACGCAGTGGGAACGTACAGCGGACGAATCACAGAAGTTTATGACGCCATCGCGGAAGTACTGGACGAAGTTGCGTCGACGCCCAATATCAAAGTCCTGCTCGTCGTGCGGACGGTTGATCTCGAATCCGATCCGCGCTTCACGCGATTCCGCGACACCACGACGGCTGACCGCATCCATGTAGACAAACTAAATGCCGATGACGTGAAGCGAAAGCTGACGGAGTCCGGCATCCCGCTCCCCGCATCGGATGTGACGACGGAGCTACTCCGCACTCCGCTGCATCTCAGTATTTTCCTACGGTTGTCAGAAGCTGCCCGACAAGAGGTATACCCAAGCCTGCAACGGTTGTACGATCGCTACACCGACGAGGTTCGCCAGTCGATCGAAGCGACCGTCGGTCACCTGCAATGGGCGGCAATCATGAGCACTCTCGTTGAACATATGAACTCGAATGAGCAGCTGTCGGCGCCTGCCGCCATTCTTGATTCCTTCCCCCGCGACGAAGTTCACGCTCTCGAATCCGCTGATGTTCTGTCCATAGACGACCAGAACATCCTGTCTTTCTTCCACGAGTCTTACTTCGACTATCTATTCGCGCGAATGTTTGTCGCGGCCGACAAGAGCCTCCTCGATTTCGTTATTGAATCTGGGCAGCATCTGTTTCGACGAGCGCAGGTAAGGCAGGTACTGGAGCACCTGGCCGCGACTGACCGGAGAAAATTCCGTGACGCCGTTCAGCAATTGCTCGCGTCCGCCGAGGTCCGCTCTCACCTCAAGGAGGTCGTCGTTGACGTCCTCGGGCAGGTCGGAGGCACTGCAGACGACTGGCTGGCTGTAGACGAGATTGCGTGGAGCAGCAGCAAGATTGTGTGGAGGCTTCTCGGCATTTTGGGTCAGCCATCATGGTTCGCCGCTGCAGACGCTCTGGGGAAATGGTCTGAATGGCTCGCCGATCCAGCGAAGACTGACAGAGCCTTCAATCATCTCCGCTTTATCGCCCGCGATCACCCCCGACGTGTCGTTGAACTTGTCCGTCCCTACGTGGGTGCGAACGATGACTGGCGGCTGCGGCTCAAATCCATGATCGAGTGGTCGTTGAAGCCCGAATCGACTGGTTTTGCAATCGAACTGTTGGAGCGAGGCGATCTCGACGACGCACGCGGCCCAATCGCCATGAATAGCGATTTCTGGTCCATCGTCTTCGGACTCGCGCAAGATGACCCCTCAGCTGCGGTCCGACTCATGGGCGCATACCTCAATCGAGGCCTCGCCCGCGCACAGGCAGAGGGATCGAACGATCCCTTCGACACCGGCCAAATACCGAATCACTCGGTGAGCGATGAGATCATCTCGCAAATCGCCGCAAAGGCTCCTAAAGAATATCTGGCCAACGTCTTGAACTTCGTGGAAGTCGTGGCGCAAGCGAACCAGCAGAAAGTCCAAGGTCGTCTGCCCGTCGGGCGTCGTTGGGCGTTCCGGAGTGGCCGCACTGCATACACCGTCCACGACAAGGTCTTTGACGGAATCGGCAAGGCTCTCACTGAGCTGGCAGATACAGCGCCAAGTCTTTGCGACGAGTACATCGAAGGGTTGAGCGGATTCGAGAGCGAGGAGCTGCACTTCCTCGCATGCATCGCATTGACGAAGCGGGGATCCGCGGACGCCGCGATCGCCTGGCTTGTCGACGATGCTCGAAACCTCAAACTCGGTTCTATGGATAACTCCAATTGGGCCAGCCGTTCACTGATCGAACGCTGGTCTGGCGAGTGCAACGACAAACTGTTCCACCGCCTAGAGACGCTCATCCTCGAGCACGGGCCTGACTTTGAAAAGCCGCGATACATCGGGCCTGCTCGACTGCGCCTGCTCTCGGCCCTCGAACCCTCCCGGCTTTCAGACGCTGGCCGCCGGGTCCTTATGGAACTACAGCGCAGATTCCCTATGATCCTGCAGGCGGTCGCTCCCAGCGGTGCAACCGGGGGTTCTGTCGGCTCGCCAATCCCAGACGCTGCCGCTCAGAGAATGTCGAACAGGGAGTGGATGGGCGCGCTGCGGAAATACGTCTCAGACAAAATCGACTGGCGCGGCGACCAACCGGTCGGCGGCGCACACCAGCTTGCCCAGGCGCTGGGACACCAAAGTGAGCAAGAACCTGAGCGATTCGCCAAGCTGGCCCTCGGGTTTGACACCGATGTGAGCCCCTTCGCCATGGACGCGGTGATACGGGCCGTTGCGTCCAAGATCGAAGGCGACCTCCTGGCTGATCTCTGCGAGCACGCACACCGGACGTACACTTCAGACGTTGGCCAGGCGATATGCGCGGCTGTTCAACAGGAAAAACCGGTGTCCGAGCGTATGGCGAAGCTCCTCGCCAAGTACGTCGACGACCCTGACCCTGACCGCGAATGGGCAAGGACTGAGGCGAACTCTGGCGACAACTACTTCGGTGGCGACATAGATATGGCTGGCCTGAACAGCACAAGGGGCCAGGTCGCCCACACTACGGCAGCGGTGCTTTTCGAGTCAGCCGATCACCTCGGAGTGCTCAGGTCTGTGGTAGGAGAGCTCGCCGTTGATTCCAACCTGGGTGTCCGCGCCCAGGCGGCCGAGGCGGTGCTCGCGTTGATGAATCACGATCCAGAACAGGCCTATGACCTGGGCGAAGCGCTGCTGGACGCGGACGTCGAGCTCTACGACACCCGAGGTGTTGAGCGACTCATGTCGTACCTGCTGGTTCGAGAGCCAGACCGCTTCGGGCCGTTCCTCGCGCGAGGCTTGGGAGGACCTGAACCTGTCGCGTTGAGGGCCGGCCATCTTTGGGCATTGCTGTCGTACCGCGACTCGTTGCCCGCCGCTGTACCCCAGGAGCCTGATGGGCTGTCAGTTGAGGCTCGTCGAGGTGCTGCCGAGTCGTTCGCCTCCAATCCAGCGGAGTCGGCCGACCTTTTGGTCGCACTTTTTGACGACCCCGATGACGAGGTGCGAGAGCAAGCGTCGAGCAGCATGAGGTATCTGTCGACTCAGAGTTCGGCGACGATAGCTAGGCTTGTTCAGGGCTTCCTGCCAAGCGAGGCGTTTGAAGAGCACTTCGACGAATTGATCAGGGAGCTTGTAGCGCTTGAGTCGATTGATCCTGAACTTGCCCTCCGAACCTGCGAGCGCGCCCTTGAGATTGCGGGCGCGGAAGTTGGCGACATCCGCACTGCTCGTAGCGTGCTTGGGCAACCCATCGTCGTGAGCATCTTGCGCGTGTACCGTCAGGGTGATGCAGGACGGCGAGAGCGATGTCTCGATGTTATTGATCGTCTGTCAGAGATCGACGCCTACGGATTGGCCGAAGCATTGAACGGCGAGCGGTAACTCGAGTTCATCTATCTTGAGCGTAGATGGTCGGGTAAGGACGTGTTGGCGTGGGAGCTGATCGAAGGAACCTACGACATGCCGTCATTCTCGGCACGAATCGATTCGGGCAAGAGACCCATCATTGCGTCGTGATAGATCTGAGTGGGAACGAGCCGCACCTTCACGCCTGGTACAAAGGATTACTCGGTCGGGTTCGTATCGCAGGCGGCGATGTGCCCGGTCGCCGAAATGGAGGAGAGTATCTGTATCGGGTCACGCCGACGGGCGAGTTCGCCCTCTTTCGGGGCACTACGCCCTCAAGCTGACCCGCGCCGCCAGCGAGGACCCCCTGCCGTGGCACACCGCGAACACTTCCAGTGCCGCGGCAGCTCAACTTTCGAAGTCCCCAGGCATCCGGAGCCGGCGCCCACAGCAGCACTGCTTGTACAGCCTGTTGCCCAGGGTGTGGCGGCTCGAGATGACTGGCTTTTGGCCGCACCCAGCAGAAGGTGGAAAAGGGGCCGACGCCTTTCCGGCCAGGCATGCTGGGGAGTTCGGCAGCTCCGATTGAGCTGAAGACCCTGCTTCGGCCGGGATAAGCGGTCGCACTTTAGTGGGGCGACACGATCCCAGAGCCGATCTTCTTGTCCGTGATTGCCCGTAGGTTCTCAGACTCATCGGCAGAATTGACTGCATGGATCCCGAACTCAATGTGATCAATAGAATTGTGCCCCCCGCACGAAAACCCATGCCTCGCGGAAAAGGCTCGTCGTACTCAGCGCGCAGGCTGCTCGGACGCTCAAGAGTGTCCACTAAACCCAAGAGTCCAGGAACACCAGGAATGGCCGTCACCCTGGGAGCCGTCGGCACTATCTACTATGCGTTAAGGATCATCGGCTTCGTCGATGGAGACATAGACTCGGCCTTGGCTTTGATACCACACCTCGATCTGTTGCCGACACTGACAGCAATGGTAGTTTCGGTCGTCCCGTTCCTGGCGATCCCGTTTGCCCTGCTGTTGGTGATGGTGCTTCGACGCATGGTTGCTGACGAGGTGACGAAGTGGGTCATCCCTCTGGTCGGTGTCATCCTTGTTGTGGCGGCACTTGCTTTGTCAAACGTCGCGATCGCTGCCCTTGCCACGCTGCTATGGGGAGTTAGAGGTCTTTACAAAGGAATCCATCGGCACCGGCTAGTGCCCAGTTGGATGGCACGCTTTCTGGAGGCCTTCATACCAACGGGCGGAATGGTCATGACATGGACAGGAGTCATTCTTCTCTTCACAATGGCCATCGGACTGCCCTGGCAAGCGTCCGAATCGGTTACATTCCACGGCGAGCCAGCGAAGACGTTCTTCGTAATTTCGGAGGACGTCAACCATCTGACCGTTGTCGATGACGCCGCGCGAAATGTGACCGTTCGAAATGCAACTGCGATTGACAGTCGCGAATCGTGCATGGTTGAAGAATCTCGCGTTCCCTTGTCAAAGTCGGTCTACCAATTGTTGATCGGTGGGCAACCCCGGCGAGCATGTCCAAATTGAAATGGCCTGTTTTCCCAAGCGATCCGAAGGCGCACGAGAAGGACTGCCGCTGTAGTAGCACCGTGAGGTTGACTGGTGGTACTTATGATCGAGTGGTACTTATGATCGAGTGGTACTTATGATCGAGTGGTACTTATGATCGAGTGGTACTTATGATCGAGTGGTACTTATGATCGAGTGGTACTTATGATCGAGTGGTACTTATGATCGAGTGGTACTTATGATCG
>NZ_JBFRGF010000057.1:0-26443 GCF_052115205.1 Arthrobacter sp. 2RAF6 | reverse complement strand
CGTGGATCTATGGAAAAGTTGCACCTACGAGATGCCTCTCGGATTGGTTAAACGGAGTTCTAGACAAACCCCATTTTTCCCGATCCGACAGGCATTCTCCGTTTAACCCGCCGCTACGACCTCAACCCGACCGGTGGATCGAGGCTTAGCCGGAGCTGCAGTAAAGCTAGATCGCTGACCGGAAGAACAACTCCGCCACCGTGGCCAGGTGGCGCGGGTCTTCAACGCCGCATAGCTCGCGTGCCGAGTGCATCGACAGAAGGGGCACGCCGACGTCGACCGTCCGGATCCCCAGGCGGGTCGCCGTCAGCGGACCGATGGTAGAGCCGCACGGGACGTCGTTGTTGGAGACGAACTCTTGGTAGGGGATGGCCGCCTCGCCGCAGAGCCGGGCCCAGAATGCCGCGCCGGTGGCGTCCGTGGCGTAGCGCTGGTTGGCGTTGATCTTGAGAAGTGGTCCGCCGTTGAGGATGGGCCGGTTGGCGGGATCGTGCCGCTCGGGGTAGTTGGGGTGGACGGCGTGGCCGGCATCCGCGGAAACACAGAACGACGCCGACAACGCCTGGCGCCGTTCGCTCACTGTGGCGCCGAATCCGTCGGAGATCCGGGTGAGGATGTCTTCGAGGATGGGTCCACAGGCGCCGGAGCGCGAGGCGGAGCCGATTTCTTCGTGGTCGAAGGCAGCCAGGACCGCGATGGGGCCGCCGGTCGGCGCAGCTTCGGCGTGCGCAATGAGTGCCGCAAGCCCGGCGTGGGTCGAGGAGAGGTTGTCGAGACGTCCTGAAGCGAAGAACTCGCCTTTGGCACCGAACCGCTCAGGCGCCTGGGTGTCCGCGACGACGATGTCATAGCCGCCGATCTGGGCGGGATCCACGGAAGCCCCGGCCACGGAATCCGCCAGGATTGCCAGGACGTCCGCGGAATCGGGATCGCCGAGGCCGAACACCGGGTTCATGTGCTGTTGCTTGTCGAGCGTGAGGCCGTCATTAACGGCCCGGTCCAGGTGGATGGCCAACTGCGGAAAGCGCAGGAGCGGTCCGGTAGCTGTAAGGTGCTGGGTGCCGTCCAGCATAACGATCCGCCCCGCGAGCCGAAGCTCACGGTCCAGCCAGGAGTTCAACAAAGGGCCGCCGTAGACCTCAACGCCGGCCTGGAGCCAGCCGAACTTGCCTGTCGTCGGCTTGGGCTTGAGCTTGAAGGACGGAGAATCCGTGTGGGCGCCAAGGATGTTGAACGCCGTAGTCGGAGTTGCGCCTTCGGGCGTCACCCAAGCAATGAGGGCGCCATCCCGGATCACGTAGAACCTACCAACCCCGCCCTCCCATTGCTGAAGTTCATCAAGGGCCGTGAAACCGGTCGCATCGAGCCGGCCCGCGGCCTCGTTGACAGCGTGGAAGCTCGACGGCGATGCGCTCACATATGCGCCAAGGTCCTGGATGTGTTCTGCAGCGGAGTTCGAAGGCATGGCTCCGAGTCTAGCCCCGGCCGCGGATGACATGGCCCCGGTTCGGCGACGCCCAAACGGACCAATGACCACTGCATCCAGGCATCCCCGGTCCGTTTGCGCGACGTGAGGCAGGATCCGCGTCGCTAGTAATCCGGGTTGCTCGGGATCACGAGTCCTGTTTCGTACGCGTAGACCACCACTTGCACCCGGTCCCGCAAGTGCAGCTTGGTGAGGATCCGCCGGACGTGGGTCTTGACCGTGGCCTCGGACAGAAAGAACTTGTGGGCGATTTCCGCGTTGGACAGCCCTGCCGCGATAGCTTCCAGCATCTCGGTTTCGCGGGGCGTCAATTCTTCGAGCAGCGGATCGCGGGGCTGGGCTGTGGCCTGGCCGGGCATGCGACCCCCGCGGACGTAGGTTTCCAGGAGCCGCTGGGTGACCCTCGGAGCCACCACGGCGTCGCCGCTGGCCACAAGCCGGACGCCCTGGACCAACTCGGCAGGCGCAACATCCTTGAGCAGGAAGGCGGAAGCCCCTGCCTGCAGGCCGGAGAAGGCATATTCATCCAGGTCGAAAGTTGTCAGGATGATGATCCTGGCCTTGGATGGCGAGGCCGTGATCCGCCGTGTGGCTTCGATTCCATCCACGGCAGGCATCCGGACGTCCATGAGCACCACGTCCGGTTCCAGCTCCTCAACTTTCCGCACCGCTTCGGCGCCGTCGGAGGCTTCGCCCACTACCTCGAGGTCGTCTTCGCCTTCGAGGATGAGCCGAAATCCCATGCGCAGCAGGGGCTGGTCATCCACCAGCAGAACCCTGATGGGAGCATTGTCAGTCATGATTTCCCCTTGTCGCCATTCCAGTTCAGCTCCGCGTGGACGCGCCACCCGCCGTGTATTCCAGGACCGGCATCCACGGTTCCAGCATAAATTCCCGCACGTTCACGCATTCCCGCGATGCCCTGGCCCGTTCCCAAGACCGCCTCTTCGGTGCCCGCATCCCGCGAGCCCCGGCCGTCGTCGAGCACTTCAATGGTGACCGAGTCGTTCTCCCGCACGATCCTCACATCCACGTGGCTCAACGAGCGCCCGTACCTGAGGACGTTGGTCAGGGATTCCTGCACGATCCGGTAGACGGTGAGCTGGAAAGCCGGATCTTCAGGAAGAGCCGGACCCGTGTGTGAATAGTGCAACGGCAGCCCCGCCGTCCGGAATCCATCGAGCAGCTTGCTCAGGTCGTGACCGGAAACCAACGGCTCCAAAGGCGCCGGGCGGGCCGAGTCGTCCCGCAGCACGCCGAGGACGCGGCGCATGTCAGCCAGCGCAGTCCTGCCGGTGCGGGACAGTTCGCCAAGCACCTCTCCCGCGCGCTCCGGATCCTTCTTGACCACGACGGCGGCGCCGTCCGAGAGGCTGATCATGACCGTCAGGGAATGGGCCACGACGTCGTGCATCTCCCGGGCGATCCGGTTGCGTTCGGTGACGGAACCCAAGCGGGCCGTGCGTGCTGCCCAGGCCCTGATTTCGCTCTCGTGCTCACGCCGCTGCCGCACCGAAATGCCGATGCCGGTGGCGATCAGGTTGGACAACAAAATGCTGACCGCGGCGGCGATGTTGCTGATGAGGTGGAAATTCTCCGGAATCGCCTCTCCGTTGGAGGGGGTCGCCGGGCTGGTCCACATGAACAGATACACGAGGGTCAGCGGCAGGCTCGCCGCCCCGAACACCGTCAACGCGAATCTCCGGGTCCTCGCCACGGCCACGGCGTACAGCGCGAACCACAATCCCGCGGAGACGTTCGAACCCCAGGGATTCAGCAACGTCACGGCCACTTCGAGGACGGCAACGGCCGCAGTGACACTGAGCGGATTGCGGCGTCGGAGGAACAGGATGGCTGCAATGGCAACGAGCAGCAGGGCGGCGAACCACTTGCCATCCACGATGCAGCTGATGAACGTGGGCAGTGCGAGCAGCGAATAGCAAAGCACTACCATCGCGTCCATGAGCCGCGGGTGCTCAAAGAGATAGCGGCGGATCCTGCCACGGCGGCGCAGCGTGATTTCAGCAAAGGACGCGTCGGCCACGTGGGCCGACGCGTCCTGTGCTGGCAATTCTTCACTCATGGCTTGAGCCTAGTGGCCTTGCCTGGAGCGGGTGTCCCCGGATCGCGAATCAGACGATCGCGGATCAGACGTCGCGCTTCTTGAGCACAATGAGGGCAGGAACCATGAACAAGATGACGTAGCCAAGGAACACGAGGCCGCCCGCCCACGGATCCAGGGTGCCGTCTACGTGGCCGATCGACAAGAAGCGACCGCCGGCCTCACTGGGGAGGTACTGGGGGACGTACTTCCAGAAGTCTCCCGGTGCGAGGCCGAGGAACTGGCCGGCGAACGGGAGGACGAACATGATGCCCACCAGGACAGTGATGCCGCCGGCCGGGTTCTTCAGCAGTGTTCCGAGCGAGAGGCCGATCAGCGCGACCCCGGAAACGTAAAGGCCGCCGGTGAAAACGCTGTAGAGGACACCGTCCGTGTTCCATCCGAGGTCAAGGCCAAAGTTGGCGAACATGGGCGACGCCAACAGGAAGGTCACGACGCCGGCCACGACCGAAAGGACATAGGAGACGACAACCAAGACCACGGCTTTGGCGCCGAAGGTGGAGAGCCGTCCCGGAGCCGCGTTCATGGTTGACCGGATCATGCCGGTGGCGTACTCAGAGGCAATGAAGAGTACGGCCAGGGAACCCATGACGAGGATGCCGATGTTGAGTCCTGCGTTCGGCAGGTTGTAAAGATCGAACCCCGATCCAGGCGGGAAGGAGGCTACGGCTTGCTGCACCGATTCCTTATGACCCTGCCGGCCGACTTCGACCATCTGGTTGATGAAGTTCCAGCGGACAAGGGCGGACAGCAGTCCGATGCCGACGATGGCCACGAAGGTCAAGACCAACAGGAGCTTGGTGCTCATGAGGGTCCGGAACTTGATGGATTCGGAGTTCAGTATCCGGAGGAAATTGACGCCACCGGTCCCGGCTGACGGGACCGCATGTTTCTTGTTGATGGTGGTGCTCATGACTGGATCCCTTCCATGGTGGCAGCGGACGTGGCGCCGACGCCGGCGGGGCTTCCGTCCAGAGGCCCGCCTGGTGCTGCCGGTCCACCGGTGATGTGCGAGTGGTATTCCACCTCGTCCTTGGTCAGCTGGAAGTAGGCCTCTTCCAGCGACGACGTGAGCGGAGTGAGCTCGTAAACCAGTACCCGGTTGTCGAGGGCGAGCTCGGCGATGCGGAGCGGCTCCACTCCGTACACTTCCAGGGTTTCACGTTCGTTCTGCTCCACCCGGACACCGTCGCGGGCCAGCAACTCGGACAAGCGCGTTGTCTCCGAGGTGCGGACCAAAGTGCGCTTGCGGGACTGGCTCTCAATCAGTGCATCCACCGTGGTGTCCGCAATGATCCTGCCGCGACCGATCACTATGAGGTGGTCCGCGGTCTGGGCCATCTCGGACATGAGGTGGCTGGAAATGAAGATGGTCTTGCCCTGGCTTGCCAGGTAGCGTGCAAGGTTCCTGACCCACTGGACGCCCTCGGGATCCAGTCCGTTGACCGGTTCGTCGAGGATGAGCGTCTGGGGATCACCCAGGAGTGCGTTGGCGATGCCAAGCCGCTGGCCCATGCCGAGGGAGAACCCTCCTGCCTTCTTCTTGGCAACCGCGGTGAGGCCCGTCATCTCTATGACTTCCTCAACGCGCGAGTTCGGAATCCCGTGGGTTGCGGCCATCGCGCGCAAGTGGTTGTACGCGCTGCGGCTCGTGTGGACCGCCTTGGCATCGAGCAAGGCACCCACTTCGTGCAGCGGCGCCTTGAGCTGCGAGTAGTGACGGCCGTTGACGGTGACATCGCCCGACGTCGGACGGTCGAGCCCCATGATCATGCGCATGGTGGTGGACTTGCCGGCGCCGTTCGGGCCAAGGAAGCCCGTGACTTTCCCGGGCTGTACGGTAAAGCTGATTCCGTCGACGGCAGTCTTTGCGCCGTAGACCTTCCTCAAGCCTGTTGCCTCAATCATGGAAGCGTTCCCTCCGCTTGCTGCAGCTATGTGGTGACTGTAGGTACAACGCTAGCCACCGGCACGGCGGAATTCGCCGGTCTCAGGGATGATTCAGGGGCCGGTCAGGGTAGTCCCTATGGATGATGCCGGCCGCGGCGGGGTCTTCCCGACACTGGGAAAGCACTAGGAAAGCGGTGAATACACCCGCAGCGCCCGGCGCTTCACGGTGAACTCCGCGATCCGCACACCAGGCAACGGCTCGCCGTCGACCGCAATCACGAGTGGTTCTCCGATCGCTTCGATGCTGAGCTCCGCAGCCTCACTGAGGTGGGTCACCTTGGATGTACCCACGGTTCCGGTGACGATCGCCCACAGCAGACGCAGCCGCGCAAAAGGTTCATCGGCCGTGACCATGCGGATGTCAAGGACCCCATCGTCAAGCACGGGCCGCGTCAATGGCGCCAGGTCCCGGGGGTAGTAGCGGCCGCGCCCCAAATAGAGGATCCACAGCTTGTGGCGCACCCCGTTGATCAGGAGAGTGGTGGGGGTTGCCGCCCCGAAGGTGCGCAGTCCCGCAACAAGCCCCGCGAGGGGTTTCCCCAAGGCGGGCTGCAGCCGTTCGCGTCGCCGCACCAGGTTGGGGTAAACGCCGACGCTTGCCGTATTGAGCATGATGAGCTCAGTGGTCTCGCCCTTGCCATCGATGCCGCGGCCCGCGCTCACATGACCCAGGTCCGTCCAGGCTGCCGCTCCCGTTTTGGCGGCTTTGAGGGCCCCTTCGAGGGACCGCGCGTCCACGTCGCGTGCGAAATGGTTGAGCGTTCCGCCCGGCAGTACCAGCAAGGGCAGGTCGTGCTCGACGGCGGCCGCCGCGGCTGTGCCGACAGTTCCGTCGCCGCCCCACACACCCAAGGCCTTCGTCCCGGGCCGCCCTGCTGTGGCACGGATTTCGGCAGCCACATCATCGCCGTCGGAAATCAGGCGAATATGCGATTTGGGGAATATCTCCAGAAGCTGCGTCTCAGTATCCGGTGAGTAGGAGCCGCCAAGGGCGTTGACCGCAATACTTAGCCCCTCACCGTCGCCGACTGCAGGCGCGTCAGCCGGTGAACGGTCCGTGGCCGGGACTGGAGGTCTGGCGGGCCACCACTTTCGCGTCAGCAGGGCGGCTCCGGCGCCGATCGCCGAGCCGAGCACGACGTCGGAGGGCCAGTGGGCGCCTGTATGGACCCTGGAATACGCCACACCCGCCGCAACAGGAGCCAAAACTGCACCAAGGCGGGGATTCACCAGCGCGACGCCAAGAGTGAATGCGACGGCAGACGCCGAATGGCCGGAAGGCATCGAGGAGCTCGTGGGCTGCGGGTTGACAAAGCGGAAAGCCGGAAGGAGCTCGGGCAACGGCCGCGTCCGCGGAAGAAGCGTCTTGAAACCGAGATTGGTGACCGCCGAAGCAACGCCAAGGGCCAGGAGTCCGTGGATCGCTGCGTTGCGGGACTTACCCGGAAATGCCGCGCAAACGCCAGCGACGGCGAACCAGAGCTTGCCCTTGGTAGCGGCCTCCGAGAGGCTTTTCCAGACGGCGTCATGCGGGCCCTCCGGCCACCGCGAAACGGCACGGACAACAGCACGATCGAGCCGCGCCGCGCTTCTTACGTCCCAATGCTCCCATCGCAGCATGCTTCGCATCCCACCAGACTATCGGCGGTGTGGTTAGGATGGGGGATAGTGAGGGTCGTTCTTCCCCGCAAGCGCGTCGCAAGCGGCACCCAGGCAGAACGTCACATAGGGTAAACCATCAGGTAGTACTCGGCATGCTCCAAGACAGTGACCATAGTCTTCGGGCATGCTCTCAAAGCCTCAACTCATCAACAGCGGCATCGGGGTGGCCGTCATCGGCATTGCCGCCGGCGCCTTCTTCGTGCTGAACGGTGTGCCGCAAACGGCCACCGACACCACCGCCCGCACCGTCGCGGTCAGCGCAGCGGACCTCGCCGCCGTCTCGACAGCGAGCGGAAACGTCTCGCCCGCAAGCACGACGGTCATCAACGCCCAGAACTGCACCGGGCCCATCGCCACGGTCTCCGCCGTAACCGGTCAGCAGGTCACGGCCGGGCAGGTGCTGGTCACCATTGATCCGACGAACGCCCAGAACGCCCTGGCCGTTGCCCAGGCCCAGCTGGATTCCGCCGCGGCGCAGGCAAACCAACAGCAGGCCTCAGCCAACAACCAAGTAGCTTCGGCGAACCAGAGCCTGGCCAACGCCCAGCAAACGGCCAATCTGGACGCGAGCCAGCAAGCCAGTGCCGTTGCCGCCGCCCAGACAGCCGTGAACAATGACAATGCGACTGTCGCTGCGGCTCAGACCACTGCCAGTGCCCAGCCCAGCAGCCAACCGGCGCAGAACGCGCTCAGCACGGCACAGGCCCAGCTGGCGAAGGACAACCAAGCACTGACCCAGGCAGCCAACCAGCAAGCCAGCTCGGCCCTCAAGGACAAAGAGCAGATCGCCTCGGCCGCGACGGCCCTCAATTCCGCCCAGAGCGGCGGAGGCGCGACGTCCAACACCACGTCTGCCCAGATTGCAGTCGACACTGCAACCAAGAACCTGGCGTCCTGCTCACTCGCGGCCCCGGTTTCAGGAACTGTCACCGCCGTGAACGCTGTGGTCGGAGGCAACGCCGGAAGCAGCTCCGGTTCCTCCGGTTCCGGCTCTTCCGGAGCTTCCGGCTCCTCGAGCAGCACTTCCACAAGCGCCGCGAGCACATCGTCCTCGGGACTGATCACCATCAGCGACACCGCCCACCTGCAGGTCATCGCGAACTTCGCCGAATCCGACATTGCCGCCATGAAGACCGGCGACTCGGCCACCTTCACCTTCCCGGCACTCAAGACCGACCCCTCCGCGGCACCCGTCACCGGTACCATCACGGCAATCGCCCAGAACGCCACAACCACCAACAACGTGGTCAGCTACCCCGTGACGATCTCCATCAAGAACCCACCGGCCGCCCTTCGGCTCGGCCAGAGCGCAAACATCTCCGTGACCACGGCAACCGCCAAGAACGCGTTGACAGTGCCCTCCCTGGCCATCACCACCACGGGAACCAAGCAGACCGTCAACGTGATGAAGAGCGGGACAACGACGGCGGTGACTATCACCACCGGGATCACGGACAACGGCCGCACCCAGGTGCTCACCGGACTCAGTGCGGGCGATCAGATTGAACTCCCGGCCATCTCCTCCACCCTGGACACCACCGGCACTACCGGACGGACCGGGACGGGCGGACTTGGCGGTACGGGCGGATTCGGAGGCACAGGCGGCGCCGGAGTTACGGGCGGTACCGGAGTTACGGGCGGTACCGGTGGCACACGCGGAAATGGCGGGTAAGCAGCCGTGAACGACGCTGTCATCCAACTGGACTCCGTGAGCAAAATCTATGGCAAAGGGGAGGCCGAAGTACGGGCACTTGATTCCGTCAGCATCTCCATTGACCGAGGCGACTTCGTGGCCATCATCGGCGCCTCGGGCTCCGGAAAGTCCACCATGATGAACATCATCGGTTGCCTCGACGGCGCCACCGAGGGGACTTATCACCTGGACGGCATCGATACCGGGACCCTGGACGAATTCCAGCTCGCGCAGATCCGCAACCGGAAAATCGGCTTCGTCTTCCAGAACTTCAACCTGATACCGCGCACGCGGGCCGTGGACAACGTCTCCATGCCGCTCGCCTACGCAAAGGTGCACCGCAAGGCACGGCGCGAGCGGGCCTTGGAAGTGCTCGATTCAGTGGGATTGGCGGAACGGGCCGACCACAAGCCTTCACAGCTCTCCGGTGGACAACAACAGCGTGTTGCCATCGCCCGGGCGCTCGTGACCAACCCGGTGCTGCTGTTGGCCGACGAGCCTACGGGAGCCTTGGACACCAAGTCCTCGCACGAAATCCTGGATCTCTTCGAGTCCTTGCACGCCAACGGCCGGACCATCGTGATGATCACCCACGAGGCGGACGTCGCGGCGCGGGCCAACCGCGTAGTTCGGTTCCAAGACGGGCACATCATTGAAGACCACCGGATCCGCGCCGTTAATGCGCATCCTTTACCGACGGCGGTGCCGGCATGATGATCGCCGAATCCGTTCGCTTCGCCCTGACCGGGGTGATGGCCAACAAGATGCGCTCCATCCTCACCACCCTGGGCATCTTGATCGGCATCGCCTCCGTCATCATCCTGCTGGCCGTGGGCGCCGGAACCTCCAACGCCATCAAGGCCCAGATCGGCAAGCTGGGGACCAACGTGCTTAGCGTGAGCCGCCAGACGACGGCGGGCGGCCGCTCGGCGGGCGGCGGACAGGCCGTCACCGGTCCGCGGTCCCGTGGCACCAACCTCACGCTCCAGGACATGGCCGCGCTGACAGATCCCGTCATGGCCCCCGACGTCGCCGCGACGGCACCGGTGGTCACGGCACAGAACGTTACGGGTACTTACCAGGACGCAACCCACGCGGTCGCAACGTTCGTCGGGACCACGCCGTCGTACTTTTCCATTTCGAACGACACGCTCGCGGCGGGGTCCTACTTCAGCGACGGTGACGCCAGCAGCGGCACCGCAGTGGCCGTGATCGGCAATACCGTTGCGCAGGACCTCGTGGGCAGCTCGGTGAACTCGGCCGTGGGGCAGACGATCGCCCTCAATGGCCAGAACTTCGTGGTCTCCGGCGTCCTGTCCCAAAAGGGGTCCTCGGGCCTCAACGATCCGGACGACATTGTGGTGATCCCCTACAGTGCGGCCCAGGACAAGTTCACCGGATACTCGCCGTCGCTTGCCTCCATCACTGTCCAGGCGAAGTCAGCGGACGTGATGAACCAGGCCCAGAACGAGGTTCAGATGATCCTCGATGCCAGGCACAACGTCACCTCCGCCAACCGTGACTATCAAGTGCGGAACCAGGCGCAGATCCTCACAACGGCCACCACCACCACGGCCACGCTGACCATCCTCTTGGGTGCCGTGGCCGGCATTTCGCTCCTGGTGGGCGGAATCGGCGTCATGAACATCATGCTCGTCACGGTCACCGAACGTACTCGCGAAATCGGCATCCGCAAGGCGATCGGAGCCTCGCGGGGCAGCATCGTGAGCCAGTTCCTGATCGAATCGCTCATCATTTCGCTGATCGGCGGGATCCTGGGAATAGCCGCGGGCTACATCGGAAGCGCCTTCCCCTTGCTCGGAACGCAACCCGAAGTCCAGTGGTGGACCGTGTGGCTGTCGTTCCTGGTGTCCGCCGCGATCGGCCTGATTTTCGGAATCTACCCGGCCAACAAGGCGGCGAAACTCCGGCCCATCGACGCCCTGCGGTACGAATAACCGCCCACAGTCCTACTCCAAGCAACTAAAAGAAAAAACAGCCAACAGGAGATCCACAAATGTCCTATTCAGCACCGGAGCCCGGCCCCGCAAACCAGCCGGAGCCCCAGCAGCCGTACACCCAACAGCCCCACGCAGGACAGCCGACCGCGGTCCTGCAGGCCACTGGCCAGGAACCCACCGGGCAGGGCTGGGGCCAACCCCAGACGCCGGAGCCGTTCGCGCCCAAGAAGCGCTTCAAGATGGGTCGCCTGACGCAGATCCTCCTTGCCGTGCTGCTGGTCGCCGTCGGGTTCTTTGCCGGCGTCGGCGTCACTAAGGCAATGGACGCGGGCCAGGCCCGTCCCGGCCGCGGCCAGTTCCAGAACTTCAACGGCCAGGGCGGTCAGGGCCGGAACCGGCAGAGCGGCGCACCCACCAACGGGGCATCGCCGAGCGCTGTTCCTTCGGCACCCGCCACCTCAGCCCCGTAACCACCCAACTGACTAGCAGTTGTTGTCGTTTTGACGCGTCATAACGACAACAACTGCTAGTCAGTTGTCTTTAACCAGGGGTTTCGCGGCGCCGGCGAGCCACAGGGCAATCAGGATCGGCGCACCGATGGCAAGCAGGGCCATGTGGATTCCGGTGTGGTCGCCCAAGTATCCCAGGAGCGGCGGGCCGGCTAGAAACGCCACATAACCGATTGTCGAGACCACCGAGACGCGGGCGGCTGCGTGTTTCGGATCATCGGCAGCAGCGGACATGCCCATGGGGAAGGCCAAGGCCGCGCCGATACCCCAAAGGGCCGCGCCCACCCCGGCAAGGACGAGGTTGCCCGCGAAGACGAAGAGGGCCAGGCCAACTGCTGCGGCGGCCATGCTGACCCGCAGTACGGCTACGCGTCCGAACCTGTCGATCGCGCGGCCGCCAAGGAAACGCATCAAGGTCATCGCCGCCACGAAGAGCGCAAACAATAGGGCGCCCGTCGATTCGGTGGTATTCAGGCCATCCACGGAGGCCTTGGCGATCCAGTCGTTTCCGGCGCCTTCCGTGAGGGTTGCTCCGAGCACCACCACACCGATCAAGAGGGTGCGGGAGTCCCGCCAGGCCGATGGATCCTTGACAGCGGGCATGCCGCCGTCGGGCATTGCTCCTGTGGTTTCGTGGGGCATGAAGTAGCGCGGCGCCGTCAACGTGAGAAGAACCACGACGCCGGCAATGACCAGCAAGTGCTCCGGTAGTCCGACGCCGATCTCGGAAAGCCACGCACCAATCAGCGCACCCACAAAGGCGCCCCCGCTAAAAGCGGCGTGGAACTGCGGCATGATGGTGCGCCCGAGCCGGTGTTCGACGTCGGCCCCTTCGATATTCTGCGACACATCCCACAGGCCGACCCCCACACCGAAGAAAAACAGCGCCAGCGCGGTGGCGGCCACAGACCCGGCCATCAAGGAGAACGCGATAGCCGCTCCGGCGGAGGCGGCCAGCAGTCCGGCGGAGCGGACGGTATTGGCCGTACCGATCCTGCCCACAACCCAGCCCGCGGACGGCAGCGCCACAAGGGACCCGACGGCGGTACACAGCAGGAGGGTGCCCATCTGTCCGGACGTCAGATGCAGGGTCTGGGTGACGGCGGGTATGCGTGCCGCCCAGCTGGCAAAGACCAGCCCGTTCATGCCGAAGACCAGGAAAGTTGCAATTGCCGCGGCTTTGACGTTTGGAGTGGTTCGGGTGCTGGTGGTCATACGGTCACAACTTCCACGGAGAAACTTTAAGTCCAGAAATGACCATTTAGTCATTTGACTTTATCAAATGGTCTCGTGAGTCAGCCTTGGAGGTCGCCCTGTGCGCCGGGGGAGTCGGCCGGAAGTCAGCGCGCCCGCTCTACCCGGGACTCATCCCAGACGGGCTCGGCGGACTCGTAGACTTTGCCGTCCGATCCGAAGACGAGGAAACGGTCGAAGGATTTCGCGAACCAGCGATCGTGCGTAACCGCCAGGACGGTGCCTTCGAACGCGTCGATGGCACGCTCCAAGGCTTCGCCCGAGTGCAGGTCCAGGTTGTCGGTGGGCTCGTCCAGGAGCAGGAGCGTGGCGCCGGACAGCTGGAGGAGCAGGATCTGGAAGCGCGCCTGCTGCCCGCCGGAAAGCGACTCGTACTTCTGCTCGGCAGAGCCCACCAGTCCGTAGGAGTCGAGCGCCCCGGAAGCAGCCTCGCGGCCAAGCCCGGAACGATGTTCGTCACCCCGGTGCAGGATGTCCAGGAGCGTCCGGCCCAGGAGGTCCGGACGGGAATGGGTCTGCGCGAAGAATCCGGGACGGATCCTGGCACCCAGCTTGACGGTTCCTTCGTGCGGAACCTCAGCGATTTCGACGTCCGAAACGGGCAAATGCTCTCGCTCCGGGTCAGTGCCGCCGGCAGCGAGAAGCCGCAGGAAGTGGCTCTTGCCCGAACCATTGGAACCGAGCACGCCCACGCGGTCCCCGAACCAGATCTCAGTGGAAAACGGCTTCATGAGGCCCGTGAGCTCAAGCTTTTCAGCCACCACGGCGCGTTTGGCCGTCCGGCCTCCCTTGAGGCGCATATGCACGTTCTGCTCCAGCGGCAGCGCTTCGGGCGGCCCGGCCTCCAGGAACTTGGCGAGCCGCGTCTGGGCTGCCTGGTATTTGTTGGCCATGTCCGAGCGGAATGCGGCCTTGGTCTTGTACATGATGACGAGTTCCTTGAGCTTCAGGTGTTCCTCGTCCCAGCGCTTGCGCAGTTCCTCGAATCGCGCGTTGCGGTCGATACGCGCATCCACATAGGTGCCGAATCCACCACCGTGCACCCAGGCGCCGGCACCGTTGATGCCGGGTTCTAGGGTCACGATGCGGCCCGCGGCGTTGTTGAGCAGCTCGCGGTCGTGGCTGATGAAGAAAACCGTCTTCTTGGATTCGTTGAGCTTGCTTTCGAGCCAACGCTTGCCCGGGACGTCGAGGTAGTTGTCCGGTTCGTCGAGCAGCAGGAGCTGATCCGGTCCGGAGAACAGTGCCTCAAGCACCAGCCGCTTCTGCTCGCCGCCCGAAAGGCTCGACGCCGGACGGTGCTGTGCGCGGTCAAAGGGGATGCCGAGTGCGGCCATGCAGACCTCGTCCCAGACGGTCTCGACGTCGTACCCTCCGGCGTCTCCCCAGTCCACGATCGCTTGGGCGTACCGCATCTGGGTGGGCTCGTCGTCGTGCTCCATCATGGCGAGCTCGGCGTCCTCGACCGCCTTCGCGGCCGCGGCGAGGGCCGGCGGCGCGGCTGAAACGAGCAGGTCACGCACGGTGGATTCATCGCGGACCTGCCCGACGAACTGTCGCATGATGCCCATGGTGCCGGAACGGCCCACCACTCCTTCATCAGGCGTGAGATCGCCGGCGATGATCTTGAACAGGGTGGTCTTTCCCGTTCCGTTGGGCCCGATCAGGGCTGTTTTGCTGCCGTCCGGGACTTTGAAGGTCACACCGTTGAGCAGCTGGGTGCCGTCGGAGAGGAAGTAGTCGATGCCTGAAACGTCAATATGGGCCACTGCCCAATCTTCCCACGGACCGCGGGGACTCCTTAGTCGCTCACTCAGGCCGACAGTTCGGCGGTCACGTCACCGGTGAGATAGCGCTGGATTGTCGGCCCCAGCGCTTGGACGACGACGGCGTGGGGCGCCGAAGCGATCGGCTCGAGTTTGATCAGGTAACGGGTCAGGATGAGTCCGGAAAGCTGCGATGCCACCAGGTTTCCGCGCCACGATGCCTCCTCGACCGGCACCCCAAGGCCGGCCAGAAGGGGATTGATGGCCCGGTTGAGGATGAACTCGCGGACCAGCGCGGCGCTCCACTCGTGTTGCATCGCCGTCCGCAGGACCGCGACGCCGGCCGGACCCGCGGGGGAGTCCCACACGGTCAGGAAGCGCGTCACCAGATTCTCCCCGACGCCTTCCCGTGGCCCGCTCAGAACAGCCGATACGTGGTCCTTGGGGTCCACGGGTGATTCGAGCGCAGCCATGAACAGCTGCTCCTTGGTGCCGAAATGATGGTTGATCATGGATGGATCCACGCCGGCCTCGGCCGCGATGGCCCGGACTGTTGCGGCGTCATATCCTTTGCGGCTGAACTGTTCGCGGGCCGCACGGAGAACCGCATCCCGGCTGCTCACCTGTCCCGGGCGGCGACCCCTGTTCACACCGGTTTCCGGTTCACGGCGGGCTTCCGGCGCGCAAAGTCCGGGGCGTGCTCCGGCCGCGGCCCGAAGGCGATCATGAGGGCTGGAAGTTTCCCGAACCAGGGAGCGTGGCGGACGACAAAGACCACCGGACCCGGCGGGCCCACCAACTGCCCTTTCACTGCGGGGCCGAAGACCGCCTTCTGGATGAGGAGCTGCACATTCTGGATCACCACTGTGGGAAACCAGCGCCGCTTCTGCACCGAGGCGAGATCCGCCTCGCCAAGGGTGCCCTGAAGCAAAGGACGGGCGATGCGCTGGGCCGCGGCGACGGCGTCCTGGATGGCCAGGTTGATCCCCACACCGCCTGCGGGAGACATCGCGTGGGCGGCGTCTCCGATGAGGAGGAGGCCTGGTTTGTGCCATGGCTTGATCCGGTTGAGCTTCACATCGAGCAAATGGAGATCGTCCATGGACCTGATTTCATCCACGCGGTCCGCCAGATCCGGGCGGATGCGGGCGACACGTGCACGGAAGCTCTCCACCCCTTCGGCACGCATTTGCGGGTCCTTGCCCTTCTCCGCGATGTAGCCGATCTGGTAGTAGTCCTTGCGGGTCAGGCTGAGGAGCACATCGGTGCCGGAGAAGCGCGGCATGATCGAGGCCAACTGGCCCTGTTCGTCCGCGCGCCGGGAGAGCCTGAACCACCACGTGTCGAACGGCACGGGGAACTCGCGGGGGACCAATCCTGCCTTCTGCCGGAGCACCGAACTACGGCCGTCGCATGCCACCGTCAACGTCGCGCGAAGCTCCCCCGTCCCGGTTTCCTCTCCCGACGCCGCGTCCCGCGTACGGTAGGCCACCCCGGCGACCTTCCCGCCGTCGTCGTACAGCAGATCCGTGGCCTCGGTGTTCATCCGGAGCGTGAAATGCGGCTCTTGCCGTGCGGCGTCCACCAGGAAATTCAAGAGGTCCCACTGCGGAACCATGGCTACGTAATCGTAGGGTGGCTTGAGGCGGTCGAAGTCGACCAGGGTCACTTCCTTGCCGCCCGCGGGGAGTTTGAAATTGCCGAGCTTGCTTTGGGGCAAGGCCCGGAATCCCTCGCCCAGCCCAAGCTCATCCAGGAGTCGGATGGTGGAGGCATGGACGGTGTCGCCGCGGAAGTCGCGCAGGAAGTCGGCATGCTTTTCGAGGACGGTGACGTCGACGCCGGCCCGGGCCAGAAGGAGTCCGAGCATCACCCCGGCCGGACCCCCGCCCGCGATGACGCATGTGGTGCTATCAGACTGGTCCATGGCCACTCCCGGAGTTGAACTACATTCCCGCAACTAATTCAACAAGCGTTGAATTAAGTGTGCCCCCGCCAGGAGGTCGTGTCCAGAGGGTGCCCATCCCCCTCCGACCCTCGCTCACATATATCCCCCTTTCCGGCGACGCCCGCTCACATATAGCGCCGAAATACTGTGCAGCCCAGCCTGCCGTGGTCAGGAACGTTCCGTTACGGGCCGGTGCGGGCCGGGTACGGAGTGTGTGGCAAGTTCGCGATGATCGCTGCGAACAGGACAATGTAGGCAATGAAAAACAGGACCCACAAGATGAACAGGCCGATCCCCACCCAACCGAGGATCTTTCCTTCCTGAGCCGCTACCCCGAATCCCTCGGCTTTCTTCGCCTGCATAATGGCCAAGGGTCCGAAAACAACGCCCAATGAGAAGATTCCGATCACGCCGAACACGGCCGCCAGGCGCGCGTGCCTCATGCCCTCCATGTACCACTGCAACTGCCCCATGCTCACAGGGCGTTGATCGGACGGTGGTGGGTAAGCGGACTGAAATCCTTGCTGCGGCATCGACATGGGTTCCCCTTGCTGTTGCTCTTTAGCGTTGCCTCCCAGCAGAAGGCACGGCGTGACAGCCTGAGGATACGTCCATCCAGAGAACAAACACCAGCGGTCTGCGGACGGCTCAGCCGGCCGCGGTCAGGAACGATTTGAGCAGCGGGCCGCTGGTTGTCGCACCGAGGCCGCCGTCTTCCACGAACACTGCCACCGCCAGATCTCCGTGCACTGCAACGATCCAGGCGTGCGTCTTGGGCGGGTTGTCGTTTCCGAATTCGGCCGTCCCCGTCTTCGCGCCCACGGGCGCCCCCGGCACCGACGCGAGGAAACCGGCGTGGCCGGAGGTCACCACGGCCCTCATCATGTCGCCCAGCGCGGCTGCCTCCGCCGGGGTGACCGGCTTGTCGGACGCCGGCGCGGCGGGAGACGCCGGCGCGGCGGGGGACGCCGACGACGACGGCGAGCCGGACGCCGTCGGAGTGGCACCCGCGGAGGGGGAGACTGCGCCGGGGTTCAGGACAAGTTGCGGCGACACGGGCGCGCCGTGGGCCACCGAGGCGGCCATGATGGCCGCGGCGAGCGGGGAAAGCAACACTTTGCCCTGGCCGATCATCGAAGCTGCGTGCTCGGTGCCGTCAGCGTTTCCCGGTACCGAGCCCAGGAAGGCGTCGGCCCCCAACTTCGGGGCTTGGACTGCCAATCCCAATGAAGTTGCCGCAGATTCGAGCTGGGCCTGGCTGACCTTGTCCCGGGAACTGATGAAGGCAGTGTTACACGAATGCGCAAAAGCGTCCCGCAAAGGAACGGCGCCGAGCGACGACGCCGGATACCCTTCGGCGTTCTTGAAGGTCCGGCCGTCCACCGTAATTGTCGGCGTGCATTCAACCTTGGAATCCGGCGTCATTCCATTGCGGATCAAGGCAAGGGAATCAACGATCTTGAACGTGGAACCCGGAGCGTACTGGCCCAGCATTGCCGTGTTGTAGCCGTTGCTTCCAGGGCCGGAGGCCGCTGCGAGGACGGCGCCGGTGGAGGGGCGGAGCGCCACTATGGCCGAGGCCGGGCCAACGACCGCCAAGGTGTCTTCGGCGAGCTGCTGCAAGCGCGGATCCAGGGTGGTCTTCAACGGATCGCCGGGCTTCGTATCGACGGAAAAAAGCACTCGGCGGGGATCGGGCTTCGCGGCCTTGATCTGGTCGTCGGTCATGCCCTGCGGGCGGACCTTGATGGAGACCCCGTCCTGGCCACGCAGCTGGCTGTCGTATTGTTCCTCAAGGCCGCCGGTCCCGACGACGTCTCCGGCCTTAAGGCCACCCCCGGCCTTTTGGATCTGTTCGGCGCTTGCCTCGGCGACGGTGCCCAACACGGCACGGGCGAAGGTACGTGTCCGTGCCAAAGGCAGGGAATCAGGAATGCCACGGGCACCCGGAATCGCAGCAATCTGCTGGTCAGTGATCGTCCGGCCGTCCTGACGCAAGGTGATGGCGCTGACGAAAGCCTGCGGGCCGGATGCCTGGACCTGTTTCACATACGCGGCTTCGTCCACTCCGACCAGTTGCGCGAGCTTCGCCGCCGAAGCTGCAGGATCCGCGGATCCGATCGTGGTCTTGTCGATGCCGACGTAAACCACGGGACGGTAGCTGATCAATTTGGCGTCCCCGGCACCAAGGATTTCCGCCCTGGCCGGAGGAGTGACCGTTTTGTCCAGGACTTCGCCGTCCTTCAGGTCCGGCTCCAGGAGTGTCGTCGTCCACTGGACGGCCCATTTGTCGCCCGATTTCTTCAGTGCGGCCTGGGAGGTGTACTTCCACTCCGCGGTTCCGATCTTCCACGTGAAGTTGAGCGGGACCGACGCTTTGTCGCCGTCGAGCTTCACCGCGCCGCTTTCAACGGAAGGCTTGGCCGGATCAAGGGCCGCAAACACAGACTTGAGCTGCTCATTTGCCGCTGCGGCATCTTTGCCGTCAACGGCGAGCGATCCGACGTCGAGCGCTGCGAGGGACGACGCGAGCTGCTTGGCCGCACCCTCCGCCCCCGAGCGGCCGTCATCACAAGCGGCCAGCGAACCGGCAATCATCAGGGCGGCAAGCCCCAGGACAAGATTCTTGGTTTTCCCCATTTGCGCCATTATGCCTTCTTGGGCCGACAGGAATGATACAAATCACAGCACGTTGCGCTTTTGTGATGGTTCCGGCGCGCGAATCCTATTGGCTCCGGATGATCCTGCGCTGGGTTGCCACCGCGATGGCCGCCGTCCGGTTGTCGACGCCCAGCTTGCCGTAAATGTGCACCAAATGGGTCTTGACCGTGGCCTCGGAAATGAAGAGTTGCTTCGCCATCGCGCGGTTGCTCATCCCGGTGGCGAGGAGCTCCACGAGTTGGACTTCACGCGCACTCAGGGCGTCCACCGGATTGCGAATCCGTCCCATGAGCCGCGCGGCAACCTCGGGCGCAAGGGCCGTCTGACCCGCTGCGGCAGACACCACGGCCTGCCGGATTTGCTCGGGTGGCGCGTCTTTGAGCATGTATCCGCTAGCACCGGCTTCTACTGCGGCGAGGATGTCGGCGTCGTTGTCATACGTGGTCAGGATCAGGACCGGCGGCGGGGGAGTTCCGGCTTCACCGGCTTTGATCTTGCCGGTGGCGGTAACCCCGTCCATCCCCGAGCCCATTTGCAAGTCCATGAGGACCACGTCCACGGGTTCGCCGAGGGTGTGGAGCTTCGACAGTTCCGCCAATGCAGCTCCGCCGTCGGCCGCTT
This sequence comes from Arthrobacter sp. 2RAF6, assembly GCF_052115205.1. Lineage (NCBI taxonomy): Bacteria > Bacillati > Actinomycetota > Actinomycetes > Micrococcales > Micrococcaceae > Arthrobacter > Arthrobacter sp. 2RAF6. The sequence continues at coordinate 6,810 of NZ_JBFRGF010000057.1, read as the reverse complement.
CCGCCACCACTTGGACGCCTTCGAAGTCGGCAAGCATGGCGCGGAGCCCCGCACGGACCACGGGATGATCGTCAACGAGCAAGACCCTGATGTTGTTGGTCATGGGGATGCCTCCAAAGTTGGGTTGCCAGTACCCAGCGGCAGCCGGATTGCCACCACGGTTCCCTCACCGGGAGCAGACTCGACGTCGAGCGTTCCATTCAGGGCCGCGAGCCGCTCGCGCAGGCTTTTGAGCCCGACGCCGGTTCCGTCGCCACGGATTTCCGCGGCAGCGGCCGCTGCGGGATCGAACCCCGCGCCGTCGTCGAACACGTCCATGGTCACCTCGGCGTCCAGGAAGGAAAGGGTGACGACGGCGGTGCTCGCCCGGGAATGCGCCCACACGTTCGCCAGGGAAGACTGAGCCGCCCGCAACAGGGTGGTCTGGTAAGGGTTGGGAAGCGCCACCGGCGTGCCCTGGAGCTCGAAGCGGCAACGCAACGTGGCTCCACGTGCGGCGGCCTCGGCCTCGGTCTTGGTGCACAGGCGCCGGAGGGTGTCTGCCAGGGTGGATTCGGCCAACTCCGGGGACCCGAGTCCGCGGACAAAATTGCGGGCCTCCGCCAGGTTGCTGGCTGCTGTCTCCCGGACTGTCCTGAGGCGGTCGCGGGCCGCGGCGTTGTCACCGGCGTCGAGGGCTTTCTCCACCGAGCGCCCCATCAGGACGATGCTCGAGAATCCCTGCGCCAGGGTGTCGTGGATTTCGCGGGCGAGTCTTTCGCGCTCAGCCAGCACGCCGGCGTCGTGCTGGCTGCGTGACAGCTCGGCCCGGGTGCGGCGCAATTCCTCAGCGGCGAGTCGTTGGTTCTCTGCCTCGACGTACAGCGCCCGATACGCCAGGCCGGTGACAACCGCGAAGGCCGCCCCGAAAACAGGCCCGAGGACCATGGCAAGTTGCAAAGCATCCGCCCCGGCACCACGGTTATGGAACCACATGGCCGCGATCAGGAGTGCGGTGCTGGCAGCTATGGCTGGCAGGGCGAACCGCCGGGGCAAGACATGCAGCTGCAGGAAGAACAACGGGAAAGCTATCCAAGCAAAGTCCGGACTGATGAGCATGAGCAGCAACCACAGGAAACCAACGACGGCGAGCCACCAGCGCGCGTATGACTTCGGATCGAAACGCTCAGGATTGCCGGCGTGCCTTTTTTCGAGAACCGTCCCCACGAGGTAGACGGCGGCCAGTAGCAGCGCAAGACCGAGGCCGGAACCGGTGGCGAACGGGGAAAGTCCCGCGACCGCAAGCCTGAGGACCGCCACCAATAGAAGCACCGCAAAACCGACGTGCAGGCTGACGCGCAGGACGCGCAATATCACGGCGGAGCCGCTGGGCTGCGCCGGCCCGCTGGGCTGCGCCGAGCCGCTGGGCTGCGCCGGCCCGCTGGGCTGCGCCGGCCCGCTGGGCTGCGCCGGGGCTTGCGGCGAATCGTCTGCCTGCATGCCCTCCAGCGTAGCCTCGCCCGCCGACACTTTTACCCCGGTTCCGCGGTATTCGGGCCCAATCAACCAAACGGTTGATCCGCGGGTCAACCAAGGCGATCGGATGAGTCCATCCACTTCCCGATGTTGCACGCGTCCAATGCCCGGAGAGTTGAAACAGGATCAAAAGATCGCCTCCGAACCAAAGGAATTCCATGTTTCTCGCAGTGCGCGATATCCGCTTCGCCAAAGGCCGCTTCGCCCTCATGGGAAGCGTCGTCGCCCTCATCACACTCCTCCTCGTCATGCTCTCCGGGCTGACCGCGGGCCTCGGCAACCAGTCGACGTCGGCCATTGCAGACCTTCCAGCGCAGCAAATCGCCTTCGGCGCGCCCGCCGGGAGCGAGGCCAAGGCGTCTTATACGGAATCGGAAGTCTCCAACCAACAGCTCGAAGCTTGGCGGAACCGGCCCGGTGTTGCTTCTGCCGAAGCCGTCGGTATCAGCCAGACGCGGTTTCAGTCCCTGGATTCCTCCAACAATGCTTCGGGCACTGCCAACGTCGCGGTCTTCGGGGCCGACGGCGGGATCTCGCCGGTGGCGGTAAAAGAAGGCGAGGTGGTGGTCGGGGAGTCCTTGGCGAAGGAACTCTCTCTGAATACCGGGACCCGGGTAACCGTGGGCGGTACCATCCTGACGGTTTCCGCCGTTACCCAGGACGAGTGGTATTCGCACACCGGAGTCGTCTGGACTTCCCTGCCTACCTGGCGGAAGCTGGCACATATTCCTGTCGGGGAATCCATCGGAACGGTTCTCGCCGTGACGTACGACGCCGGGGCCTCCGTGGACGTCGCTGTAGCCAATGCGGCGGCCGGCACTGTCAGTGCCACTCCCAGTGGCTCGTTCCAGGCCCTCGGCTCCTACAAGAGCGAAAACGGCTCCCTGATGCTGATGCAGGCTTTCCTCTACGGCATCTCGGCTCTTGTCATCGTGGCTTTCCTGACCGTCTGGACTGTTCAGCGCACACGCGACATCGCGGTGCTCAAAGCCATGGGTGCATCGTCCGGCTACGTAGTGCGGGACGCGCTGGTCCAAGCCGGAATCGTCTTGCTCGCCGGGGCGGGACTGGGTGGCGGCCTTGGCGTTCTGGGCGGCTTCTTCGCTGCCAAGGCGGCCCCGTTCCTAGTAACTCCGCTGACTACGCTCGTCCCGATTGCCGGGATCGTGATCCTAGGCCTTGGCGGTGCAGCGGTTGCCGTACGCAGCATCACCCGAGTGGATCCGCTGATCGCCCTCGGCGGCAACTAAGCCATTTCCGAACAATATTCCACGAAAGGCATATCAATGAATCCCGTACTCAACCTGGTCAACGTCACCCTGGAATACCCCGACGGAGACTCCACCCTCAAGGCCCTGGACGCCGTGGATCTCCGCGTGGACGCCGGCGAATTCTTTTCCCTCGTGGGCCCCTCCGGCTCAGGGAAGTCCTCGCTTCTGGCCGTGGCGGCAACACTGGTCCGGCCAAGCTCGGGGCTCGTCGTGATCGACGGCGCGGATGCCACCGGACTCAAGGACACCGAACTCACTTCCCTGCGCCGGGAAAAAGTCGGCATCATCTTCCAGCAACCCAATCTCCTGCCTTCACTGACCGCCGTCGAGCAGCTGATCATCGGCGACCACCTCCGGGGGAAGCCCACCGCCAAGGCACGCAAGCGCGCCACGGAGCTGCTCGACGTCGTCGGGCTCGGGACTTCGCTCAACAAGCGGCCGCACCAGCTCTCCGGAGGCCAGCGCCAGCGCGTGAACATCGCGAGGGCGCTCATGGGCCAGCCCCGAGTGCTTCTTGTCGACGAGCCGACGGCAGCTTTGGATCACGAGCGCAGTGAATCGATCGTGCGGTTGCTGCGACGGGTCACGGACGAATTCGCGACGGCGACCGTCATGGTCACGCACGACACCGAGTTCCTGCCGCTCACCGATTCGGTCGCAACCATGCGGGACGGACGCCTCGGTTTGGGCGTACCCGTCGGCCCAACTAGTCCCCACCGCCACCCTCGCCTCGCAAGCTCGGCCAGGGAACCCTAGGAGTGCGCTGAATAATCTGCTGGGTTAAGCGCGCCTGTTGGACTTTCGAGACCGGTGATTTAAGACTGGTTTCATGCAGGGTCGTGAGGATGCTCAACGCGGGTATTTGGATGTGGAGGCGCTGGCCGGGGAGTTGTTGGTCCCGGGCAGCGTTTTCGCGTTCCTGGCCGGAAACCGGGGACGGTTGTTTCCGGATTCGATGATGGAGGATCTCTTCCCGTCGGGACGGGGGCGCCCGTCGGTGCCGGCGCCGGTGATCGGCTCGGTCTTGGTGCTCCAGGCATTGCAGGGCCTCTCGGACCGGGAGACCGCGGAAGCGTTGACGTATGACCTGCGGTGGAAAGCCGCGTGTGGTTACGGGCTGAACGAGACCGCGTTCCACCCAACCACCCTGACATATTGGCGTAAACGGCTCGCCGCGAGTTCGAATCCGCATCGGATCATGGACGCGATCACCGAAGTCGTCGCCGAAACCGGGATCCTCAAGGGCCGACGCCGGCGGGCGGTGGATTCCACGGAGCTCGATGACGCAGTCGCCCGGCAGGACACGGTCACGCAGCTGATTGCCGCGATCCGCCGCTTCGGCCGCGACGTGCCCGGCGGCAAGGAGCTCTCTGCCGCTCATGCCACCGGTTATGACTACAGCCGTACCGGCAAACCCGACATTGCCTGGGACGATCCGGACGCGAAGGATTCACTGGTCTCAGCCCTCGTGGCGGACGCACTGGCACTGCTGGCCGCGGTGGATCCGGAGACTCTGGACGGCAAGGCAGCGGATGCGTACGCGCTGCTGGCGCTGGTGGCTGGGCAGGACGTCGAACCCGCGGACGGCTCGGACGGCACCGACGGGCGGTGGCGGATCGCACGGAAGGTCGCCCCTGACCGGGTGATCTCGACCGTGGACACGGAGGCCCGGCATGCTCATAAGACCCGGGAGGACCGCCGGGACGGATACAAGGGGCACATCGTGATCGAACCCGACACGGGTTTGGTGACCGCGGCCGTGCTCACCAAAGCCGCCGGGCAGGGCGCCACCGACGCCGAAGCCTGCGCCGTGCTGCTGGGGCAGGATCCGACGATCACCGGACAGGTTCAGGTGCTGGCGGACTCCGCATACGGGACCGGGGAACTGCTCAGGACCCTGGCCGCAGCGGGACACACGGCGTTGATCAAGCCCAAGCCCCTCGCCACGGCGGTCGAGGGCGGGTTCACGATCGATGACTTCGCTTTTGATGACCAGGCCGGGACACTGACCTGCCCCAACGGGCTGGTAAGAACGATCACCACGAAGGGACGGGCAACGTTCGGCGCAGGCTGCACCGGCTGCCCGTTGCGGTCCCGCTGCACCACCGCAGCCCGAGGCCGGAAGATCGAGCTGCATCCCGAGCACGCGCTGATGCGCGAGCACCGCGCCGCAGCCCGGGACCACGGGTTCCAAGCCGACTACACACGCCACCGGCCCATGGTCGAACGCTCCATCGCATGGCTCGTGAAAGGAAACCGGCGCCTGCGCTACCGCGGGGCCACGAAGAACCATGCCTGGTGGCAGCTGCGGATCGCCGCGGTGAACCTCAAACGCCTCCTGAAGCTCGGACTCACCAACGAAAACGGATCATGGGCCACCGCATAAGACACCGGGCCCGACCCACGCCCGACGCCCGACAAAACAGGCCGCCAGACCCGGCTACAAAGCGCCAAAAGCCCGGCACACCAAAAACGACCCGCCCCCGAAGGTTCCGCCCACGCACACAGGGCCAGCCCGGACCAGCCCCGAAAAGCACTTAGTTCAGCGCACTCCTAGCGGCGTGGGCCCACGCAGTAGTCGTTCTGAGCCCTCAAAACGACACTTACTGCGAGTCAGTTGGCGAAGGCCGGAAGGGTCAGCCCCCGATGAGGGCCTCGTCCTGGGCATCGTCATAGGCGTCGCGGGCCTTGAGAATGCTGGGCACGTGGTCCTCCGCCCAAAGACGCAGTAGGGTCAATGGCTCCAGCAAGGAAGCTCCAAGTTCGGTCAGTTCATAGTCGACGCGCGGGGGCACCTGCGCGTGGACAGTCCGGGTGATGAGACCGTCGCGCTCCAGGGTGCGAAGAGTCTGGGTGAGCACCTTTGGCGTCACCACGTGGACCATCTTGCGAAGCTCGGAAAAACGGATGGGTCCGTCGGCGAGGACCTGGACTACCAACGAGGCCCATTTGTCGCCGATGCGCTGAAAGATCACTCGCGACGGGCAATCAGGGTCGAGGACGTTTGCTGGCAGATCATTGGTATCCATGAGGTAACTAAGTTCCTTTGAAGCTATCAGTATCAATTAGATACTGTTTTCATATTGCAAGGATAGCAACCCAAGGAGAGTCATGAAAATCGCAGTTTACGGCGCAACAGGCATGGTCGGAAGCCAGATCGTCAACGAATCCCTCACCCGCGGCCACGAAGTCACCGCAATCTCCCGCAAGGGCTCAGAGGTTGCTGGAGCGAAGGCCCTCGCCGCCGATCTCGCTGATGGCCAGAGCTTCGCAGAGATCGCCAAAGAGCACGACGCCGTCATTCTCGCCACCGGCCCGAGCCGCACCGGCGGCGACCATGGAGAATGGCTTGCGGCAATGGACACCGCCTACAGCAACGCCGAAGGTACGCGCCTCATGATCGTCGGCGGCGCAGGCACGCTGGAGATCGACGGCGTCCGCCTCCTCGATTTGCCCGACTTCCCTGAGGCCTACAAGGCCGAGGCAACCACGGCGGCCGCAGCTTTCGCCGCCGTCAAAGAAGCTCCCGAGAACCTGGACTGGACCGTACTCGCACCCGCGCCCGTCATCCAGCCTGGCGAACGCACGGGCGTCTACTCCACCGCAAAGGATTCTCCAGCCGGCAACACCATCTCCACCCAGGACTACGCCGTCGCCATGCTGGACGAAATCGAAACTCCGGCCCACCGCCGCGCCCGCTTCACCGCAGCCAACTAAGCCAACGCCCGCTCACATATGACCGACTAGAGCGTGTCTCCTAAATGTTGGCACGGTGGTGAGGGATGCTCGAAGGGTGTCTCGTACTTCTGTTTTGACTGATGGGCAGTGGGCCCGGATTCAGCCGTTGCTGCCTTCGTCCTCGGGCCGGCGTGGAMGGCCGTTTCGGGATGACCGCCGTGTCGTGGAGGGCATCATTTACCGGTTCCGGTGCGGGATCCCGTGGCGCGATGTTCCTGCTGAGTTCGGGCCGTGGCAGACGATCTGGAAGCGCCACCGCCGCTACAGCGGCGACGGCACCTGGGAC
>NZ_JBFRGF010000056.1:0-27285 GCF_052115205.1 Arthrobacter sp. 2RAF6 | reverse complement strand
TCGAAACCATGCACCGCACGGTGGAAATGCGCACTCGTGGTCACCAACGCCCGCGGCACCACACCGTCCGCGACCACCGCCATCCGCCCGTACACATCATCCAGGAACGCCTCCAACGCCCGCACCCGCTGCGCCACCCCACGCTCCAGAACATCCCACTCATCAGCCGGAATCACCCTCGGCACGATATCCAACGGGAACGGACGCTCCTCCCCCGCATAATCGAACGTCACCCCCCGGTCCAGGAACGTCCGCGCCATCGACTCCGCACGCGCACTCACATCGGCAAGCGAAAGCTCGCGGAGTGCGCCGTCCACTTGGCCATAGGATTTTCGGGCAACGGTGCCCGGGGCGAACATTTCGTCGTAGGCGCCGGAACGGGCGGCGGCCTCGGAGTAATCCCGGAATAGCTCTGACATGGGACTCAGACAATCACCTTTTCGATTACGAACGCATTTCGCGTTCTGCATGTTGCGGCACCGGGTGTGCACCGGTTCGCATTTCGGCACTTGCACGCATCAAGGTTGACGAATGCACCCCAAGCGTTTTCCGGCCCCCGTCTCCCGATTGGGAGACGGGATTGTCATGGCAGTGGCAGCCACGGGACTTGCCTTCATTGTCCATGCCCTGCTTCCCCCATCCCTGCCATGACAGCCGCTGTAGCGCTGGGTTTGTTAGCTGCAAATATACCGGGCACGGCGGCATGGGCTGCCGGACGCGCCCGTCCGGTCCTGGACTTCGCCGGCAAGCACCACATGCGGGCAGGCATCGTGCTGCGTGGCCCCGGGTTCCTGATCGCCCTGTCGGGCTGGGGCGCCGCCTTCCTCATGATTAGATAGCTGGGTGTCGAATCACAACCTGGCGCGCGCTGAGGCCGCCACCCGTTCAGCCCTGATCAGCACCCACAGCTACGATGTCTCCCTTGACGTCCGCGAAGCCGCCGATGCGGGCGTGCCGGGGTACACGAGCCGCAGCGTCATCAACTTCTCTGCCAAGCCTGGTTCCTCCACGTTCCTGGATTTCATCCACGGCGGCGTACACAGCGTCTTCCTCAACGGAAAAGGGCTCGACATCGCCGAAGTAGTGGACGGCGACAGGATCCACCTCCAAAATCTCCAGGCTGAGAACCAGGTCACTGTCACCGGAACGGCCCTTTACAGCCGATCCGGAGAGGGCCTGCACCGCTTCGTCGATCCCGCCGACGGGCAGAGCTACCTCTACACGCAATACGAACCGGCGGATGCCCGCCGCGTCTTCGCGAATTTCGAACAGCCGGACCTGAAGGCCGAATTCACCTTCCACGTCATGGCGCCCTCCGCCTGGCACGTGGCCTCCAACGGCGCCGAGCTCGCCCGGACGCAACTGACGAGCGATCCGGCCACGAGCCGCTGGGACTTCGCCACCACCAAGCGGATGTCCACCTACATCACCACCGTCCTCGCCGGTCCCTATTTCCGCGCCACGGACCACTGGAGCAAGACGCTCGACGACGGGACCAGCCTTGAGGTTCCGCTGGCGCTTTATTGCCGCGCATCCATGCAAGAGTCCTTCGATTCCGCTGAGCTTTTCCGGCTGACGAAGAACGGCCTGGAGTTCTTCAACGATCTCTTCGACTATCCGTACCCGTGGGGGAAGTACGATCAGGCGTTCGTGCCCGAGTACAACCTTGGTGCCATGGAAAATCCCGGCCTCGTCACCTTCACGGAGAAGTACGTCTTCACTTCGCGGGCCACCGATGCCCAGTACCAAGCCCGAGCCAACACCCTCATGCACGAGATGGCCCACATGTGGTTCGGAGACCTCGTGACCATGACCTGGTGGGATGATCTCTGGCTCAAGGAATCCTTCGCCGACTACATGGGCACCCTCGGCGTGGACAAGGCCACGGACTGGGACAGCGCCTGGGTGAATTTCGCGAACAAGCGCAAGTCCTGGGCATATGTGCAGGACCAGTTGCCCACGACCCACCCCATCGTGGCGGACATTCCCGACCTGGAAGCCGCCAAGCAGAACTTCGATGGCATTACCTACGCCAAGGGCGCATCCGTCCTCAAACAATTGGTGGCCTACGTCGGCTTCGAGGCGTTCATTGCCGGCTCGCGACGCTACTTCAAGGATCACGAGTACGGCAACACGTCACTGGCCGACCTCCTCGAAGCCCTGGGCACAGCATCGGGCCGGGACCTTGGCATCTGGGCCCGGCAGTGGCTGCAGACCTCGGGGATCTCCACCCTTGCGGCCGAGATCTCCGGCAGCGGCGACGCCATGGCCGCGATCAACCTGCGCCAGGACTCCGTGGACCCCATCACGGGCGAGCAGGAACACCGGCCGCACAGGCTCAGGATCGGCCTCTACAACTTTGACGACGGCGGCCAGTTGCTCCGGACAGAGGGCATCGAGCTCGACGTCGACGGCGCCGACACCACCGTGGCGGAACTCGCGGGCAAGCCGCGCCCGGCCCTGCTCCTCGTCAACGACGACGACCTCAGCTATGCCAAGGTCCGCCTGGATGCGGGGTCCGAAGCAACGATACGTTCTTCCTTGGACCGGCTCAGCGATCCCATGGCCCGGGCATTGTGCTGGACAGCCCTGTGGGATTCAGCGCGCGATGCCGTTACCCCGGCGGCGCTGTACGTCGCCGCCGTCGAACGCTTCGCTCCTGCCGAGTCGGGGATCGGCGTCCTCCTGAACGTTCTGGGCAACGCGGTGACCGCCGTCGAGCGCTACGTCCCGGCTCCGCAGCGCGATGAGGTCCGGGAGAGCCTGATGGCGGCCGGCGCGGTGCAGCTGCGGACCTGCGAGCCGGGTTCGGACCAGCAACTTGCGTGGGCAAGGACCCTGGCAGAGTTGTCGCGGCATGACAGCGCCTACGTCGAGTTCTTCCGCGGCATTCTCTCCGGAAGCGTCATAGTGGACGGCCTGACGGTGGATGCGGATCTCCGGTGGAGCCTGTGGCAAGCACTCGCAGCCAACGGAGCGGCCACGCTATCGGAACTGGATGCCGAACTCGCCCTCGACCGCACCGCAGCGGGACGCGAAGGCCATGCACTCGCCGCAGCTGCCCGTCCCGATGCCGCCGTCAAGACGGACGCATGGAATGCCGCAGTCAACGACACCGGGCTCTCCAACGAGATTCTGAGCGCGACAATCGCAGGGTTCTCCCTTGCCCCGTCAGGGCTCCTGGACGGCTTCACGGAACCGTACTTCGACTGCCTGGAGGATGTCTGGCAGTCCCGGAGCATCGAGATAGCGGGCCGGATTGTTCGGGGCCTGTTCCCCTCAACCCAGGATCTGCAGGGCGGCATGGCCCCGGAAGACCATCCGGTGCTTCGGCGCACGGACGATTGGCTCAGCGCCCACACGGCAGCTCCGCGTGCGCTCCGGCGCATCGTCATTGAGCAGCGAAGCCATTTGTTCCGCGCCCTGGCGGCCCAAGCCGCCGGCTAGGGTTTCTCGAGGCCTCGTGGGGCTGGTCAGGGAACGCGGTGCAGCCATTCTTGAGTACCGAACTTTGACTGCACCCGCTCCCGGGCCGTTGCCAATTCGGCGTCGGTGATGCGGGACTCCATGGCGCCGTAGCGTTCGGTGAAGACCTCTTGCATGGCTTTGATGATTTCCGTCCGCGCCAGCCCGGTTTGCCGACGGAGTGGATCGACGCGCTTCTTTGCGCTGCGGGTGCCTTTGTCGGAAAGCTTTTCCTTGCCGATGCGCAAGACCTCGACCATCTTGTCGGCGTCGATGTCGTAGCTCATGGTGACGTGGTGCAGCATGCCGCCGTTGGCGAGGCGCTTTTGCGCGGCACCGCCGATCTTTCCCTGCTCCGTGGCGATGTCATTGAGCGGGACATAGAAGGCGCTAATGCCCAGTTTTTCCAGGGCAGCCATGACCCACGCGTCCAGGAACGCGTAGGAATCGGCAAAGCTGATGCCATCCACCAGGCTCTGTGGCACGTAGAGCGAATAGGTAATGCAGTTTCCGGCCTCCATGAACATGGCTCCCCCGCCGCTGATGCGGCGGACCACCGTGATGCCGTGGCGCGCGACGCCGTCGGGATCCACTTCGTTGCGGAAAGACTGGAAGCTGCCGATCACCACCGACGGCTCTTCCCAGTCCCAGAAGCGCAAAGTGGGGTTGCGGAGCCCCGCCCCGACCTGTTCGGTGAGAACCTCATCCAACGCCACGTTGAGGTGCGTGGGGAGGACCGACGGCGGGATGACCTCCCACTCGTGGTCTGACCAGGAGGTGGCCTTGGACAGCGCCCTGCGGACAGCGACGGCGACGGCGTCGGCGGAAAAGCCGAACAGGACGGTGTCGGCGGGCAATGCGGCGGTGACGGCCGCGGAGATCTCTGCCGGCGTCGAACCTTCCGGGAGGCCCGTGAGCGATCGGTTGATGTCCAGCAGGGCCTCGTCCGGTTCCAGGAAGAAGTCGCCGCTGAGCGAGACGCGCGCGAACCGCCCGTCCACGACGTCGAGGTCGACCACCACGAGCTTTCCGCCGGGGACCTTGTATTCGCCATGGAGCCGGGGATTGTCGTGTTGGAATGCCATGCTGGAAGTCATGGTTTCCATCCTGCCGGAAAACGCAAAAGCCCGCAGCCACCGAAGATACGGCGGGTGCGGGCTTTCACAGAAGCTTGGAGGTGAAGTTGATTACTTCTTGCCGCCGAAGCCCTTGAAGCGAGCGTTGAAGCGCTCGACGCGGCCTGCAGAGTCCATGATGCGCTGCTTGCCCGTGTAGAACGGGTGGGACTCCGAGGAGATTTCGACGTCGATGACCGGGTAGGTGTTGCCGTCTTCCCACTCGATGGTCTTGGAAGAAGACACGGTGGACTTGGTCAGGAACTTGACGCCGGAAGCCAGGTCGTTGAATACAACAGCTTCGTACTTCGGGTGGATATCAGACTTCATAATGGGACCTTTTGTTCACGCAACTGGATTTTGCCAGCTGCCAGGTATGAATGGATTCGGTCCGCGCACCGGAAACAGATACCCAGTGCCGGGCCAACAATCAATCATAGCGGAAACCGCACCTTGCTTGAACCAGCCGCGTCAGTCGCGCGGGCCTTTCAGCGCAATGCGGCGTCAGGCTGGGCCGGCGGATTGCTCCAGCGAACCCCGAGGAGTTGCGAGAGGGCATATTGAGCCACGCCATTGAACGGACTTGACGATTGTGCGAATCGGACGAAGGCGAGCCGGGCGCCTTTTGCAGGGTACATCTCGAGATCGTCCGTGACGTCGGAGATGAATGTGGCGCCCAACGCAGGCGCTGAGCCGCCGAGAACTACCTCTGCGACATCGAATGCGGCGCAGATAAGACGGATCGCCCGTGCGAGTGCCTTGGCTCCGTCTGCGAGATGCTCCTGCGCTCCAGCCGTTTCGGCTAGCTGCCGGACCTCTTCGAAACTCGATTCGTCGCGAAAGGCTGGCCCGAGCATCGCGGTCAGGGACGATGTCGACTCGAGGCACCCCGTCAATCCGCACCGGCAAACGTTGCGCGAACCTTCATAGACAACACGCACATGCCCGATCTCACCCGCGCGGCCAGATGGACCGACCATAACCTCGCCGTCCCGGATGATCGCAGCCCCGATGCCTTCGCCCAGATGGATAAACAGGCTGTTCTCAGCCGCTTCTGGTGAGGAGATGGACTCGCTGAGCGCCTCTGCGTCAGCATCGTTGATAATGACGCACGGAACACCGACTGCAGCCGTTACGACTTCTGCAACCGGTTCGTCGTACCATTCCAGCTGCACGCTCTCCACAACTCGGCCATGAATTGTGGTGCCGGGAACCTGGAGGCCCACGCAGAGCACATTTCGTTCGGTGTCGCCGATGAACTCTTCCACAAACCGGGCGACGTCCTCCGGGGTCACTCCGGATTCAAGGCGATCGCTTCGTTCAGAGACGACCTCTCCCGCGAGATTGAGGATCGCGCCACGGACCACGAGAGGCCTGAGCGTGACGACAAGGATGCCGTGTCGCTCGCGGTCGAGCTTCAGGGTCGTCGCGCGCTTGCCACCGGTGCTCACTGCTTGCCGGCCATCCTGGACGTAGCCATCTCGGATCAGTTCTGTGAGCAGCGAGGAGACCGTCGCCGACGTGAGCCCCGAGCGGCGGGCGATCTCGGCGCGGGTCATCCGCCCGTCGCCCTGCACGACCAGCTGAAGAGCGGCGCGCAAGTGGCCGCGGCGCATCTCCAGCCGTCCGGAGTCTCCTGCGGCCGGCCCGTCGACTGTGCGCGCTCGAAGGAGCTCCACTATTTCTCCCAACTTCCTGATACCCGTTCGGTCCTTGCCTACCCTACTCGGCGCTGCTGGCACACAAAGTCTTGACTTAATTTAGTCACTCACTATAGTTCTAGACAACCGCCAGCCCATCAGGCGGACGGCGTGCAAGGCCGCGCGCGGAGACCCCGCTGCCCGGACGGACGATGATATTCCACCCAACCGCGGGCTTCGAGTCCCTGCTTCGGCATCCTCGCTCGCTCAAAACGATGGTGATTTCATGCATACAGCACCCCATTCCCCGACGAAGACCCGAGTACGGTCGCTGCGCCACGTTCTCGTTGCAGCCTTTGCGACCCTTTTTGCCGCAACCGGATTGACCGCCATGGATGACCGACACGCTGCGAACGCGGACGGGTTGACGTATCAGATCGACGATGCAACGACGTCCGGCGAGAACTCCTTCGCCTACACCGGCGCCTGGAACGCCGACAAAGGACTGCCGACGACCGGCTGGTATGCCGGAACCGAACACTGGTCGGCAGAGAAGGACGCTGCCGTGACGCTCTCTTTCTTCGGTACCGGCGCTGAACTCCATGGGCGCAAGCACCCCGCGCACGGCATCTATGCCCTCAGCGTCGACGGCGGCCCCGAGACCCGTTTCGATGCCTACGCGCCGACCGCCACCAGCTCGGTCCTGATCTTCGGAACCGGCAAGCTCCCGCAAGGAAGCCACACCCTGAAGCTGCGCCTGACCGGAGACAAGAACCCCGCGGCAACCGGCATAGCGGGGCAGGTGGACTACGCCGTCGTGACCACCGACGGTAGCGAGGCCGGTATTGCTTGGGCCGGTCTCCCACAGCCGTCGCAGCTCACGCTGGACGGCGGAGCGCTCGAGCTCCCGGCCGCGTCGCGGCTCTTTGTGCTCAGGCAGCAGCAGGGACTTCTCCAGGCGGAAGCTGAGCGATTTAGCGCCGAGCTCGCCGCCTCTGGCGCGCTCCCCGCGGCGCCGCAGATCGCTGTCGGCGACGAGAACCAGATCCGTCCCGGAGACATCGTGCTCCGGCAAGGCGATCTGGCCGGCACCGCTTCACCCGAGTCGTTCGCCATCGCGGTCTCCAACCGGGTGGACGTCACCGGAGAAGGCGTCCAGGGGGTCTTCTATGCAACGCGCCAGCTTCTGCAGAACCTCAAAGCCAGCGGCAAGATACCCACCGGCAATGTGTCCAGCGAGCCCTCGGTGGGCGAACGCAGCCTGCACATCGACGTGGGCCGCAAATACTATACGAAGCAGTGGATCGCAGCACAGATCCGGGACATGGGCTACGTGGGGCTGAACACCCTGCAGCTCCACTTCTCCGAAAACGAGGGCTTCCGCATTGCCAGCGACGGCCATCCCGAAGTCGTCTCCGCGGAGCGCCTCACGAAGGACGAGGTCCGCGAACTCATCGCCCTCGCAAAAGCGAATCATATTCAGGTCGTTCCGTCCCTGGACATGCCGGGCCACCTCATGCAGGCGTTGAGTGCGCATACGGAGCTCCGGCTGAAAGACGTCTGGGGCAGGGACGTACGCGGTGCACTCGACATCACCAAACCGGAGGCCATAGCGTTCGCGAAGGAACTGATCGACGAGTATGCCGAGCTGTTCGCCGGCTCGACGTATTGGAACCTCGGCGCCGACGAGTTCGTGGACTTCGACCGCATGTCTGACTACCCGATCCTCGACAACGCCGCCAAGCAACGGTTCGGTCCCACCGCCAACGGGTTCGATCTGCTCACCGCGTTCGCCAACGACATGGGCGACTACATCGAGTCCAAAGGGTTTACGGTGCGGGTCTGGAACGACGGCATGATGCGAGGCAACGTCGTGAACCTCGAAACCGACATGCAGATCACCTGGTGGACGAATTGGGACACCAACATGGCGCCACTGCAAAAGGCGCTCGACGGCGGGTACAAGCTCGTCAACTTCAATGACTCGGTCTTCTACTACGTGCTCGGTGAAGCCGCCGGCTACAAATATCCCACTGCAGCGAGGATTTGGGACAGGAACTGGCACCCTGGAGTCTTCCCGAACCTCGAAACAGGTCCGCAAACCCTCCCCCAGCCGTACCCGGCGCAACTGCTCGGCGCGTCGTTCGCCATTTGGAGCGATCGTCCAGCCGAGCAAACCGAGGCCCAGGTTGCCGCAGGAGTCCGCGGTCCGCTCCGTGCGATGGCAGAACGGTCCTGGAACGCTGGCTCGAAACTCCGGCTTGCGCAGTTCGACACGGTGAACCAGATGATCGCACGGGCGCCCGGAATCGAGCAGCCTCTTGGCGCTAGTGGAAACGTCACGGTGTTACCGTCTGCGGGTCTTTCGGTTCCGGTGAAGGTGGATGGTCGGTGCGTCGCGGGCAAGGTTTTGTTGGCTGTGTCGGCGGCCAATGGTGAGGGTGTGCCCGTGGCGGTGAAGTTCGCTTCCTCGTATGGGGCGAAGTCCTTTGCCGAGGTGGCTGCGGGGAAGAATGCATTCCATGCGTTTTCGACGCGCTTGGCTGGCATCCCGGCCGGTGAGGTGACGGTTTCCGTTTCGGCGGTGGTCGGTGGTGTGGCCGTCAGCACCCCGCAGGTGATCGCCTACCCGGCCCGCACCTGCTAACCGAACCCGGTAGGAGAGCCGACACCCCCCAGCCCGCCGGCTCTCCCACTGGACTCAACGACCGCACTGTCCAATGCCCGGGAGACGGGCAATCCAGAACAGGAGTACTCAACATGTCCAAGACCACGACCCGACTTCGCATCGTCACAGCCACAACCGGAGCCATAATCCTTTCGTATGTCGGCAGCGCCGCCATCGCCGCCGACGTCCAGCACGGCGACGGCGAAGTCGACGTCACCGTGGAGATCGCCAAGATCGACCCACCCGGCGTCCTCGCGCTGAGCGTAGCAGGCACATCGGCCGCGCTCACGGAGAACGGCTCAAACGACCTCGTCCGCCAATTCACTGGCTCCCTCCCCACTGTGACGGTGACCGATACCCGAGCCGCCGATACCATTCCGGCCGGCGCGCACTGGTACGTGCTCGGCACCGCAACAGACTTCACGGGCGGCGCCGGCAAGAGCACAATCGGCGCGCGGTATCTCGGCTGGGCGCCGCGCCTGATCGACGGTGGAGCTTCCGGACTCGTCGCGCAGGGCGACCCGGTGACCTCGGCTGTCGACAACACCCCGGCGAATGTGGGCTTGGTCGACCGGGAACTCCTCGCCATGGCGGCGGACTCCGGAGCCGTGGCTACCGAGGGAAAGTGGACCGCCACCGCTGATCTCGCACTCAGGGTCCCGTCAACCGTTACTCCCGGTGCATACACCTCAAAACTGACGCTGTCCCTGTTCGAGTAACCGCATCGATGGATGCGCGTGCCGGCCTCGGCTATTCGAATGATGCCTGCCGAAGCCGGCACACGCAGTCCACGCCCACGAAGCGACCAGGAACGGAAGAAGATGAGCGTCATCGACCGTCACAGGCGTCACCCATTAAAGAGATCGGCGAATCGGAGTCACCTGCTCGACGCACCGGTTTCGATCCTCGCCGCGGCATTCCTCGCAATGGCTCCCGCATCCGGGACCGATGTCGGTGAACAAGACCCCGCCGTCACCTGGGCAGTCAGCCCGGCCAATGCCTCCGAACCCGATGGCCGCTCATGGATCGAGCGCACGATTAACCCGGGCGAACAAACGACCGAGCACCTCGCCCTGCGCAATCTCGGCAGCCGGAACACAACCTTCACGCTAACGGCTGCGGACGGCTACTTCACCACCACGGGACGGTTCAACATGCTCCCGGCCGACCGGGCGTCCACCGACGCCGGGACATGGATCAGCGTCGCGACGAAAGTCAGCGTCGCAGCCCACACCACCGCTATTGTGCCGTTCACGATCACCGTCCCGAAAAACGCCACCCCCGGCGACCATGCCGCGGGAATTGCCGCCTCGGTGTTGAGCACCGGAACCGTGCAAGAGGGTTCGCGAGTGGGAGTGGAGAGCAGAGTAGGTTTCCGGGTGATGACGCGAGTCACCGGCGAACTGAAACCGGAGCTGAACGTGGTGGACGTCGAGGCAAGCTATGACATGTCATGGAATCCATTCGCCCCCGGCTCGGCAACCCTGAAGTATGGTGCCGTCAACAGTGGCAACACCCGGTTCACGTTCACGGACAGCGTTGACGGGTCGACGGCCAGAGCGCGTGGCGATCTCCTCCCCGGCGAACGACGGGAATCCACGAATGTTGTAGAGGCATGGCCATTCGGTCCCGTCACAATTGACCTCAGCGTCACGCCGACGGCGGACGCGGCTTCCGGCGCGGTCCCGCCTCCGGTCCGTACCTCCGTCATCGTATGGGCGATACCTTGGTCGCAGATCCTTTGCATCGTGGGATTGACACTCATCTTCACGTCCCTCGCGCTCGGCCGACGCCGAAACAAGGCACGGGTGACGAAGCTCATCAACGCAGCCCGCGCCGAGGGCCGAGCCGAGGGTTCGTCATCATGAGCGCCACCCATACCTGGCCCGTACCTGCCCTGCCGGCATCTGCCCCTTCGATCGCCGACGACGCAGGAATCTCCGTGACAGTCTGGATCGATCCACGCCCGGTGCGACTCTTGGACGCCCTCCCCGCAACAGGCATCGACATCGGCGCCGTCGGGGTATTCGCTGTGGTGGCATTGGTGACGGGCGTTATAGCGATCGCCATCAGCCGCGTCCGAAAATTCGAGGCCTAGTCTTTTAGCAATCTTGAGGGGGAAACTCATTAGAAACCGTTGGCTCTGCGCCTGTGCGCTGAGCCATTCGACGTTGTTCCAGCGTCATGGACCACGGAAAACGTTGGCGCCAAGGTCTGCCATCAATCCTTCTGCGGTGTTGCGTAGTCGCTGTTTTCAGCGGTATTCATTCACGTCCGCCACGAGCCGTGCCACGTGCAACGCCAGATAGGCGACCTCGTCCCGGGTGAGGCTGGTGTCCAGTCCCATTTCCAGGAGGTACTGGATCTTGGCGGCGCAGACCACGGCCTCCGGGTGGCTCTGGATGATCGCGTCCACCAGCACGGAGGACTTCTCGGAGATCTGTTTGCCCGAGGCGACTCGGCTGAACAGGTATCTCAAATGGGTGACGAAGCGTGCCGCGTTCATGGAGTGCTGGTCCACGGTGAAGCCGAAAGTCTTATCCACCAGCGCGAATGCCTGCGCGATGACACCGGTCATCTGCATGGCCTTCTCCATACCCGCGGTGGCGAACTGCGCGTTCACAAAGTGCATGGCCAGCGCCACCGCCTCGTCGTCGTGCAGCCTCACCCCCAGGGACGCCGCCACCAGGCCCAGCGCCTCGCGTCCCGTGGCCAGCTCCTTCGGGTACAGCTGGGAGACCTCCCAGGCCAGCGGGAACTGAGCCGGGATCCCCTCTTGCAGCCGTTCGACGGCGAAGCTGAGGTGATCCGCGAGCGGCACCACCAGGGCTTGGCTGACCCGCAGATCGAGCCGCTCCTGCGCCAGCGCCGCAACCTCGCCGGCTGCGTTCAGACAGTCCAGGGGGATGTCATCCAGGAAGCGGGCAAGCCGCTCCAGATTGGCGTTCTCCGCCGCGACGAAGACCTGGTCCGCCACCTCGCGGGAGATCTCATCACCTGGCCTGCGGCCGTGCCCGAGGCCGCGGCCGATCACCACGAGGTCCTTGCCGTCGTCATCGACTGCCAGGACCGCGTTGTTGTTGAGCACGCGCTTGACTTGCACGTCTCACCGTTCCTTCCGTCAAAAGATCATGGGGCGGTGCGGGGCAGGACGCCCCGCACCACCGGTGCCCGCACCGCGGGCTTGCCCTTAGGAGGAGCGCGCGACGTCGGCCACCGCGCCGCCGTCGGGGGTCGTGCCTTCCAGGTGCTCACCGCCGGAGGCGATGACGCGCTGGTACCAGAAGAAGCTGTCCTTCCGCACCCGCTCCAGCTCCTTCAGCTCGTCCTCCGTGCGGTCCACATAGATGAAGCCGTACCGTTTGGCGATGCCCTGATGAGTGGACACCAGGTCGATGGCCGTCCAGGGGCAGTAGCCGAACACGTCCACACCGTCACTGATGGCCAGGCGGATCTGTTCCAGGTGCAGTTTCAGGAATTCGATGCGGTAGTCGTCCTGCACCCTGCCGGCCACCAGCTCGTCAAAGGCACCGAGCCCGTTCTCGGTGATGATGAGCGGCAGCCGGTACCGGTCCCAGAGGCGGCGCATGGTGGTGCGGAACCCTACCGGGTCGATCTCCCAGCCGAAGGCGTTGACGGGCAGATGCTCGTTCTTCACCGCACGGTAGAGGCCCACTTCGCCCCGCACGATCTGCTGGTCCCCGCCCCGCACCTGGATGTCCGAAGAGTCCCCGCGGGACGCACCGACCGTCTGGGTGGAGTAGTAGTTGAACGCGAGGAAATCCGGCTTCGCGGCGGCCAACAGCTCAAAGTCACCGTCCAGGATCTCCGGCTCCCAGCCCTTGGCGCAGAGGTAGGCCCAGGCCAGATTGTGGTAGCTGCCCCGGACGGACAGGTCCACATAGAGCAGGTTGCGGATGGCGTCCCAGTCGTCCGCCGCGACGATGTCCTCCGGCGCGCAGGTGGCCGGGTAGACAGACACGATGTTCGGGGCCGGCCCGATCTTCGCCCCTGGCAGGAGCTCGTGGCAGAGCACCATGGCCCTGGCCTGGGCCAGGAACATGTGATGGTTCTGCTGGTAGAGCTCCTTTCCGGAGACCTCGCCGCTGCGCCCTGTGGTCCCGATGGCGCGGCCGTGCAGGATCATCATGTTCTGCTCGTTGATGGTGAGCCAGAACTTCACCTTGGAGCCGTACTCCTGAAACAGGACCCGGGCGTAACGCTCGAAGGCGTCGATGGTGGCCCGCTCCGACCAGCCCCCGCGGGCGTCCAGCGCCGCGGGCAGGTCGAAGTGGTACATGGTCACCACGGGTTCGATGCCCTTGGCCAGGAGCTCGTCGATCACCCGGTGGTAATGCGCGACGCCGGCCGGGTTCACCTCGCCGTCGCCGTCCGGGATGATCCGGGTCCAGGCAATGGAGAAGCGGTACGCGTTCAGGCCCATCTCCGCGAACAACTCCACGTCCTCCGCATAGCGGTGGTAGTGGTCAGCGGCCACGGTGAAGTCCGTGACTCCTTCCGGGCGGTGCATGTGGATGTCGATCACGGACGGCCCCTTGCCGTCTTCATCCCAGGCCCCCTCCACCTGATAGGCGGAAGTGGAAGCTCCCCAGAGGAAGTCCCGGGGGAACGGGGTCAGCTGCTCGTGCTGCATTCTGCGGTTCCTTTCGTGGCTTTGGGGATCAGCGGCCGACGGCGGCGATCGCCGCGCCTGCCACCACGGAGCCGCCTTCGAGTTGCTCCACGGGTGCGTCCTTGGGACCGTTGGTCACCACCACCAGCACGGTGGCCGGGTGGCCGGCCGCACGGATGGCGTCCAGGTCCGCCGTGACGAGCGGCTGACCGGCTTCCACGCGGGTGCCGCGTTCCAGCGCGCCGTGGAAACCCTCACCTTTCATGGTCACCGTGTCGATGCCCACGTGCACCAGCACCTCCACGCCGTCGTCGGTCTTGATACCAAAGGCGTGGCCGGTCTTCATGGCCACCGCCACCGTGCCGCTCACCGGAGAGACGATGACGCTCTCGGACGGCTCCACGGCGATGCCGGGCCCCATGGCTCCGGAGGCGAACACCGGATCGCTGACCTCGGCCAGTGGGACCACGGTGCCTGCGCAGGGTGCCGCGAGTTCCACGGTCTCGGTGCGCACGAGCGTGGCCGTGCCACCCTCGCCACCGGCGACGACAGCGCGCTCGTGGACGGCAGAGCGACGACCGGACGGGGCCGCGTCGTCGTCCGCTGCCGAGGCCGTTTCGACGGCGGGCTTTTCGAACTTGAACGAGAGGACAAAGGTCAGCACGGCGGAGACGATGGCGGAGATGACCAGCGCAATGATGATGTTGATCATGTTCGCCAGCGTGTTGTCACCGATGTAGAGCAGAACGGCGGGCAGGCCGGAGGAGCCGGTGGCAAAGCGGTGCGTCTGGGTCAATCCCGCATACAAGCCACCCGCGCCACCGCCGATCATGGCGGCGATGAGCGGGTAACGCTTGGGCAGGGCGATGCCGTAGAGAATCGGTTCCGTGATGCCCATCAGGCCTGTGATGCCGCCTGCGGTGGCAATCTGACGCGTCTTCTTGTCCTTGGTTCGGAAAGCGACGACCAGGGACGCAGCACCCATAGCGATGTTGGAGACGAGGGCACCGGGGCCGAAGATGCTTTCCTTGCCCGTCTGGGCGAGCTGGACGACACCGAGCGGGGCGATGCCGTTGTGCAGGCCGAACATGACCATGACCGGAAGTGTCGCACCGACCAGCAAGGCCGGTGCCCAGGCTGCGTTGGTGCTCAGGAACGTGAAGAAGGAACCCAGGTAGCCGCTGAGGATGCTGCCAATGGGTCCGAGGACGCCGAGGGCCAGAGTGCCCATGATGAGGAAGGTCAGCATGGGGACGAACACCAGGTTTACGGACTTCGGGATTACCCGGGTCAGACTGCGTTCCACGTAGTACTGGGCGAAGATCACCAGGATGATCGGGATGACCGCACCTGAGTAGTTCACCAGCGGGAAGGGTAGGATCTCGAAGAAGCTGAGCGGCTCTTTCTTTGTCACCAGGGCGACCCAGTTGGGGTGCAGCATCATGGCGGCGACCGCGGCGGCCAGGATCGGGCTGATCTTCAACTTCTGCGCTGCGCTAAAGGCCAGCAACACGGGGAGGAAGTAGAACACCGCATCTGCGAAAAGGTTGACCAAAGCGTAGGTCTGGGATTCCTTGGACACCAGATTCAGCACTACGAGCAGGGCAAGGAGCGCCTTGACCATACCAGCTCCGGACAGCGCGGGGATGAGGGGCTGGAAAACACTGGAGACAAACTCGATCACCGCGCTGCCCACGTTTTTGCGCTTGCCCTTGGCTGCGCCGTCGTCGTTCTTGGCGTTGGCAGACAGATCGCCGAGCTCACGCTCCACCTCGTCGAACACGTCCTTGACGTGCATTCCCACCACCACCTGGAACACCCCGCCCTTGGAGAGGGTCTTGGCGATGCCTTCGGTGGCGTTCAGCTCGTCCAGCGCGACGGCGGACTCGTCCTTAAGGGCGAAACGTAGCCGGGTCTGGCAGTGGTAAGCCTCGGTGATGTTGGCTTTACCGCCAACCAGCCGCACGATGTCTGCGGCTAAGGGAGCGTATTGCTTGCTCATGATTTCCTCGCGTTCTCAGAT
This sequence comes from Arthrobacter sp. 2RAF6, assembly GCF_052115205.1. Lineage (NCBI taxonomy): Bacteria > Bacillati > Actinomycetota > Actinomycetes > Micrococcales > Micrococcaceae > Arthrobacter > Arthrobacter sp. 2RAF6. The sequence continues at coordinate 11,741 of NZ_JBFRGF010000056.1, read as the reverse complement.
CCGCCCTTGATTGGGCGGAGGGGTGAGGCAACGCGGCTTGAGCTGATTCAGGTGATCCTGTTTGAGGGCACGAAAAAGGCCCAAGCCGGTTGACCGATGAAGGTCGCAGAGCTTGAGCCTTGCCTCGCCCGAAGCGAGTTACATACCCAGGTCTCGAAAGAACCAGCAACCATCATGGCAGGTGATATGAGTCACGTCAAGCCGTCCAGATCGTCGGACGATCGGGGTACGTACCGGCGTCACCGATCGGGTGTCCCCCGTAGGAGGTCTTCTCGGACGGCCGTGTGCCAATGATCGGGCCGGGCGTCGTTGACGCCAGGTCGGTGTTCCGGGCGTCGTGCCGTCATCGCGGTATGGAGAGATGTGGAAGTCGTCGGTGGAGCCGATCTTCTCAACCTGCTGCGGGGTCCACGTATCGCCCAAGTCGGATTCCCGCGGCAGCTGCCTTGTCGTCGTCGATGAACCAGATGCCCAGGCCCAGCTTGGGGATCGCGATGCCGTTGGCCAGGGTGTAGCTCTCGTTTAGGATGCTCATGCCTTTTCTCCGTTCTTCCGCAGTTCTCCGTACAGCTCGTCGGAGACGGGCTCGAGCCATTCGTTTCTGACGTTCTCGCCAGGGGTGATGAAGGCGAGGTGGGAGAACCACGAGTCGACCTTCGCGCCGTGCCAGTGTTTCGTACCGGCCGGGATGTGGATCACCGTTCCCGGCTCCAGGCTGACGGGGTCCTGGCCCTCGGCCTGGTACCAGCCGCTGCCCGCCGTGCAGAGCAGGATCTGGTCACCGCCGCCATCGGTGCCGTGGTGGATGTGCCAGTTGTTGCGGCATCCCGGCTCGAAGGAGACGTTGCTGACGGGAACATTCCCGCCGGCGAGCGGGGCCAGGTAGCTTTGGCCGATGAAGTACTGGGCGTAGGCGTCGTTCTTCGCCCCGAGCGGGAAGATCTGCTTGAAGTTGTTGTCAGTCATTATGATTTTCCTTTTGTCGTGATCAGTGGTTGACGTACGCCATGTGCTCTGCGTTGTAGCGGTCGCCGCGTACTCCGAGGCGCTGGGCGAGGCTGTCGAGGTCGGAGCGCTCGTCCGCGGAGAGGGCGAGCTGGGTGGCCGCCGCGTTCTCCCGGATGCGCTCGGTACGTCGAGTGCCGGGAATCGGCACGATCCACGGCTGCTGCGCCAGCAACCAGGCCAAGGCGATCCGGCCCGGCGTCGAACCCTTTGCCTCGGCCAGGCTCTTGACGTGGTCAACGAGTTTCTGGTTCGCGGCGAGATTCTCAGCCTGGAACCGCGGAACACGCCGACGGATGTCGCCCTCGATGAAGGCGGTGGATGCGTCGACGGTGCCGGTAAGGAAGCCCTTGCCGAGCGGGCTGAACGGTACGAAGCCGATGCCGAGCTCCGCCAGGGTCGGCAGCACCTCTGCCTCGGGATCCCGCGTCCAGAGCGAGTACTCGCTCTGGACCGCGGTGACCGGGTGCACGGCGTGAGCGCGGCGGATTGTCGCGGCGGAGGCCTCGGAGAGGCCGAAGTGCTTCACCTTGCCCTCGGCGATGAGTTCGCCGACAGTACCGGCGACGTCTTCGATCGGCACGTCGGGGTCGACGCGATGCTGATAGAACAAGTCGATCACATCCGTGCGCAGCCGTTTCAGCGAGGCCTCGGCGACGCGGCGGATCTGCTCAGGCCGGCTGTCCAAGCCGACCATCCTGCCGTCCCGGATGTCCCAGCCGAACTTGGTGGCAATCACCACCCGGTCACGGATCGGCTCAAACGCCTCCCCGACGAGCTCCTCGTTGACGTACGGCCCGTAGACCTCCGCCGTGTCGAAAAACGTCACGCCCTCGTCGACGGCCGAGCGCAGCACAGAGATCATCTCGTCGCGATCGCCGGGGTTGGGTCCGTAGCTCTGGGACATCCCCATTGCGCCGAGCCCGATCGCGGAGACCTCGAGGCCCTGGCCAAGTGTTCTGATGTGCATGATCAGTCCTTCGTAGTAGTGGTGTCATCGAGCACGGGGCGCGACGGCGATGCGGTCATGGTGGCGATTTCGGTGGCGGCGAGGCTCGCCAGCAGCTGCAGCCGTTGATCGCTCGGCGAACCGGGCTCCGCGGTGTAAATGAGGAACGAAAGCCCCGGCTCGGCAGTCAGCTCCAAACCCTCATACGTAAGGGTGAGGTCGCCGACCTCGTGGTGGTGAAAATCCTTTGTACCCGAGCCGTGGCGGCGGACGTTGTGCGCACCCCACCGCGTACGGAACGCATCGCTGCAGGTGGAGAGTTCACCGACAAGGTCATGCAACTGCTTGTCATGAGGATCATGACCGGCCTCCGTGCGCAAAATCGCCACGGTGACGTCTGCGGCCGCCTCCCAGTCCGGGTAGAAGGACTTGGCGCGTTCGTCGAGGAAGCAGTACCGGGCGAGGTTCCCCTGCCCGGGCCCGTCGAAGACTTCATCGTAGAACGCGCGGCCCAGGGCATTGGTCGCCAAGATGTCCATCCGCCCGTTGCGTACGAATGCCGGGCCGTTCACGATGACGTCCAGCGCACGGGTCAGGCTATCCCGTGCCACCCATATCTTCGGCTTGCGCCGGCGCACGTGCTGCGCGCCTCCGTTTGCGGCCCGGGCGAGATCAAACAGGTGCTCGCGCTCGGCATCGTCGAGCTGCAGGGCCCGGGCGACCGACTCCAGCACAGAGTCTGAAACCCCCACGAGGTTGCCTCGCTCGATCTTGGCATAGTACTCCGGACTCACGTCCGCAAGCATCGCAACCTCGCCCCGCCTCAGGCCCGCCACGCGACGGTGACCCGAGACCGTCAGCCCGGCCTGCTCGGGGCTGAGGTTCGCCCGGCGGGACATGAGGAACTCCCGCACTTCATTCCTGTTGTCCATGCAGACTACGTTATTTCGGCCACCGCTTCGGAGGGAGTCCCCACTGGTACACCTTTCACTGGAGACTCCCTCCCCCGCCGCCGTGACGATGGAATGGACTCGTCCAATCAATGACGAAGGAGAAAGACCATGAGCATCAAAGAGCAGAACACCGGCTGGAGCGGCGGGAAGAACGCCTTCGGCGACTTCGCGCCCGGAATGGTCCACTACACCGACAAAGTACTCTTCGATGAGGTCTGGGAACGCACGGACCTGTCCAAGCGCGATCGCAGCCTGATCACCGTCGCTGCGCTGACCGCCCTGGGCAAGATGGACCAGCTGAAATTTCACCTCGGCTTCGCCCTGAAGAACGGAGTCACCGCGGACGAGCTGAAGGAGGCCCTGCTGAACCTGGCGTTCTACTCCGGTTGGCCCAACGGTATGGGCGCGATGAGCGTATTGAAGGGCATCATCGAGGAAGAGAACTGAGCGTTTACAGCTGATTGGTACGCCCAGACTGACCCGTCGGGTAGCGATCTGGGCGGGCCTGCCCGATTTCGGGCAGGCCCACAGACGCGCGCTTGATGACAATCCGGCGGGTGCCCATTCCGACTCGATCGGACGAGCGCCCGTTACACCGCAGAATTGATCCAAGGAGACAAAAGATGAACGATTCGCGCTCACCGGTCCGGCGCAGCCCTCGCGGGCAGGCCATGGCCCCGCCAACGGTATCGATTCGGGCCGAGGCCTTCGACGACCCACACGGCACCGTCCTGCACTGGCTCGGCATGGCGGGATTTCTGATCAATGCACGGGGAACTTTGCTTGCCGTCGACCCGCTGCTCCGGGACTTCGATATGCCCGTGCTCATCGACTTCCCGCTCCAGGCAGCAGACGTCCCCCGACTCGATGGAATCCTGGTCACTCACGCGGACAATGATCACTTCAGCGTGCCTACATGTGCGGCCCTGAATGGAGTCACCCAGCGGTTCCACTCGACCCGATACGTCGCCGAGCTGATGCAGGAACTGGGCATGCCCGCCGACGGCCACGGCATCGGCGATGCTTTCTCCGTCGGAGGCGTTCGGGTCACGGTCACGCCGGCCGACCATGCCTGGCAGAATGCCGCGCCCCAGTCGGGGCAGCGGACCTTCCACGATGAGGACTCTTGCGGCTTCTGGATCGAGACCCTTGACGGCGTGATCTGGGCACCAGGGGATTCACGGCTGATCCGCGAACACCATCTGACCATGCCGACCCCGGACGCGCTACTGTTCGACTTCTCGGACAGCGAATGGCACTTCACCTTCGACGGCGCGGTCGAGATGGCCAATGCCTACCCCGACGCGGACCTTCTCCTGTACCACTGGGGCTCGGTGGACTCCCCCGATTTCCCCCCGTTCAACGCCGACCCGGACAGGCTCTGGGACGTCGTGGTCAACCCCAAGCGCATCCGTGTACTCGCACCGGGCGAGCCTTTCCGGCTTGGCGGCGCGTCCGCGTGGGCGCGACGCAATCTGCGGTTGACGTAGCCGAGGTGGGTGGCCGTGACGGTTGCCGCTGCCATTAGGGGTTCACATCAGCTCAGGGAGGGTCTGGAGGATGAGCGCCTACTTGGCGGCAAGTCAGCCGTATTTCCATGCATACTCAGTTAAGGTCAAGCGTGCTTCACTTCTTAGGGGGCATATCGAGCAATCAGCCGCCGCGCATCCCACCGCGACCGCCACCATGAGACGAGGAACCACTGCCATGGAGCTGAAGGTCAACATCCAGGTGTCCGTCGACGGCGTCTACCAGTCCAACGGCGGACGTCATCCCGACTTAGATACCGGCCCTCCGGACTCCCCCGGTACGCGTCCGACCCCACCAAGTAAGAACCCGGAGACCATCATGACTGCCATCTACACCTGGGACGTGTTCACCACCCTCGACGGCTTCGGCTCGTACAACGCCCACGGCGACTGGGGTGGTTACTGGGGCAAACAAGGACCCGAGTTCCTGGATCGCCGCGCCGCGCAGTACGGCGAGGAACTGCGGCTAGTCCTCGGAGCGAACACGTTCCGGATGTTCCAGCGGTTCCTCGGAACGCTCACCCGGGATTCAGAGGCCATCGACCCCGTGAACACCAGAATGAAGCACCAGCCCACGACCGTGCTCTCGTCCACGCTGGAAGAGCCTCTCGACTGGCCCGATGCGACTCTGGCACGCGGTGACGCCGCCGATGTCGTCGCACGGCTCAAAGAAGAATCCGAGATCCCGCTTCGCTCCCACGGCAGCCTCTCGCTGAACCGGGCCCTCATGGCCGCCGGCCTCGTCGACCGGCTCCAGGTGACCATCTTCCCGGTGATCAGCGGCCAGACCGGAGACGCACCGATCTTCGCCGGTGCCGCCGACTTCGACCTGGAGCTGATCGAGAGTCGTACGCTCGACGGCCGCACCCAGGAACTCCTCTACCTCCCCACTCGGCATCACTGACAGCACACCGCGAGGAGAATCACCATGAGCAAGACCATCCTGTACATGTCGATGTCCCTCGACGGCTACATCGCAGGTCCTGACGATGGCCCGGACAACGGGCTCGGAACCGGCGGCCTCCGACTTCACGAGTGGCTGGGCGAGCCCGTCACCGACTATTCCCACTTCGACCCGCCGGGGGCCAGCGGGCAGGTCCTCGCCGAGTCAATGGCGACCGGCGCGGTCATCGTCGGCCGCAAGACCTTTGACTACGCCGGCCACTGGGGCGGCGACCACCACGGCGTGCCCATCTTCGTGCCCACCCGTGGCCCCTTGCCCGAGCCGCAGAGCGGCTGGGTCCACTACGTGCACGACCCGACCACGGCGGTCCGCGAGGCCAAGGCAGCCGCCGGTGACCGGGACGTGATGGTGCACGGGGCCGGGCTCGCCCAGTCCCTTCTCCGCGAGGGCCTGCTCGATGAGCTGGAGATCCATCTGATCCCGGTGCTCCTCGGTGGGGGGCGGCGACTGTTCGGCGCAGAACGCGCCGAACTGGAGCTGACGCGCGTAATCGACGCACCCGGCGTCACGCACATGCACTACCGTGTGGCGTAACGCCTTCCCGCGAGAATCGTGATAGCTCGCACGACCCGGCACGCCCCCTTTCCGATCGGCTCCCGAGGCAGGCTCGCAATTAGGGACGTGGCGGCTGATTGGGGGATTTTCCGGTTCCGAGGAAGGAGCTCCCGCTGGCACGGCTCCACGATTGAACCCTAAACATAGATAAGACCGCGCATACCAAGGCAGAGCCCTCCCGTAGTTGTCGTTGATGGATTTGAAGTAGTCGAGCTCAGCGAGGACCAGGGACCCTGGTATCAAGATCTGCCGTGCGCCGAACGTACTAGGTTCTCGACACGTTCGTTGAGCTCTTCGACGATGTCCTCAGTCTCTGGTTTCATGAGAACACTGCGCAGGATGCGGCCCCGATCGATGTCCATCTCCAAACTGAAGCCCCGGAGGGCCATATCTGCAGCCGACACGTCATAGGTGGCAACAAACACGGCTTCCTTTGGCGGAAGTGCGATTCCGGCCTCCAAGACGTGACCGGAGACTCGATCCATCTCTGTCATCGTCGACTCGGCGGGCAGATAGGTCAAGATATCCAGTTCCGGCTCCTGGAATAGGGTAAGTTCCTCGGATGCCCTGATGTGCTCCGCCCAGGCCATGGTTGCGCGCCTCCCCGCACGCAGGACCTGGCCGAGCCCTTCTTCTGTCGGCGGAAGGAGCCGAAAAGTCATCCACAGTGCTGCTGCAGCCGCTCCCGAACGCGAACATTCGAGAGAAATCTCGCCAAGGTGAAGCTCGTCAGAAGTGAAATAGGTGTACGGCGAGTCATGTAGATAGTGGCGTTGCACACTTGGATCACGGAAGATCACTGCCCCGCATCCATATGGTTGCAGGCCGTGCTTGTGTGGATCGATAACAACGGAATCGGCGTGAGCGATGGCCTCGAACGGAGCACGGGCCACCCCGTCAACCGAATCGTCCGCGATTATCCTGAAGAAACCCCCGTAGGCGGCATCCACGTGCATCCGCACGCCGTAACGCTCACAGATTGGAAGTGCTAGATCAATGGGGTCAATGGCCCCGAGCCCAGTCGTCCCGGCTGTCATGACAACAGTGCCAACCGTTCCAGTGGCGAGGATCGTCTCCAAGGCTTGCAGATCCATTTTGCCGGCACCATCTGCGGGCACCGAGTGGCTCGTCATACCTAGAAGATGACTCATTCGGCTGTGCGTGTAGTGAGCATCCACGCTGTAAGCGATGCCCTTGCCAGGGTGGATCTCGCGTGCGACAAAGAGTGCCTCAAGATTGGCAATCGTTCCGCTGCTCGTCAGATGCCCAAGGTGCTCTTCATAGCCAAACATTGCCGCTAGCTGCGCGACAACCTCCTTCTCCATTCGGGCCGTTGCCGGACCACCATCGAGAGCATGGTTGTTCGGGTTAATCAACATCGTAGTGACGTAGGCCACGACCGCGGCCGGGTGCGGCGGTTTGAGCATCTGCCCAACATAACGAGGATGAAAGAACGGGTAGTTATCACGGAGCCTGTTGATCAGATCATCGTGGACGGCAGCGAGGACGTCGGCCTCAACGTCCATCGTTGGGTGCGGCTTGAAGTCCCCGTACTCTTCCATCCATCGAGAAATTGCGGAAATGGCCTTCTCAACCGAATCCTTCAGTGGGAGTTCTGCATCCGCGCTCATTCCCGGAAGCATCGAGGTCATGTTCTTATCCTTTGAATTGTCGTGGGACGTCCGCTAAGTTGCGGGCCGTACGGTAGGTTTCGGCGAGGCACCTGCTGCGATTCAGGAGCGGGAGCAGTCGTCGGTCCTTTGGAGTCAGGGAATGGTCGCGAAACGAATCAGGGCCAGTTTCGTCGTACTGGGAATCAGCTGTGCACTACTTTTCGCTGTGCTGCCAAAATGCAGACCAGGGATGCCAATACACCGCCCACGCCGAACAGGAGCATGCCCATAAACGCGCCGCCGTTGGACTGGATCAAGGCTCCGCTGACCACTGGCCCGATAGCAAAACCCGTGCCGATCATGAGGTTGGTTGTGTTCATGATGTGGCCACCGCCGGAAAGATCAGCAAGCGTGGAAAGCAGGTAGGGCAAGATGAAGGTCCATGCGAACTTAAAAATGACTGCGGCTATTGCGAAACGCGCCAACCCGGGGGTGTTCCAAAGAGCAAAGCGACGCTTATCGCCATGGCCGCGTATCCAGCCATGAGGTAGAGCTTCCTTCGTGGGGTATCGCCGAGAATCGTTGCCGTCAATGCAGACACGATACCCGCGACGGTGGCGAGTGACAGGACCAGGCTGCTGGCGGAAAGATCGATTCCAGCGCCTGCAGAAATCTGGGCGATAAAGGACCATACACCGCTGAGTGCAACATAGAACAACAGGACTGCGGCCAGGCCCAGTCCAAATCTGAGAACGGGGACCTTAGCGCGGGCGTGGTGCAGGGGACTTGATTGCCTTAGCGCGTTTCCGTCGATGCCCCTGACGACCAGTAGACAGAGAACGTCGAGCCCGGCCAGCGTCCAGTAGAGCGCGGACACAGGGGCCTGAGAGAACAATGCTGGAAAGACGGCCAAGATCAATGCGCCCATAGCCAGTTGGCACACGACGAAAACGCCAAATGCTCTGCTCGGGTTGGCGGTTTTGCTGCTCAGCGTAAGAATAATCACCGTAATGGACCCTGCTGCGAGCGACGTAACCACCCTCGTAGCCATCAGCAGGCCGAAGTCGTCAAGCAAGCCTGATACGACGTTTCCGGCTATGACGATCGCGGTGAAAATGTAGGAGGCCGTCCGCAGGTTTATGCGATTGAGCCACAGGTAGGCGGGGACCGTTGCCAAGCTGAAGGCGCCTAGTTCGAGAGAGAACAGAGTCCCTACCTGCACCGGCGTCAGGGCGAACTGAGCTATCAATTTACCCGCAATCACGGGAGCAATGAGGAGCACGGTGTAGAGCACGGCGCTGTATACGGCGATGTACGTGTATGTGCCTCGAACAGAGGTCGACACCACGGCTCCAGGGGTTTTCATGAGACTTGTCATTGGACGTGGACTTTCAACGAGGGTTGGTTGTTTCTCTATGCCAATTGCGACCCGGACAAACGAAGAGGTTGTGGACTTGATCAGCTAAACCTGGCCTAGGTGTCAAGCTCTTCTTGATCCAGCGAGCCAGTGATGCTGCCGTTTCAGTTCCGAATACACCCAATGTAGATGTGACCTAGATCTCGCACTTTTCTATACGCGCAGAGAACTTGACCAAAACTGACCTGATGGAGCTCATTTACGGGCCTCGCGTACCTGCGCCAAGCAACAGGAGAGAAACTTCGTTGCACCAACGCACTCGAACGAGCTACGCCAAGGGGTCAAAACGTGCTGTGCTGGCTCCAACAATGGAAGGACGGTCATGCAGCCACCGAACCGATAGCCGGGAGACCCAACCCCCGCTCGCCAATGCGAGGGCCGCAACATCTATGCGCTCTGCGAATACTCCTGTGCGCGTGAGACGAAGACTACCTGCGACCTTGCGGAGGACACTGGGCAATGAGAACCCAGTGTTCAAGCGCCTCAAACCCCAAGGAGAGAACCGTGAACGATGCCTTTTCCCCTGAGCTCATCGTGGTCGGGGGCCCGGTCTACACAGCAGACCCCCACATTGAGTGGGTTGAAGCCTTTGCCGTGCAGAACGGAAAGATAGTCGCGGTCGGCTCAGAGGCTGAAGTCCGCGGGTTTGCAGTTGATACCACGACGGTTCTCGACACCGGCGGAAAACTCGTTCTACCAGGCCTGAGTGATGGACACATTCATCTGGGCCTCGGCGGTAGTCAGGCAGCATGGGAGCTTCCCATTCTGCCCACGGACTCGAAAGCGGTGATTTTCGAGAAGATCAAGGCCTGGTCTGCAAATTTGGGGCCCGATGAGTGGATTGTCGGCGGCATTGTCGGCAGCACCGTCATGGACGCCGTGATGAACGTAGACGACCTGGCATCGCTCGATGAAGCAGCCGGCGGCAGACCGGTACTCCTACGAGACGACTCGATGCATAACCGCTGGGTGAACACGCGCGCACTCGAGCTGATGGGAATTACCGGCGACAGTGCGAATCGCGAAGGCGGAAGCTATGTTCGCGACACTGCAGGCCGGCTTACCGGGGTCCTGCATGAACTCGCCTCGGCAGACGCCGAGGCCGCATTTGATTCTTCGATCGCGGATCCCGACTCCCGCAACATAGCGTCACTGAAAAAGGCCCTCGAGGTTGTGAACTCATTCGGGATCACGGCGGTCCAGGACGCCGCAACCATGGAGTACTCCTGGAAAGCGCTCTCGGCCATCGAAACCAGTGGGGAGATGTCTGCCTGGGTTGTCGGATCCATGCCGGCGCGCCCCTTTATCGAATCCGGGGCAGTCGGCGAAGAGCTCTTCGGAATTGCCGCCGGATACAGGAGCCAACATCTGCGCCCGGACTTCGTCAAGTTTGTGCTCGATGGCGTTCCGATGACGCGGACCACAGCGATGCTGCGGCCTTATGTTTGCCATGACCACGAAGACCCGGGTTACGTCGGCTCCTCGTACTGGACCCTTGAAGAGCTCCTCGAAGCCATTGAGCTCTGCTACAACCGCGGCCTGAACGGAAAACTTCACGCCACGGGCGACGCGTCTGTTCGGCTGGCGCTCGACGCAGTCGAAATCATGCGCAAAAGGCGCGGGCCGGGTCCAGTGTTCCAGATCGCCCATGTCGAATTCGTGGACGCGGAAGACGTTCCACGATTTGCGGCGTTAGGAGTAGTACCTGATGCTTCCCCGTACATTTGGTACCCGGGCGTCATTCAGGAAAGCATCCGGAACCAAATCCCCGCTGAGACAGTTAATACAAGCTGGGCCACAAAGGACTTCATTGATACCGGGGCACTGCTTGCAGCTGGCTCCGACTGGCCTTGCGTACTGCCTTCTCCGGATCCGTGGATCGGAATTCAAACACTTGTGACCAGGGCCAACATTGACCCGGGTCTAGCTGGCGAACTCAACCCCTCACAGAAACTGACTGTTAGTGAGGCCATAGCCGCATTCACCAGAAACCCGGCCGCCGCCATGGGCCTGGGCGAGGTGACGGGTTCGCTCAAACCGGGCCTGTCCGCCGACTTCATCGTGCTGGATCAGAACATCTTCGCAATCGACGCGCATGAGATTCATGCGACAAGAGTCGAAGCAACGTACTTTGAAGGCAAGAAAGTCTACGACCGAAGGCACCCCGTCACATAAGCTTTCGGGCACTTTGAATACTAAGTTCAATAGCCGAGTACGCAACGACAAACAGGGTGGCGATACACCGCCACACAACGAAGTGAGGAAAAGCCCGTGCAGTTCCACCACCACGGTTACGTATCCGGTGACCCGCGGGTCCAGCCGACTGCCGGCGTCGGGATCGACCGGCCCGCGGATCTTCCTGACGAGGTCGACGTGCTCATCGTGGGCTCCGGGCCCGCCGGAATGCTCACGGCCGCGCAGCTGTCCCAGTTCCCGGGCGTCACAACCCGGATCGTGGAACGCCGCGGCGGCAGGCTCGCGATCGGCCAGGCCGACGGGATCCAGGCCCGGAGCGTGGAGACCTTCCAGGCCTTCGGATTCGCCGAGCGGATCATTGCCGAGGCGTACCGCATCACGGAGATGGCGTTCTGGAAGCCGGACCCCGCCGATCCGTCACGCATCATCCGGACCGCCCGCGCCCTCGACGATCCAACGGGTAACATCAGCGAATTCCCGCACCTCATCGTCAACCAGGCCCGCGTCCTGGACTACTTCGCCGAGTTCATGGCGAACTCCCCTACCCGCATGACCCCCGA
>NZ_JBFRGF010000055.1:0-28683 GCF_052115205.1 Arthrobacter sp. 2RAF6 | reverse complement strand
CCCGTCCACGAAGATCCGGCCGTGCCCCACGGTGGAGAAGCCCAAGCGGATCGTGCTGCTCTCCTCGGGCGTGTAGTGGGTGTGGAACTGGACCATGGAGGACTCCGCGATGGGGGCGTCCCCGCCGAACCAGACCAGCGCGGTGGAGCGGCGGTCCTCSGCGAAGAGTTCCTTGCCGGTGGAGGCAAAGAAGCGCACCCGCAGCCCCGGCCCGCCCGTGACCGGGTTCCTGAGCTGTTCCAGGGGCAGTTCGGCGATGCCTTCCTGCACCACTGCGCCCACGTTGTAGGAGACCTTCTCGGGGCCGAACGCGGCACGGATCCCGTCCAGCGGGGTSACGATCTTYTCGGGGACCACGGTCGCGGACCCGCCGCCCTGGGTCCGGGCATGGCGGGCGTTGTGCCCGATCACCGCGACGCTGGTGACAGAGTCGGGAGCCAGCGGCAGCACGCCGTCGTTCTTCACCATCACCGTCCCGGCCACGGACGCCTCCCTCGCGAACGCGAGCGGATCCTCGCGGTCTATCGGAACGGCCTGAACGGGTTCGAAGCCCTCCAGGGCGCCCACCCGCGCGGCGAGSTGSAGGATCCGCAACACCTTCCGGTCAATGCTGGCCTCCGGAACCGTSCCGCACTTCACCGCCAGCACGAGCGCCGAACCCCAGGGACCGTCCGGGCCGGGCATCACCAGGTCCTGGGAGTGTTTCGCGCTTTCCACGCTGCGCACCGCGGTCCAGTCGCTGATCACCACGCCGTCGAAACCCCACTCGGTGTTCAGCGGGGACTCCAGCAGCTCGTTCTCCGTGGCCGTAGCGCCGTTGACCGAGTTGTACGCGCTCATCACCAGCCACGCCTTCGAGTCCACGATCGCCTTCTCGAACGCCAGCAGGTACAGCTCGCGCAAGGCCCGGTCCCCCACCTTCACATCCACCGTGAACCGGTCCGTCTCCGAATCATTGGCCACGTAATGCTTCGGGGTCGCACCGACGCCGTTGCGCTGGACCCCGGCCACATACGCCGCCGCGAGCTCCGCGGTCAGGACCGGGTCCTCGCTGAACGCCTCGAAATGCCGCCCGCCCAGCGGGGAACGGTGCAGGTTGATCGTCGGGCCCAGCACCACATCGACCCCCTTCCGGCGCGCCTCCACCGCCGACGCCGCCCCCAAACGGTCCGCCATCGCAGGATCCCAGGACGAACTGATCGCCGTGGCCGAGGGGAAATTCATCGACGGCTGCCGCTCATCCCACACCTCACCCCGCACCCCCGTCGGCCCGTCCGAGAACAACATCCGCCGCAACCCGATCCGCTCCACCGGCCACGTCGTCCAGAAATCCCGGCCCGTCAACAACCGCACCTTCTCCTCCAGGCTCAGCCGGGCCAAAAGGGACTCGAGGCGTTGGTCGATGGTCTTGTCGGTGAGGAGTTCCATGGTGGCTTTCTTGTCTGTCATGAGAGATGAAGTGTCGATGCTCATACGGTGGCGCCCGTGGTGACTGCGGCCCCGGCGGCTTCGCGTTGGGTGGCGATGATGTTTCGGTACCAGTACGCGCTCCACTTGGGGATGCGGGCCTGGGTGCCGTAGTCCACGTAGACCAGCCCGAAACGCTTGTCGTAGCCTTCGGCCCATTCGAAGTTGTCCATGAAGGACCACGCGAAGTAGCCGCGAACGTCCACGCCGTCGGCGATCGCCTCTCCTACCGCGGAAATGTAACCGCGCAGGTAGTCGATGCGTTCGGGGTCGCGGACCTCGCCATTCGGATCCACATAGTCATGGAATGTCACGCCGTTTTCCGTGACGTACAGCGGAAGGGAGGTGTACTCGGCGGCGACCCGCTTGAGTACCGCCTTGAGTGCCTCGGGCGTATTGGACCAACCGAACGACGACGGCGCTGGCTGCACATGCGTCCAGCTCGCCCCGCCCGGGGCTGCTTCGTCCGCGGAAACCAGCATGTTGGTGTAGTGGTTGATGCCTGCAAAGTCACCAGGCGCCGAGATGATGGCCAGGTCCCCAGGCTGGACCAGGTCTTCTGCTGCGGCCCCTTCGCCGGTGGCGGTCAGTCCGTACTGGCCGTAGGCCGCAATAGTGGACTCGGCGTAACGGCCTCGGTAGACGGGATCCAGGAAGATCCGGTTGCTGACGGCGTCCCAGTATTCCGTGGCTTTGCGATCGGCGTCGGAGTCGCTGGCCGGGTTGAGGTTGTCGATGATGTTGGTGATGCCAACCTTGGCCCGAGGACGGCGGGCCCGGAACTCTGCCAGCGCCAGGCCGTGGGCCAGGAGCAGGTGGTGGGCCGCACGTACGGCGAGGCGATCGTCCTTGAAGCCCGGGGCCTGCATGCCCCAGGAGTGGCCAAGGAAGGCCGCGCACATCGGCTCGTTGATGGTGATCCAGTGCTCGGCGAGGTCGCCCAGTGCCTCCGCCACGAGTCCGGAGTACTCCCCGAAACGGTAGGCAGTCTGCCGGGCCGGCCAGCCGCCGTCGTCCTGCAGTGCCTGTGGCAGGTCCCAGTGGTAGAGCGTTACGTACGGAGTGATGCCACGGGCGGCGCAGCCCGCCAGCAGCTCACGGTAGAAGCGCACGCCTTCAGGGTTGAGCGGACCGACGCCGGTGGGCTGCAACCGGGACCAGGACAAGGACAGCCGGTAGGACGGGATGCCCAGCTCCGCCATGAGGTCAAGATCCGCTTCCCAGCGGTGGAAGTGGTCGCAGGCGATGTCCCCGTTGTCACCGTGGATGGTGCTGCCCGGCTCGTGGGAGAAGGTGTCCCAGATGCTCTGGCCGCGTCCGCCCTCGTTGACGGCACCTTCGATCTGGTACGCCGCGGTGGCCACGCCCCAGGCGAAGTCGGCGGGAAAAGCGGCGGCTGGGGAGAGTTCCGGGCTCGCGGACAGTGGCGGCTGCGTCATGGGCTCGCCTTTCTTGAAGTCTTCGGATGATGAGTGGGTTAGGGCGTCAGGCCACGCCGGCTTGGACGTTCTGTTGGTGCTGGATGTCCAGCAAACGGAGGCGGTCGGCGCGGCGTTGGGCTTGCCGGTCCGGGTCAGGGACCGGGGCGGCCATGAAGAGGCGCTGGGTGTAGGGATGTTCCGGTTCTCCGGTGACTTGCTCGCCGTCGCCCCATTCCACGATTTCGCCGTGATACATCACGGCCACGCGGTGGCTGAGGTGGCGGACCACCGCGAGGTCATGGGAGACAAAGAGGTAGGCGACGCCGGTGCGTTCCTGGATCTCGATGAAAAGATCCAACACCGTGGCTTGGGTGGAGAGGTCCAGGGCCGAGACAGGTTCGTCACACACGATTAGCTTCGGGTCCAGGGCCAGGGCCCGGGCGATAGCGATGCGTTGGCGCTGCCCGCCGGAGAACTCGCGCGGCAGCCGGTGGGCGGCGCCGTGCGGCAACCGGACCTGGTCCAGCAGCTCGGCGACCCGCTTGTTGGCCTCCTGGCGTTCTACTTTCCGGACCGTGAGCGGCTCCGTGAGGATCTGCTCGATGGTCATGGACGGGTTGAGCGAGGTGTACGGGTCCTGGAACACCACCTGGATCTCGTGGCTGAGCTCCTTGCGCTGGGCACGGGTGGCTTTGGAGATTTCCTGGCCGCGGTATTTGATGCTTCCACCGGTGACCGGGGCGAGCCCCAGCACGGCGCGGCCCAGCGTGGTCTTGCCGGAGCCCGACTCCCCCACCAGGCCCACGGTCTCACCGGGGCGGATGTCCAGGGAGACGCCCTTGAGCGCCTTGAATGGTTCCCTCCGGAAGCCCTTGAGGGGATATTCGACGACGACGTCCCGGACGTCGAGCAGCGTTTCGGTCATGGCTTCACTCCTGTCAGGCTGGTGAGCGGTCCGTCGGTGCCAAGCGGTGCACTGCTCGTGAGGGGTCCACGCGGTGGCGCGTCCTCAAGGATCGCGTCCAGGAGCTGCTTGGTGTAGGGGTGGCGGGCGTCCTTGAAGATGGTCCGGACGGGCCCGGTTTCCACGACGCGGCCCGTCTGCATCACGGTCACGCGGTCGCACAGGTCGGCCACGACACCGAAGTTGTGGGTCACCAGGATGACGCCCATTTTCAACTCGTCCTGGAGTTCGCGCAGCAGGTCGAGCACTTCGGCCTGCACCGTGACATCCAGTGCCGTGGTGGGCTCGTCCGCGATGAGCAGGTCCGGCTCGCAGGAGACCGCGCCGGCGATCAGCACCCGCTGGGCCATGCCTCCGGAGATTTCATGTGGATAGGCGTTGAAGGTCCGTTCGGGGTTCGGAATCCCCACTTTGGCGAGCAGGGCCAGTGCGCGCTTCCGGGCCTCCGCCTTGGAGATGCCGAGGCAGACCCGCATGGGTTCCATGAGCTGGCTGCCGATGGTGAAGGCGGCATCCAGGTTGCTCATGGGTTCTTGGGGAATGTAGGCGATGCGCTTGCCGCGGACCTTCGTCATTTCCTTCTCGGAGAGGCGGGCCAGGTCCGTGCCGTCGAAGATGATGGAGCCGCCGGTGACGCGTCCGCCCTGCGGCAGGAGCCGGAGGATGGAGAAAGCGGTCTGGGTCTTGCCCGAGCCGGACTCGCCCACCAGACCATGAACTTCACCGCGGCGGACCGTGAGGCCCACATGGTTCACCACGTGGGTGGTAGAACCGTCGGGCTGGTCGTAGCCGACCCCCAGGTCGGCCACCTCCAGGAGGATCTCACCGACGGGGTTGTCTTCATCGGCGGGCGCCTCGGGATGCACCACGGCAGGCTCGCCGCGCTTGGCGGCAGCTTCTGCGGAATCGACGACGGCGGCCCCCTTGCGGCGGCGCTTGACCGGCCCGCGGCTGCGCTCGAGTTCGTCTCGCATGGCATTGGCCAGCAGGGTCAGGGCAATACAGACGACGCCGAGGATAAGGCTTGGCCACAGCACAAGGGTGGGTGCCTTGTAGAGGTTGATGAAGCCATCGTTGAGCATGCTTCCCCACGTGGGGATGTTCAGGTCGCCGAGGCCAAGGAATTCCAGGCCGGCCTGGATGGCGATGGCGATCCCAAGGACCATGGCGGACTGGATGATCACGGGCGCGCGCACCACAGTGAGGATGTGGCGGCCGATGATCCGGAAATCGCTGAGCCCGGAGACCCGTGCCGCGTCGACGTACAGTTCGTTGCGCACCGCCGTCACGCAGGCGTACACCAGCCGGAAGTAGGCCGGGGAAAGCAGGACGCCGAAGATCATCATGGACAACCACATCGATGGTCCGACGACCGCCCGGGCGGCCAGCAGGATGACGATGCCGGGCATTGCCATCAGCAGGCCGGTGAGCCAGGAGGACATCGAATCGAACCAGCCGCCGTAGTATCCGGCAACCAGGCCGCCGATGACGCCGATCGCGACGGCAACTACGAGCGCCAACAGCGCCCCGGCGAGGCTGAACTGTCCCGCGAAGAGCAGTCGGCTGAAGACGTCACGCCCGGCACTGTCCGCACCCAGCACGTGGTCCGGGCTGGACTTGGCCAGGACCGACTGCAGGCTGGCCAGGCTGGGATCGTGCGTTGCGAGCACAGGTGCCAGCACCGCGGCCAACGCCACGAGCGCAAGGACGAGCATGGATGCGGCGCCGGTGGGGTTCGTGAGGAGCTTGCGGAACAAGGAGACTTTGGCTGCCTGGGTGGGCAGTGCGATGGAAGTGTCGATCATGACAGCCGAACTTTCGGGTTGAGCCAGCCTTGGGCGAGGTCGATGATGAGGTTGACGATCACCACGATGGCGGCGGTGGCGACGACGACGCCCATCACCACCGGGATGTCCCCCTGGCTGGTGGCGGCAACGGCAATCTGCCCGAGGCCGGGGAGGGCGAAGATCTGTTCAACGATCACGGCACCGCCGAGCAAGCCGATGAACTGGACTGCGAGGACTGCCAGGGCAGGACCGCCGGCGTTGCGCAGCACGTGCCTGTACACCACCCGGTTGAAGGAGAGGCCGCGGGCCCGGAGCGTGCGGACATAATCCTGGCGGAGGGCATCTATCAGGGAGCCCCGGACCTGCTGGACCACCGAGGCGACGCAGCCGATCGAAAGGGCGATGATCGGAAGGGTGACGGTGGCCGCCCAGCCGCCGAACGACGTCGTAATCGGTACATAACCGGTGGCCTTGAACCACTTGAGGTTCAAGGCGAACAGGGACACGAGTCCCAAAGCGATCAGGAAGCCGGGAATCGCGAAGCCCAGAACACCCACGAACTGGACCACACGGTCCACCCAGCCCCGGCGCACTGCGGCCAGGACGGCTATGACCACCGAGATCACGGCGGCTATGATGGTGGCGCCCAACACCAGGGAGAGGGTCACGGAAACCCGGCTGGTGACGCCGGTGGCGACCAGCTGGCCGTTGAACCACGAACGTCCAAGGTCACCAGTGAGGGCGTGGGTGACCCAATCCCAGTACTGGACCACGAGCGGGCGGTCCAGGCCCAACTGGGAGGCCTTCAGTGTCACCTGGGCCTGGCTGGCTGTGGGGCCCACAATGCGGCGGGCGATGTCGCCGCCGCCCGCGTACAGCAGCAAGTAGGCGACCGTTGTAATGACGAACAGCAGGAGGACGCCCGAGAGCAGGCGGCGCAGCACGAAACGGTACATCTAAGTTCCTTAGGGGAAGGTTCCTGGGGCCTCCGGGACCAGACCGGCAGCAAGCGGTCCGGTCCCGGCGGCTCTCCGCTAGGAGACGGGAGAGAAGGACCAGATGAACGGGTAGGCGTTACCCGTCTGGACCTCGACCTTGGTCTTGGCGTCGGTGACGAAGCTGGACTGGGGGCGGTACCACGGAGCGAACCAGGCCTGCTCCACGATGTACTTGTTCAGTTCCTTGGCAGCGGCCGTCTGCTCATCTGTAGAACCGACGTGGATCTTGTTGATCAGCTCGTCCACCTTCGGGTCCTCGTACTTGTACGGGTTCCAGGGGGCGGTCGGGGAGATCTTCATGTTGATCAACTGCCAGTCGGACTGCTGCTCCAGGATCATGTAGCTCACGCCATACTTCGGTGCCAAGAGGTCGGCGATGAAGTTGTTGCCGGTGTCCGTGAACTCCGCCGTGATGCCGACATCCTTGAGCTGCTGGGTGATCAGCGCCGGGAGGGTGTTGCCCATGAGCGCGGAGGACGGCAGCTTCAGGGTCAGCCCGCTGGCGTACCCGGCCTGAGCGAGCAATTCCTTGGCCTTGGCGGGGTTGTAGGCATAGCGGGAGTCCAGGGACTTGTCATAAGCAGCCGACGACGGCGGGAACACCTGGGTGGTCAGCTCGCCATAGCCCTGGCCGATTGACTGCAACATCGCCTTGGTATCGAAGGCGTAGTTGAGTGCCTGGCGGACGCGGACGTCCTTGAGCGCGGGGTTGGTGGTACCGGCCCGGTCAAACAGGATGAGCCCTGCCCAGTTGAGCTGGAGTGGATTGACCTTGTATCCGGCGGCCTGGATCTCCGTGAGCGTGTTGTTGTCAGCGGTGTTGGCGGCGTTGAGCTGCCCGGACTTGATGGCGTTCAGCAGGGAGGTCTGGTCGCCGTAGACGTTGAGGACCAGGTTGTCGTAGTGCACCAGGCCCTTGTCCCAGTAATTCGGGTTGCGGTGGTAGCTGTAGGACGTGCCGGTCACGGTGGCGGCAGTATCCAGAACATAGGGGCCAGAGCCGACGGGCTTGGTGGCGATGTCCGCGTTGCCGAAGGACGCCGGGCTTTGCATGAAGGACGCGTCCTTGGACAAGTAGTTCAGGAACGCCGGGTCCGGGGCGGACAGGGTCAGTTCCAGCGTGGTTGCGTCCACGGCTTTGGCAGTCTTCAAGGCTGCCAGGAATTGTGCGTCCGGCGACGTACCTGCCTTGAAGCGTTCGAGGTTTTGCTTCGCGGCGTCGGCGTTGAAGGGGGTGCCGTCGGTGAACTTGACGTCGTCGCGCAGCGTGAGCGTCAGGACGGTCTTGTCCGCGTTGTACTTCCAGTCTTTGGCCAGCATCGGCACGAGCGAGCCATCCGGCTTCATCCGGATCAAAGTGTCGTACACGGCCTGGTAGAACGGCGACAGGTTGGCGAATTCGGACTGGTTTGCAGCGAAGGTCTTGGGCGCAAGGAGAGCGCCGAGGGTCAGGGTTTGGGAGGACTGGTCCTGGGGGGCAGCGGCACCGCCACCACCACAAGCGGTGAGCCCCAGTGCAACAGCCGCAATGAGTGCGGCCATTCGCTTGGATCGGAACATCTTTGGTCCCTTTCACGATCAGTGGCGTCCACCATGGACGGCCATTGGGAAAGACCGTAACATCAAAAACCTAGCGACTACTAGGTTTTAGGAGATCTTTTTGAATCGTTATGAAATGTGACGATGCGCACAGTGGTTGACCAATTGATGGACTTATTCACAATCGACGTTGTTAGGGTTGATCCATGAAAGAGACTGTGGGCGGCACCCAGCCTGAGACAGCGCAACGAGCGCGCCGCGGCACCTATGCCAAAACGGAGGCACGGCGGCAGGAAATCCTGAAGGCCGCCTTCGACGTCTTTTCATCTTCGGGCTACCGCTCGGGCTCGCTGAAGGACGTAGCGGACAAAGTAGGCCTGACCCAAGCCGGGCTCCTGCACCACTTTCCCAGCAAGGAAGCCTTGCTTGAGGCGCTCCTGACCTTCCGCGACGACGAGTCCGCAATCTATACCGGTGCCTTGGATGCCAAGGGTGCTGACTTGCTGCATGCAATGGTGGATCTGACGCGGCACAACACCACCATCCCAGGACTCGTGGCCCTGTACTGCGTGCTGTCCGCGGAAGCCACCGACCCCGAACACCCTGCCCACAAGTACTTTCTTGAACGGTACGAGCGGGTACGCCGCTTGATGACCGAGGGCTTCGCCCACATGGCGGACGAGGGCAAGCTACGGCCCGGCGTCGCACCTGCCGCAGCGGCACGCCAACTGATCGCGCTCATGGACGGACTGCAGGTCCAGTGGCTGCTCGACAACGAATCCGTGGACATGCCATCCGAAGTCGCAGGCTACCTCAATGCCGTCACGAGCGAAAGCTTCTAGCCCCCCAACTAGCTAGCAGTAGTTGTCGTTTAGAGGGCTCAGAACGACATTAACTGCGAGTCAGTTGGGTAAGCAGGCGCCCTGCCTCACAGGGCCGTCAGGCCGCCGTCGACGGTGAACAGCCCGCCCGTGGCGTACGCGGAGTCGTCGCTGGCGAGGAACACCATGATGCCCTCGACGTCGGCCGCGGTTCCGGGCCGGCCCAGCATCGTGGAGTCCACCAGCCCCGCGCGGCTCACAGGATCCTCCGCGATCGTCCGTACCAACGGGGTCTCGGTGTAGCCAGGCACCACGGTGTTGACCCGGATTCCCGCGGCGGCGTAGTCCGCGGCGACAACCCGTGCCAAGCCATGCACCCCTGCTTTGGAACTCGTATACGCGGTGAAGGTCTGCCCGCAAGCCACCACCGCGGTAGGGCTGCCGGTGCAGATAATGGACCCGCCGCGGCCTTCCATGGCACGGACTGCGTGCTTGAGGGTCAGAAATGCGCCGCGCTGGTTGATGGCGATGGTTTTCTCCCAGACCGCCAGATCCAGGTCTCCCACGCGGGCATCTTGGCCGAATAGCTGTACCCCGGCATTGGCCACCACGACGTCCAGCGGGCCGCCCTCGGCAACGGCGGCATAGGCCGCAACCACACTGGCTTCGTCCGAAATGTCCATGCGCAAAGCCTGTGCCAGGGCCGATCCCGTAACAGCAGCAGCCTTCTCGGCGGTTTCCAGATTGATGTCGGCGAAGTACACGCGGGCGCCTTCGGCAACGAAACGCTGGGCCACGGCCAGCCCGATGCCGGAGCCTGCTCCCGTAACAAGGGCGGTCTTGCCGTCTAGCCGTTTACTCATGGTGGTTCCTCTTTCAGTTCAGTCCACGCGGCGGACAACAGCAGTCCACGGCTCAAATTCAAGATTGGTACTGTCGCCGCCCGGCAGCCGGACGACGACGCTCAGCGGTGTGGCAGTGAGGTTAGCGGCAAACAGGACCGTCGTGCCGCCGTCGCGCACGGGATACAGAACGACGCCGGGCACCCCGCCAGCCACGTCAAGGACCTCGCAGCCGCGCACGGCGGCGACGGCAGCCAGCAGCTCACCCGCGGGCGTAAGGCCTCCGGGTCCGCGAATCCCGCGCGGTCCTGTTGCTTCGAAGTAGCTGACGGATTCGACGCCGGGAACGCTAAGGGCCGCGATGCTGCCTAGCAACCACGCGGCTGTGAAACCCTCGGGCTGCAGCGGGTCCGTGGCCGTGGCTTCACCGTCCGCATCGATTCCGGCGGTGGCGACGGCGTTGAACCGCGCCTTCAGGGTCACCGGCCCGAGGTGCAACGGCCTTCCCGAGCCGATCCGAAGGGCGTTTAGGGCCCCGAGGCGCTGCATCGGCAGGGTTTCGACGACGTGCGGCACCTCGGTGGCGTGCATTTGCGGCGTGATGCTGAATGTCAGCGCCGGAGCGTCAGGTGGCAGGATTCCCGCGTTACGGTTCAGCTCGGTGAAGTGCGACCGGGCGCCGGCCAGCCGTACGCCGGTAAACTCTCGCCGCCGGGCCTCGTTCGTGAGTTCATCCCAGAGCTCTGGCTCCGTGACGTGGCTGGAAGCGTCGAACACTGCGAGCCGCACCACGCTTTCCAACGGCAGGAGGTCGAGGAGTTCCCCGATGTGATCCGGCGAATCGACCGACAGGCGCACATCCAGCGGAACGTCCAGATCTGCGGCTTCTGCCGCCGCACGCCGGAGTATGTGTTCTGCGTCCCGTCCGGGCTCCAGCTCAAGAAGCAGCGCGTCCAGGCCCGGGATGGGTTCGGAACGGGCCCTGGATGCTGTCGCCGAAGCCGAGGTCGCCGAAGCCGAGGTAGCCGAAACCGAAAGCCCCGGCACGCGGGACGTACCGCCGTCGAGCACTGTGAGCGCACCTTCCAGGGTCGGCCGCGGACCCGGCGCCGCAGGCCCGGGCATCGCCGTCAGGAGCACCGACTGGTGGACGCGGTCGCCGGCGGAAACGTCAACCGGAAACGGTTTCGAGAGCGGCGTGCTGTACGTCTTGAACGAGGCGTCTGTCCAGTTCCGCTGGTCTTCAGTCTCGAAGACCTCGCCATGGAAGTCGAGCCGGAATCGCGTTCCGTCGCGCTCCCACTCCATGGAAGAAACGTCGATGAAGGGCTGGTGCGGGCTGATATCCGTGGGGAAGAACGACGGCGTGCTCGCGCCGCCGGGGCTGCCGATACTCACCGCGCGGCCGGCGTCGTCGGGGCGGTGCAGCACCACGAGTCCGATCCGGTTGCTGCGGAAGGCAGCGGGAGCGACGCCGTCGAACGTCACCTTGACGCTGTCCTTCATGAGGTGAATAGCGAGCTCGCCTGTGTAGCTGGTGCCGAAACCGGCGAAATCGATGTCGAGTAGGAGCGTGACGCCGCCGTGGCGGGCGTGTTGCGCGACCCGGCTGACAGTGGGCACGAGGGTGCGCCAGTCGTGGTCGCGGACCACTGCGCGAACGGCCCGGAGTACCGGTATTCCGTTGAACGTGATGTCCGAGAGTTCATCGTTGCGTAGCTCGGCTCGCCAAGCTACGGCTTCCACCGTTTCCGATGGGGCGAATAGCCTGGCGTGGTTTTCGTCATTGATCACAGCAGGCCTTTGCAGCGGGGACGGAAGTAAGCGTAATCGCAATCAATTCTGATGGGCGCCATGCGACGAGTCAACCGGTTGACCAATATTTGAGAACGCAAGCGCGGCGCTCCGCGTCGCGGGAGGTCACCGGGAGCAATGCCGCGAAACCCGGCGAAAGGCTTCGAAACCATTGTTGGTTCGCACGCCGCAGCCTGCCTAACCTCGATGCACGTGGTGTACCCGAGAGGCCAGGGAGCTGCCTGCAAAGCAGCGCACGCGGGTTCGAATCCCGCCACCACGTCTCAGGTATTGTGCTGGCGAAACGGCAAGGCGCCGAAGCTACTGGGCTGCGTCGTAGCCAGCCAGCAGGCGGCGAGACGCGGTGCCCATGTGCGAGACCATGGCCTCCGCCACCAAGGCGGCATCCCGGGACTCGAGGGCCTTGAAGATCGCGCGATGCTCGGCGAGCGCGGCGGCGGCGTGGCCTTCATCGGTCAGCGCCCGGTCCACCCAGATCCGCAAGAGCGACCTAATGCTTTGCAGGAGTTCTTGGAGGACCTGATTCCCTGAAGCGGACGCGATTTCCTTATGGAAGGCTGCGTCGGCCTCGACGAAGACCGCAAGGTTATCCAAGCCGGCCTCCATAGCGTCAAGGTTGGTTCGCATGCGCCCCAAGGCCTCGTCAGTGATACGGGCAGCGGCCAATTGAACCGCCTGCACCTCCAAGCCGCTGCGGAGTTCAACGAGTTCGCGCGTGCGCGGCTCGCCCAGCATGAGCCCCCAGCTCAATGTGCGGGGGAGCAACTCGGAGACGCCGTCGCGCAGGTACGTTCCGGATCCAGGCCGGACGATGACGATGCCGAGGATTTCCAGCGCGGCCAACGCCTCGCGAACCGCCGAACGCCCGACGCCGAGCGAAGCGGCCAATTGCCGCTCGGCCGGGAGGCGCGTCCCCGCTGCGATGTCGCCGCTCGTGAAATACGCGAGCAGCCTCTCTGCAACCTCGGAGACGACAGAGCCGTGCTCCATGGGGGCAAGGGCTGCCGTCATATGGGCCGCCGCGGCGGCGGAATTCGCTGACATCTTCACAGCGTAGCAACCGGATGACCAATTTCTGCTGACGCGAATTCGCGGGTGCGAGCCCGGTGCGAGCCCGGCGCCCGAAAATTAGGATCAGTCAACCGGTTGACCAATTTGTGCTCAAGGGCTTATGGTTTTTATCACACGCTTAGCTCCGTCCTGAGACATCGAAGTCCACGGATCGGCACTAAGAAAACCCGAGCCGCCAGGTCCGCAGAAGGACAACGCGCTCCGGCAACCTCTAGGAGTCAATGTGGACACCACACAATCGGTGGTCGAAAGATCGGCCATCAAGAAGGTCGCGATCCGGCTGGTGCCGTTCGTCGCCTTGATGTTCTTCATCAATTACCTGGACCGGACGGCCATCTCGTTCGCGGGCCCCAACGGCATGAACAAGGACCTGGCGCTCTCCGCAGCGCAGTTCGGCTTCGCATCCGGAGTCTTCTTCATCGGCTACATCCTGCTGGAGATCCCTAGCAATCTGGCGCTACACAAGTTCGGCGCACGCCGCTGGCTGGCCCGCATCATGGTGAGCTGGGGCATTGTGTCCCTCTTGTTCACCTGGGTGGGCAACGTGGACCAGCTCTACATCCTGCGCTTCATCCTGGGTGTGGCCGAGGCCGGATTCTTCCCCGGCGCCATCCTCTTCCTCAGCCTCTGGGTCCCCGCAAAGCACCGCAGCAAGATCCTGGCCCTTTTCTACTTGGCACAGCCGCTGACCACGGTGATAGGCGCTCCGCTGGCCGGCGCGTTGATCCAACAGCACGGCGTGTTCTTCGGCCTTGAAGGCTGGCGCTTCATGTTCTTCGGTGTCGCCATCCCGGCGATCGCCATCGGCGTCATCTCCTGGTTCTACCTGGCCGACTCCCCCGCCAAGGCCAAGTGGCTGACGTCCGAGGAAAAGACCTGGCTGACCGGTGCCCTCGCAAAGGAAAAGGAAGCGACCGCTGCCAGCAACAAGCACGTCAGCGTCCGCACAGTGTTCGGCAACGGCCGCGTTTGGATGCTTTCCCTGATCTACTTCGGCTTCATTTACGGTCTTTACGCCCTCGGCTTCTTCCTGCCGACTATCATCAAGGGTTTCGAGTCCCAGTTCGGCACGAAATTCGACGTCTTCCAGCAAGGCCTCATCACGGCTATCCCGTACCTGCCTGCCGCCGTCGCCCTGTACTTCTGGTCCAGGGACGCCACCAAGCGCGGCGTCAAGACGTGGCACATTGCGCTTCCCGCGCTGACCGGCGCCGTCAGTATCCCGTTGGCACTGTTCGCAGGATCCCCGGCCGCGACGATCGCCGTCATCACCATCACCGCCATGTCCATTTTCGCGGCCTTGCCGAACTTCTGGACGGTGCCCACGCAGTTCCTCACCGGGGCAGCGGCCGCAGCCGGCATCGCGCTGATCAACACGGTAGGCAACTTGGCCGGCTTCAGCGCTGGCTACATCACGGGCTGGCTCAAGGACTGGACCGGCAGCTACACGGTGCCGCTGATCGTGGTGGGCGCGTTCATGCTCCTGTCCTCGGTCCTCATGGTTGTCCTCAGCCGCCGGGGAAAAGCCAGCGAAGGCGTCCCCGCCGAGACCCTTGACCCCGCACGCGCCGGCCACCACGCCGAGCCCTAACCCTGCCACCCGCCCCACCGCCACCGCCCAACTAACTCGCAGTTGTTGTCGTTTTGAGCCCTGATAACGACAACAACTGCTAGTCAGTTGGGTCCCCCGGCATCACGCCCCCAGTCCCGCCACCCGCCACCACCCCAATCCTCGCTATCAGGTCCAGGAGTTCCGCATGACCCGCTTGTTCAATGAGCCCGCAGCCTTCGCTGATGAAATGATCGAAGGTTTCGTCGCTTCGCACGGCCGCTGGGTGCGGCGCGTCTCCGGCGGCGTTGCCCGCAGCACCCAGAGCACTCCCGGCACGGTAGCACTGGTGATCGGCGGCGGCTCGGGCCACTACCCGGCTTTCGGGGGGCTCGTCGGCCAGGGCCTGGCGCACGGCGCGGCGATGGGCAACCTCTTCGCCTCACCGTCCGCCCAGCAGATCTACAACGTCGCCAAGGCTGCGGACAACGGCGGCGGCGTGCTCCTGGGCTACGGCAACTACGCCGGCGATGTCCTGCACTTCACCCAAGCCCAGGAGAAGATCCGCAAGGAGGGAATAGACTGCCGCAGCATCGCCGTGACGGACGACATCTCCTCCGCACCGCCGTCGGAGCGCGCCAAACGCCGCGGTATCGCCGGGGACCTGACCGTCTTCAAGGTCGCGGCCGCCGCGTCCGAAGCGGGTTACACCATGGACGACGTCGTGCAGATCGCCGAACGCGCCAACCACCGCACCCTCTCGTTCGGCGTCGCGTTCACCGGGTGCACACTGCCCGGCGCGGAGCAGCCGCTCTTCACCGTCCCCGAGGGCCGGATGGCCGTCGGCATGGGAATCCACGGCGAACCGGGCATCGGCGAAACGGACATCCCGACGGCGGATGAGCTCGCCGAGCTGATGGTCGCCAAGCTCCTCGCAGAGGTTCCCGAAGGCGTCGAAATCGGCGGTGCCCGCGTCGTCCCTATCCTCAATGGCCTGGGCAGCGTGAAGTACGAGGAACTGTTCGTGGTCTACCGCCGCGTGGCGCAGCTCCTCGCGGAAGCGGGGCTCGACGTCGTGGATCCCCAGGTGGGCGAGCTCGTGACCAGCTTCGACATGGCGGGCACCTCCTTGACCCTCTTCTGGCTGGACGAAGAACTCGAACAACTCTGGCTCGCACCCGCCGATGCCCCCGCCTTCCGCCGCGGCGCGGTCACCGCACAGGCGCTGGCGTCCGACGACGGCGAGCTGGCCGACGTCGAACTTTCCATCCCTGCCGCCACGGCTGAGTCCCGCGCGGCCGCCGTCCGCGTCCTCGCCGCACTTGGCGCCGCCAAGGCCGTGATCGACGCGAACGTTGCCGAACTCGGCAGGATCGATGCAATCGCCGGCGACGGCGACCACGGCATCGGCATGGAACGCGGAATCCGGGCCGCCGTGGAAGCCGCGGCAGGCGCCGTCGAACGCGGCGCCGGTGCCGGCACCGTCCTGAACCTGGCCGGAGACGCCTGGGCCGACAAAGCCGGCGGCACCTCCGGCGCGCTGTGGGGCATGGCCCTGCGCGCCGTCGGACAGTCCGTCGGTGACAGCAACCGACCCGACGGCGGTGCTGTCGCCGCCGGTGTGGCCGACGCCGCCGCGGCCATCATGAACTTCGGCAAGGCCAAGGTGGGCGACAAGACCTTGGTGGATGTCCTGGTCCCGTTCCGCGACGCCCTCGAAGCCGGCGTGCGGGACGGCCGGTCCCTGACGGACGCGTGGGGCACCGCAGTCGTGGCTGCCGAACAGGCCGCCGAGGCAACCGCGAACCTGCTGCCGCTCATGGGCCGCGCCCGCCCGCATGCCGAGAAGAGCCTGGGCACCCCGGACGCCGGTGCCGTTTCGATGGCCCTGATCGTCCAGGCAATCCACGAGACCTTCCTCTTAAGAGAAAACACAGTGGAGAACACCGTCGAAAACAGCATTAAGGAGACAGCATGAGCACCAAACTGCGCCTGGTCATCGGATCGGACGACGCCGGGTTCGAGTACAAGGAAGCGCTCAAGGCGGACCTCGAGGCCAGTGAACTGGTCGAATCCGTGACGGACGTCGGAGTGGACGCCATCAGCCACACCCCGTACCCGTCCGTGGCCATCGCGGCTGCCGAACTCATCGCCGAGGGCAAGGCCGACCGTGCCCTGCTGGTGTGCGGCACCGGGCTGGGGGTGGCCATCGCCGCCAACAAGGTCCCCGGCATCCGCGCCGTCACTGCCCACGATTCCTTCTCCGTGGAACGGGCCGTCCTGAGCAACAACGCCCAGGTCCTCACCTTCGGCCAGCGCGTCGTCGGCCTGGAACTGGCCCGCCGCCTCGCCAAGGAATGGCTCACATACACCTTCGACGAAACCTCTGCCTCAGCCGAGAAAGTCACACTCATTAAGGACTACGAAGGTGTCACTTCCTCCTAAGACCGCTGGCGCTCAGCACCCTCGCACGGTGATCGGCGTGAGCCTGAAGCTGTACTTCGGGTACCAGCGCTCCGTGGACTACTGCCGAGACGTCGCCACGATCGCTTTCAAGCACCCGGCAGTGGTGAGCGGCGACATCGAATTGTTCGTGCTGCCCACGCTCCCGGTCCTGCCGGAAGCGGCCCGGATCCTGGGCGCGGCCGGCGTTGGCACCGGAGCGCAGGACATCTTCTGGGAAGATGAAGGCGCGTACACCGGAGAGGTGGGCGGCACGACGGTTGCCGAACTCGGCGGCCGGTATGTCGAGGTTGGGCACGCAGAGCGTCGCCGGATCTTCGGCGAAGACGACCGGATCATCGGACTCAAGACGGCAGCGGCCTACCGCAATGGACTTACCCCGGTGCTGTGCGTCGGAGAATTGAACGTCGGCTCCCCCGAGGAAGCCATTGCCCAGTGCACGGCCGAGATCGACGCCGCCCTCAACCGCGCCGGAACGCTCGGTCCCACCAGCAGGACCATCGTGGCCTACGAGCCGCAATGGGCCATCGGCGCCCCGGAACCGGCAACTCCCGCGTACATCAGCGCCGTGGTCCGGGGACTAGATGAGCACCTTCGTTCGCTGCCAGGCCAGGAAAACAGCCGGGTCGTCTACGGCGGGAGCGCCGGCCCCGGACTGCTCAGCCAGTTGGACATGTCCGTCGCCGGCTTGTTCCTGGGCCGCTTCGCGCACGACCCAAAAGCGCTCAAGACCATCCTTGACGAGGCTGCAACTCGCCTCGCGGCTACCGCTGGAGTATCGGCGAACGGGGTGACAGCATGAGCCGCATCGGACTCAGCAGCTACGCGTTCTTCTGGCAGCTCTCGGACGCCGCCTCGGCACCGCTGAGCATTCACGACGCGCTGGCCCGCACCGCGGAACTGGGCGTGGAGCTGTTCCAGATCTGCGACTACGCTCCCCTGGAGCACATGTCCGACGACGAACTAGCGGCCGTCCGCGCCACCGCGGACTCCCTGGGCATCACGCTGGAACTCGGCACGAAGGGCATCCGCCCGGAGCACCTGCACAAGTTCCTGCACATCGCCGTGGCCCTCGAAGCCAAGCTGCTCCGGACCATGTTCAACGTCCCCGGCCACACCCCCGACGCGGACGAAGCCACGGCAATCTTCACCCGGATCCTGCCGGCCTTCGAAGCAGCAGGCGTGCGGATCGCCGTCGAAACCTACGAACAAGTGCCTACCGCACGGATCCTTGATGTGATCCGCCGGGTGGACAGCCCGTACCTGGGGATCTGCAGCGACCCCGCCAACACCGTCGCGGCGCTGGAGATGCCCCGCGAGGTGATAGACGCCGTCGCGCCCTATGTCCTGAACATGCACATCAAAGACTTTGCGTTCAGCCGAAAAAAGGGGTGGGTCGGGTTCACGTACTCCGGCGCACCGCTCGGCGAAGGCCTCCTGGACTACGACTACATGGCCGGAAAGATCCAGCCCGCGCAAAGAAACATCAACCAGATCATCGAACACTGGCTGCCCTGGCAGGACTCAGAGGAGGAAACCATCCGCCTCGAAAACCAGTGGACCCAACAAAGCCTCGAATTCCTAAGGAGCAAGTGAAATGTCAGCAGAACAATTGACCGTCGCCGTTGTCGGAGCCGGTGGCAAGATGGGGATGCGCGTTTCCGCCAACCTCCAGAAGTCCAACCACACCGTCACCTATAGCGAGAACTCCCCCGCAGGCCAGGACCGCGTCCGCGCCGAGGGCCGCGAAATCACCGCCACCGACGACGCCGTCAAGGGCGCCGACGTCGTGATCCTCGCCGTGCCGGACACCGTCCTGGGCATCGTCTCCGAAGGCGTCGTCCCGCAGATGAAGCCCGGCTCGATCCTCCTCACCCTGGACCCCGCCGCCGCCTACGCCGGACTGCTGGCAAAGCGCGACGACGTCGTCCAGGCAGTCGCCCACCCCTGCCACCCATCCGTGTTCCTCGAACGCACCACCAAGGAAGAATGGGCCGACACCTTCGGCGGCCAGGGCGCCCCGCAGAACGTCGTGGCCGCGATCGACGAGGACACACCCGCCGCGACCCGCGACGCAGCCGAGGCGACCATCCGCACCATCTACGCCCCGGTCATCGACGTCCACTGGGTCACGGTGAAGCAGCTCGCCATCCTCGAACCCACCCTCGTGGAGACCGTGGCCTGCATGATCGGCACCCTGCTCAACGAAGCGCTGCACGAGACCGTTCACACCGCCGGCGTCCCGGAAGAAGCAGCCAAGGCCATGCTGTTCGGCCACGTGCAGATCGCCCTGACCAACGCCCTGCGCGGCTCCAACCCGTTCTCCGAGGCCTGCGAAATCGCCATCCAGTACGGCAAGGACACCATCATCAAGGACGATTGGAAGAAGATCTTCGACGATTCCGAGCTCGACGGCGTCATCGCCAAGATGCTCAAGCTGGACGCCGTCAAGCGCTAATCTCCTCCTCGCCACTCGCGAGATGGCAGTTCACGGCAATTACTGCCGCGAAGTGCCATCTCGCAGTGCATTCCAAGCCTTTACTGCCCGCCCCGCTCCGGCCATCATGAAATCAGGCGCAGGGACTTCGCCGACCGCTACAGCACGGCCGCTCCTTGCGCGGCGGAGGCGTAGCGACATGTCATCCAGGATCGAGCCCGCGGACCACGCCTTGGGAGGCACTTCCACGGGCGACCCAGACCGATTCCTGACCGGCTACTACGAGCACGTGGCCGATGATGATGTCCGCAACTACACAGCGGACACACTCCTGGAGCGTGCGCGGTACCACCGCTCATTGGCGGAACGGCGGGCTCCCGGGCAAGCTGTGATCGGCATCCTGAACGAGGCCGACGCCAGCCTCGTAGCGATTGTCACCGAGGACATGCCCTACCTGGTCCCGTCGGTCACCGCGGAAATCGCCAGGGACAACGCCTCCATCCGGCTCCTGGTCCACCCCACATTTACAGTCACCCGGGATGCGGCCACCTATCGCCTGATCGATGTCCGCCGCGGTCCCCTGCGGACGGGACTGCCGTCCGCAGTCGAGCCTGCCGCCTTGGTCACCCCCAGGGACCACGACGACGGCGGGCCGCTCACGGAGGCTTGGATCGCCGTCGAGATCTCCAGGCTTCCAGACGAGACCAGTGCCGAACACCTCGTTGAACGGCTGCAGACCGTCCTCGGCGATGTCCGGGCCGCCGCGGAAGACGCGGCTGCCATCCACCAGGAGCTTGCCGACGAGATCAGGGGCTTGGACGGGCTCTCGCAGGCCGTCCCCGCAGCGCGGGAGGTCCAGGAGTTGCTGCGCTGGCTGGACGAAGGGAATTTTGTTTTCCTTGGCTACCACGGCCGGAAGGGTCTCGGCCTGCTCAGGAATGTGGCGGTCCCTGCGTCCACAGGCGGGCCGTCCGCAAAGCTGTCCGCGGCTCCCCTCCTCACACTCACCAAATCGACGCTCCGCTCGACGGTCCTCCGGCGCGCCTACCTCGACGAAATCAGCCTGGCCACGGGTGGCAAAAGTGATCGCACTTTCGTTGGCCTTTTCGCTCCCAGCTCGGCGTCCCGCTCGGCACTCCAGATTCCCGTCATCCGGAATACTGCGGAAGAGGTGCTGCGGACGTTCGGCTATCCGGCCACATCACACCATGGCAAGGAACTTCTGGCGGTGGTGGAGGCCTATCCGCGCGACGAACTCTTCCACATCGATGCCCGGCAGCTGGCCGAGCACGCGCGGGACATCCTGCGCCTCCAAGAACGGCACAGTACACGGTTGCTCCTTCGTCCGGACTCGCACAACCGCTTCATGACAGCCCTGGTCTTCCTGCCGCGCCAACGCTTCAGCACGGCGGTCCGGCTCAACATTGAACGCGAGCTTCGCGAGGCCTTCGGCTCCGGGGCCATCGAGTTCGAGCTTCGCCTGGGCGAATCCGCCATGGCCCGCGTGTTTTTCCGGGTCCTGTTGCCCCGCGAGGGGGCGCCCGCCGTCCTCGACCCTGCGGTACTGGAGCAGCGGATCATCGCCGCCACAAGGTCCTGGGCCGAAGGCCTGGACGAAGCCCTGCGGGCGAGGTTCCCTGCGGAGGAGGCCGCACGGCTGTCCCGGCAGTGGGCCACAGCCTTTCCGGCCAGCTACAAAGCAGACTACGAGGTGGAAGACGCGGTTCAGGACATCGTCCGGTTCGAGAGCTTCGCGCCCCGGGACGGGGACATGATAGACGCCGACGCCGCGGACCCGCTGCTCACTGTCTACAAGCGCCCGGGAACTGCCGTCCTCACTGAGGATGCGCGGATTCGGCTCTATTTGACCCGTCCGCAGAGCCTGAGCCAGATCTTGCCGTTCTTCCACAACCTGGGTTTGCGTGTCCTGGACCAGCGGCCGTTCGATGTGCAGCGTGCCGACGGGCGGTCCTTTTTCCTTTACGACCTCGGCCTCGTCTATCCCCGCGGAGTTGATCCTGTGGGAACCGGCGATCTGCTGGCCGCTTCGTTCTGTGCCGCGATGCGGGGAGACGCGGAGTCGGACGCCTTCGATGCCCTGGTCATCCGGGAGGGGATCGACTGGCGGCGGATAGCCATCCTGCGCGCGTATGCGAAGTACCTTCGGCAGCTGGGGAGCACCAATTCCTACGGGTTCATCGCGGATACCCTCCGTGAGAATGTGCGTGCAACCCATGCTTTGCTTTCACTGTTCGAGGCGAAGTTCGATCCGGACCGGTTCGAACCCGATCTGTTCGATCCTGAACTGCGCGCGCCGACACCTGCCGAGCCGACGCAGTCTGAGCCGACGCCGACCGGGCAAATTCCCGCTGGAGGCGATCTGTTTGAAACGGACCGCAGCAGGTACAGCTCGCGGACACAAGCCACGAACGCCGCCCGCAAGGAACTGGCGGAAGCGATCGACGCCGTACCGGTCCTCGACGCCGACCGCCTGCTTCGTTCCCTGGCGAGCCTTGTGGAGGCCACCCTGCGCACCAACTTCTACCTGAACAAGCCGTATTTGAGTTTCAAGCTCAATCCCTCCTCTATCCCCGCCGCACCGGCACCCCGGCCACAGTTCGAAATCTGGGTCTACTCGCCGCGGGTGGAAGGTGTCCACTTGCGTTTCGGCCCGATTGCCCGCGGAGGATTACGCTGGTCCGATCGTCGTGAGGACTTCCGCACGGAAGTCCTGGGACTCGTGAAAGCCCAGACGGTGAAAAACGCCGTCATCGTTCCCACGGGAGCCAAGGGCGGTTTCTATCCCAAAAAGCTCCCGGACCCGGCCGAGGACCGGTCGGCTTGGTTGGCCGAGGGCCAGGAAAGCTACCGGATCTTCGTTCGCGGACTACTGGACATCACGGACAACCTGGTCGCCGAACCGGACGGCGGTTCGAGCGGCCGCGTCGTTCCGCCGCAGCGGGCTGTCCCCCAACGCACTGTTCCGCCGCAGCGCGTCGTTCCGCCGGCCCGCGTGGTGAGGCACGACGGCGACGACTACTACCTCGTGGTGGCCGCGGACAAGGGCACAGCCACGTTCTCCGACATCGCCAACGACCTCGGCGCAGAGTACGGATTCTGGCTGGGCGATGCGTTCGCGTCCGGCGGTTCAGTGGGTTATGACCACAAGCAGATGGGCATCACGGCCCGAGGCGCCTGGGAGTCCGTGCGGCACCATTTCAGCGAACTGCTCATCGACTCCCGGACCGAGGATTTCACCGTGGTGGGTGTCGGCGACATGAGCGGCGATGTGTTCGGCAACGGCATGCTGCTCTCGAACCACATCAAGCTGGTGGCAGCCTTCGATCACCGGCACATCTTCCTGGATCCCACCCCGGACCCAGCCACTTCCTTCGCCGAGCGGAAACGGCTCTTCAAGCTCGCCCGCTCGTCCTGGGCCGACTACAACCCCGCGAAGCTCAGCCCGGGTGGAGGGGTGTTCTCCCGGGCCGAGAAGTCAATCAGCATCACCGAACCGGTCCGCCTCGCCTTGGGATTGGACGAGGGCACGACGGCGATGAGCCCGCCTGAGCTGCTCAGGGCCGTCCTCACGGCCCCCGTCGACCTGCTTTACAACGGCGGAATCGGCACCTATGTCAAGGCTTCCACCGAGACGCACGCCGACGTCGGAGACAAGTCAAACGATGCCATCCGGGTAGACGCAGCCCAACTGCGTACCCGGATCATCGCTGAGGGTGGCAATCTCGGCATCACCCAACGCGGCAGGATCGAGGCTGCCCTGGCCGGGATCCTTGTGAACACCGATGCCATCGACAATTCCGCCGGCGTGGACTGCTCGGACCATGAGGTGAACATCAAGATCTTCCTGGACCGGATGATCGCCGCGGGCAAAATGTCCCCGAACGAAAGGACGAAGTTCCTGCACTCGCTCCAGGACGAGGTGGGGCGGCTCGTGCTGAAGACCAACGTTGACCAAAACGTCCTCCTTCTCAATGACAAGCAACTGGTGCTCGAGTGGAGCCCGAGCTTCGAACGGACCATGGACTGGCTCGACTCGGCCACTGACTTGGATCGGGAGCTTGAATGCCTGCCGACTACCAAGGAAATCCAGGCACGCGTAGGGACCGGAGTTGGACTGACCTCACCGGAACTCGCCGTGCTGGCGGCCTATGCCAAGATCGAACTGGCCCGGGAACTGACGGAAGGCGGGCTCGCAGACGATCCATGGTTTTCGCAGACGCTGCGCGAGTATTTCCCTCGCCAGCTTTCGGAACGGTTCGGCGATGAGCTGTCTACGCATCCCTTGCGCCGCCAAATCGTCGCCACGGTGGTGGCCAACGACATGATCAACCTCGGCGGCACAGCCTTCGCGTTCCGTGCCATGGAGGAAACCACGGTTTCGGCGGCCGCGGTGGCGCGTGGATTCGTGGTCATGCGCCGAATCTGGGACTTCGATTCGGTCACCAAGGCCCTGGCCCAAGTACCGGCAAACGTCCCCATCGAATATGGATGCGCCGTGGCCCTGGACATGCGCCGTCTCCTCGACCGGTCCACCCGTTGGTACGTCACCCACGATTTCCGCGACAAGCCCATAGCGGACGCCTTTGCTCGGCTCGAACGGCCCATGTCGCTGATGCGGGCAAATTTCACGCGCTTCCTGCACGGGATCAACCTGCAACACTCGTTGACGCGCCTTGCCCACTCGGATTCTGTCGGCCTGCCACACGAACTGGGCCTTCGAGCCTCGGAGCTCCTCGTCAGCTACGGCCTCCTGGACATTTCCGCGATTGCCGAGGAATTGCAGGAGCCCGTTGAGGGCGTGGCAGAGGTCTATTTTGCCGTGTTCGAACGGATTTCGGCCATTCCCCTGTTGGAACACATCACGCTGTTGCCGCGGGACACCCACTGGGAGGCCTTGGCCCGGGCAGCCCTCCGCGACGACATGTACCTGGTCCTTGCCGACATGACCAAAGCCGTGGTCCGGCACACTCCCCGCTCCCCGGAGGCAACCGCCGACCCGGTGGAGAGGATCATGGATTGGGAACGCGGAAACATCGAACAACTCGCCCGCATCCAGGACACCATCACGGAAGCCATCAAGCCCGGTCCGGTGGACATCGCGGCACTCTCCGTCGCAGTGAAGCTCTTGCGCGCCATGGTCCGCCGGTGATCCAGCTCCCAGAATGACAGACATCCCATGACACTTTGCTATCTTTTATGCAGGAATTGCCGCTCCCCCCGCGGCATCCTGTAGAAGGAGGCCCCCCAATGAGCACTGCCACAATAGAAAACAACGAGATCCATTTGTCCTTTGCGTCCGTCGACGAAGTCCATGCAGGACTTGACGAAGCCGTCAGTACGCTCATCGAAGCCGCTGCCGACAACGGCCGCTGCGGGATCCTGGTGACCCGCCAACAGCCTGGGAGCTACACGGTTGCCTTGGACGAGTCGGTCCCGTTCGGCCAGACCCGTGAGGTCCTCGCCGCCTAGGAATAGATCCTAGGAACAGGTGTAGACAACAAAACCGGGGCTTGTTTTCCAGACCACGCCAAGAAGGCGCGGAATGGGAAACAAGCCCCGGTTTTTAGCCGGGCTTTCTAAGCGGTCACTACACCCGGCGCAA
Source organism: Arthrobacter sp. 2RAF6 (assembly GCF_052115205.1). Taxonomy (NCBI): domain Bacteria; kingdom Bacillati; phylum Actinomycetota; class Actinomycetes; order Micrococcales; family Micrococcaceae; genus Arthrobacter; species Arthrobacter sp. 2RAF6. Next base: position 3,886 of record NZ_JBFRGF010000055.1, on the reverse strand, counting down.
CTCCACGCCGTCGGACTTCATGAAAAGCTGTTTGGCGGCTTCATCGGCGCCAGGTCCTGCGGGTTCAAGCCACACAACGTTGCCGCTGCCCGAGACTTCCTGCACCTCCCCCGCCGCGACCACATGTGCGTGCCTTACGACTTCGATCCGCTCCCCCACCTTCAACGTTCCCCAATTGGAAACGACGGCGGACTGTGCGATTCGCCTGGACAGGATTGTCCCGCGTGCCTTCATTGAACTTCTACCCCTTTGTGGATGTTCGTTGTTTTCAGTTGTGAACGGATATTCCCCGGCAGGCCCACGACATCGTCGGCGTGGACATGCCGTACCCCATAAGTTCTACTACACAGAAAGCGCCCCGGGGCACGTATTGCCAAACATTTCCGGGGCGCTTCCTATTGTTCACTCGAACAGTATTTTGTTCGGCGTCAGGCGAGATTTCCGACGGCGGATTCGGCGGCCGCCCGCACGTCGCCGGCGCCTACAAGACGGTCCGCCGCTTCCAGCTCAGGTGAGAGGAAACGGTCAGTTCCCGGACCGTCGACGACGCCGCGCAGAACCTCGACCACGGCGGTGCCGGCCGGCCCCGGAGTGAGTTCGCCACCCGACAGTTTGGTGCGGATGTCGAGGGCGCGGGCGCTCGTGACGAGTTCCACAGCCAGGACGCGGCGCAGGTTCTCGATGGCCTTGCGCAGCTTGCGGGCAGCATGCCAACCCATGGAGACGTGGTCTTCCTGCATGGCCGAGCTCGGGATGGAGTCCACCGACGCCGGGACGGCCAGGCGCTTGTTGTCCGAGACGAGCCCGGCCTGGGTGTACTGGGCAATCATAAGGCCCGAGTCCACTCCGGGATCGTCGGCAAGGAAGGCCGGGAGTCCGTGTGAGCGGGCCGGGTCCAGCATGCGGTCCGTGCGGCGCTCTGCGATGGAGGACAGGTCCGCGACGGCGATGGCCAGGAAGTCCAGCACGTAGGCGACCGGGGCGCCGTGGAAGTTGCCGTTGGAGGACACGCGGCCGTCCGGGAGCACCACGGGGTTGTCGATGGCCGCAGCCAACTCGCGGGAAGCCACGAGTTCAGCGTGCGTCACGGTGTCGCGGACCGCGCCGGCCACCTGGGGTGCGCAGCGGAGCGAGTACGCGTCCTGGACCTTGGTGTCGTTGACGCGGTGCGAAGCAACAATCGGCGAGTTGGAAAGCACCCGCAGCATGTTGTCCGCGCTGGCAGCCTGGCCCGGGTGGGGCCGCAGGGCCGCATGCAGCTCGGGGAGGAACACCTGGTCCGTGCCGAGCAGCGCCTCGACGCTGAGCGCGGCGGTGATGTCCGCCGTCGTGAGCAGCAGGTGCAGGTCGGCGATGGCCATCAGGAGCATGCCGAGCATGCCCTCGGTGCCGTTGACGAGCGCCAGGCCTTCCTTTTCCGCGAGGACGACCGGCTCGATGCCGTGCGCGGCGAGGAGTTCGGCAACCGGCTTCTTTCCGGCGGCGCCGTAGAGCTCGCCGTCGGGCCCGGCGGCTTCGCCTTCGCCCATCAGGACCAGAGCGCAGTGGGACAGCGGGGCGAGGTCGCCGGAGCAACCCAGGGAGCCGAATTCACGGACAACTGGGGTGATGCCCGCGTTGAGGACGTCCACCATGGTCTGCAGGACCACGGGACGGACGCCTGTGCGGCCCGAGGCCAGGGTCTTGGCGCGCAGGAACATGATGCCGCGGACCACTTCGCGCTCCACCGCCGGGCCCATGCCGGCGGCGTGGCTGCGGATAAGCGACTTCTGCAACTGGGTGCGGAGTTCGTTGGGGATGTGGCGGTTGGCCAGGGCACCGAAGCCCGTGGAGACGCCGTACGCCGGAACTTCGCTGTGGGCGAGGCCATCGATGTGGGCCCGGACCTTGGCGACCGTGTCCAGGGCTTCCTGGGAGATGGTCACCTTGGCGTCGTGGCGTGCGACGGCGACGACGTCCTCCGGCGTGACTCCGCTGGAGCCGAGGATGACCGTCTGGCGGCCAAGGGATGTTGCTGTAAGTGTCATGGTGTTCCTTTCTCACCCAACTGACTCGCAGTTGTTGTCGTTATGAGGGCAACTAATGCGTGGGCCCACGCCGCCAGGGTTCCCTGGCCGAGCTTGCGAGGCGAGGGTAGCGGTGGGGACTAGTTGGTTTCTTCCATGGGGATTCGGACGCCGCGTTCGTGGGCGACTTCGATGGCGCGGTCGTAGCCGGCGTCGGCGTGGCGGATGACGCCCATGCCGGGGTCGTTGGTGAGGAGGCGTTCGAGTTTCTGCGCGGCGAGGTCGGTGCCGTCGGCGACGGAGACCTGGCCGGTGTGGATGGAGCGGCCGATGCCCACGCCGCCGCCGTGGTGGATGGAGACCCAGGTCGCGCCGGAGGACGCGGCGGTCAGGGCGTTCAGCAGCGGCCAGTCGGCGATCGCGTCGGAGCCGTCCTTCATGGACTCGGTTTCCCGGTAGGGGGAGGCCACGGAGCCGGAGTCCAGGTGGTCCCGGCCGATCACGATGGGGGCCTTGACTTTGCCTTCGGCCACGAGCTGGTTGAAGAGCAGCCCGGCTTTGGCGCGTTCGCCGTAGCCGAGCCAGCAGATCCTCGCCGGGAGGCCTTCGAATTCGACGCGTTCGGCGGCGGCGTCGAGCCATTTGTGCAGGTGGGTGTTCTCCGGGAAGAGTTCCTTGATGGCTTTGTCGGTCACGGCGATGTCTTCGGGGTCACCGGAGAGCGCGACCCAGCGGAACGGGCCCAGGCCCTCGCAGAASAGCGGCCGGATGTAGGCCGGGACGAAGCCGGGGAAGGCGAAGGCCCGGTCGTAGCCGCCCTTGCGGGCCTCGTCGCGGATGGAGTTGCCGTAGTCGAAGACCTCGGCGCCGGCGTCCTGGAATTCGACCATGGCCTGGACGTGCTTGGCCATGGAGGCCTGGGCCTTCTTSGTGAACCCTTCCGGGTCGGCCTCGGCCTCGGTGTGCCACTCGGCCACRGTGATGCCCTCGGGCAGGTAGGAGAGCGGGTCGTGCGCGGAGGTCTGGTCGGTCACGACGTCGATGCTGATGTCCCCGGCRTTGTGGCGGGCCAGCAGTTCCGGGAAGACCTCGGCRGCGTTGCCGACGTAGCCCACGGACCAGCCGCGGCGTTCGTCCTTCGCGGCCTGGACCTTGGCGATCGCGGTGTCCAGGTCGGTTTCGACCTCGTCCAGGTAGCGTTTGCCGACCCGGCGGCGCAGCCGGGCCTCGTCCACGTCCACGATCAGGCAGGCCCCGTCGTTCAGGGTCACGGCCAAAGGCTGSGCCCCGCCCATGCCCCCGCACCCGCCGGTCAGGGTCAGCGTCCCGGCAAGCGGGCCTTCCGTGGAACCTTCMGCGGCGGGGGCCAGACGGCCTGTGTCATGCCTTGCGGCGGCGAGTTTGTTCCCGACCGCGGCGAAGGTCTCGTAAGTGCCCTGCAGGATGCCCTGGGTGCCGATGTAGATCCAGGACCCGGCGGTCATCTGCCCGTACATCATCAGGCCCTCGGCCTCGAGGCGGCGGAACTCGGGCCACGTCGCCCAGTCGCCCACGAGGTTCGAGTTCGCCAGCAACACCCGCGGCGCCCACTCGTTCGTGCGGAACACCCCGACCGGTTTGCCGGACTGCACCAGCAGGGTCTCGTCCTTCTCCATGGTCTCCAGGGTCCGGGTGATCGCGTCGAACGCGGCCCAGGACCGGGCGGCCCGGCCCGTGCCCCCGTACACGACCAGGTCATCCGGACGCTCGGCAACCTCCGGGTCCAGGTTATTCATCAACATGCGCAACGGCGCTTCGGTCTGCCAGCTCTTCGCGGTCAGCTCGGTACCGCGGGCGGCCCGGACAGGACGGGCTCCGGTAGTGAAATCGGCGGGTGCCAT
>NZ_JBFRGF010000054.1:0-29394 GCF_052115205.1 Arthrobacter sp. 2RAF6 | reverse complement strand
TCTGTTGAGCCAGGGCTGTCCATCCCGGCGGTTCATAGCTTCGCCACGTCCCAGGACTTGATGTGGCGCCAGGTCATTTGCTCCCACCATGGCCCGTCCCAATCAGCACGAAACTCGAACAGCGTGTACCAGCGCAACGTAAACGAGGCCCTCAGCGTTCCGATGGCGGTGGCATCGTTGCGCACTTCGGTGACGGCGGGAACGGCGAACTCGAACCAACCAAGGTCATCGAATGAAAACACGTCCATGCGTGATGCCTGTTCTGGTCCTAGTCTTCGCCTTGGCGCGCGCATTTGCGCCCGGGGTTGTGCGGAAGCAGCCAGAGAGTAACGCATACCCCGACGCAGCTGACACACCTGGAATGACATCAGGCCAAAGGCACAATCTGGCCGAAGACGATGCTTCATTGGCAGCATATGCGGCCGGGGAGCGCGATCGATACCCCGGAGGGGCCGCATGGCAGGGCGCAGGCCCGCAGCGGGCAACAGGGAAGGCAGCAGGCAAGGAAAGGGCAGCGCAGATTTCCCGGATAAAGTCTCACCAGGAACTGTCTTCATCAGTTCCTCCATCACTGACGAGAGGCCTGATGTGTCCGAAGTGTACGACTACAAGAACTACGAGGAATACCAAGCCTGGGTAGAGGCTGTTGAGGCGAGGGAGGAGCTAAGCCCCTCCGAACGTCAAGACATCATCAACGCGGCCCCGGTTCCGGACGAAACATATGAGGAAGCCCTAGAGCGTCACGCTGACGACTAGCTCCACGGCAGAGGCCTCTCACGCTTTGTCGTGAGAGGCTTTTTGCTGCCCCGTGGCGCCACAAGCGCCCCATTTGAGCCGCGTGGGACTTGAACTGCATCGAGAGCCTTAGAGGCCGCCGAAGGCTCCTGACAAAGCGGCGGGGAATCGGATCAGGGAGGCGATGGGGCTGGTGTGAAGGCTGAGAGCTCTCTTGACTAGCGCACGATCAGCTGAGCTTCCGGGAATGTCTGTTCCATTGTCCTATCGTCCACCCTGCGACGGCACCTGAAGGAACAGGTATGCGGCCTCAAAACAACCCACCCGTCCGGGTGCACCGCGCGCGGGCTGCCGCGCACGCGGGCGACGCTGATCTGCATTGAGAATTGGCGGTGGGGTCAACATGGTTCGGCGCTTCGGTCAAACCCCTTGATCAGCTCCGGGGTGACGAAATCCAGCTATGGGTGTTCACCAACGGCAGCACTGGTAGCTGCGAGAACTCCAGTGAGCGAGGAATTGAACCGCCTAGCAGGTTAGAAGCCAATGACATGCGGAGAGGCGCGCTGACCTTAAAGCTCTACGTCTCCTGCATCTAACGCATGATTCCATGAGCTGTAGGCGCAGCAGCTCTTCTCGTGCCGATTGCGAGCTTCCCATGGAGTGCTCGTACTCCCTTTGATTGTGCTAGATTCTATCTATCAGACATCGCCCCCCTCTGAGCCTCGGCTCAAGGGGGCGATTTTCATTGTGCGACAAACGGTGAAGCGTGGAGTATACGAAGGACTTCAAGGAGCGCGACGAGCTGCTTCAACAACTCGAAGACCGTGGCCTCGCCATTCCTGACCGCGCCGCGGCGCTTAACTTCCTTACGCCTGTCGGCTACTTCCGCTCCGGTGCATACCGGTACGTCTTCCGGCAGCTGCTTCCTGCGGACAAGGTCAGCGAGCGTCTGCACCAGTACCGATCAGACGAGTACATAGCTGGTGCAAGCATCGATCACGTCATGAAGCTGGAAGCATTCGACTTCAAGTTGGCCCGAGTCTGCCAGGAAGGCCTATTGGAATTCGAGGTGCGCTTACGGGCTGCCATCGCCCACACGCTCGCCTCGAAGAACGTCGCAGCCCATGCGTCCAAGGAATTTCTGGATGCGCAAAGCTGCGATAAAGCAGCCGGCGAACACACAAAGTTTGATGCGTGGACGAAGACCTGGAGGGACGCGGTCACTTCTGGCGCGGAGGACGAAGACTTCACCAGGCACCACCTGTTGAAGTATCCGGAACAAGACCTCCCTATTTGGGCCGTCACTGAAGTGTTGAGCTTCGGAAATCTGCCGTTCCTCTTCGAACTCATGCAAACCCCGGACGCGCGCGCGGTGGCCCGCATGTTCGGGTTTGCCCATCCCAGCCGGTTTGGTGCCGTGCTACGCATGATGGTGGACTTTCGAAACGCCTCCGCCCACGGCTCGCGTCTTTTCAACCGGGCTTTCAAGCGATCTCTCTCGCTCCGAGAACACGACACTGACGGCGCGTTGCTGGCCCACTTGCTCAAGCCCGGCTTCACTGTCACACCCAAAGCACATCAAAGGCTCTACATCTACGCCGCCGTCTTGGCCTTCATGCTCAGGTCACACACAAGCGGTACAAACTGGCCTCTGACCTTCAAGACGCAAGCCAGAAAACTCGACCTTAGGCTTCAGGCCCCGGACGGGTCCGACCTCATCTCACCGCAGGTTAGCATGGGCTTTCCCGCCCAGTGGTCAGACCTGGACCTCTGGAAGCCGGCGCCCTGAATCGGGCCACTTCATCCGGCTCCATCAGCTTCGCCAAGCCGGTATATCGAACTGGATGTCTTCCGTAGCTGCCTTGATGAGCAACCTCTGGAGGTGGGCCAGCCTTTGGAGAACTGGCTTCTAGAGCATGGAATGCTTGTGGTGACTTCAGATCGTAGGGTTTCTTTTATGCACCTGTCCCTTTTGGAATTGTTTGCCGGCATGGAGGTCGACGAAAACTAGAACGTCTCATGCTCAGCTCCTGTCGAACACGGCAAAAAACCACGCTTTTCCGGAGGTATCTGAGACTGTTTTGCGGGCCTGTGGTGGTGTGCGACGAACCATCGCCATGTCGGGTTTGAATCCTGGCCACGAACGAGACCAGCTGATGCGCGTGCAATTTGATCCCGATGTGACAGGAGTAGCCTCCCAGCCCTTCAGGATCACCCTTCCCGAGTCGCTCCCCCAGACTTCGCACGGACCCGACTATTTGCCCGGCAGGCCGACGGCACAGGCGTCGTCATCGATATCCGCCCCGACGCCCTGCTCAACCTGGTCACGGGGCGTGGAAGTCTGGGCCCGGGAAGGCCTGCGCAAACCCTGGTCCGCGTCTTCAACATCAAGGTCTATGCCGCAGGTCGTTCTCGCTGTGGCGTATCGCCGCGGATCATTTGATTACGCGGACGGAGTGACATTCGCGAAAATGGAAAGATTTCCTCTGATTGAGGTCATCCCTTATCCAGATAACTAGCCCGTCGCTGGTCCTGGATTCGACTGTTCCGACCCAGTCCCGGGTTCCGAACCCTCGAATCGACAAAACGTCGCCGGGGCTGACGCTTGTCCAGATCACCAGGGGGTGCCTCTGCGCGTCCTCGCAATGTGGTTCTTCCAGGTGCGGGTCCTCTTGATGGTGCTCTGTCACGTGTTGTGTTGTCCCTTCGACAGGTCCGTGGCCTCCGGCGGGTGCTTGGGCAGGATGTCTGGGGACACCCGTGCCGGCTCCCGAGTCATAGCAAATCGAGTTCGCGAGTGATGCCGAACGGGACGTCGGGGCTGAGGGCCGACCTCGAAGGTGTTGTGATCGACCCTGGTTACGACAATGCCGCGATCTGTTGCTTCGTTGCGGAACAGGGCGCAAGTCTGTTCAAGTTGCCGATCCCTTGATGCGGGTCCTCGACTTTGACAGTGATCCTCGAGGTTGTTGTCGGCATTATGGCTCTCCGGATCGGGATGGTTGATCCCGACGTCCACACTGCACACTGGTTCAGCAGGGACGCGCGGTGGGAGACCCGCAACGGGCAGCCATCGGCACCGGGGAACTTGTCAGCGTCGAACACTGGCAGGTCCAGGCCAAACTGCCAAGCGCCAACGCGGAGCTCCGGACGTTCACGTTGCGCCGGGAACCGTTGGCTACCCAGCGGGAGCTGGAATCGATCACCTAGTGCCGGCTGACATCTACCGCCCCACCCCAGACCAACTCTGGAAGTGGATCCGGGACGAGTTCATTTCACCGCGGACTCGTTCTGGGCAAGCATTCCCAGGAATCTGCGCGTGCGTTCGTTGGTTGGGTTCGAAATAATCTGTTTTGGATTGCCCTCTTCGAGTATGCCTCCGTCAGCCATCACGATGAGCCGGTCGCTGACGTCCCGGGCGAAGTCAATCTCGTGTGTAACAACCATCATTGTCATTCCCTCCTCTGCGAGATTCCTCATGACGTCGAGGACCTCGCCAACCAATTCGGGGTCCAATGCTGAAGTTGGCTCATCGAAGAGGATCACCTTTGGTTCGAGAGCCAAGGCCCGAGCTATCGCGACTCTCTGCTGTTGTCCGCCCGAGAGTGAGCCAGGGTAGGCGCCCAGCTTGTCCCCGAGGCCTACTTGCTCAAGCAAGGCAGCCCCGCGTTCCCGCGCCAATGCAATTGGTACTTTGCGCCCAAGGGTCAACCCGATGGTCACGTTCTGCAGAGCTGTTAGATGCGGAAAAAGGTTGAAGTTCTGGAACACCATTGCAATATGGCTTCGCTGTCGAGCTGCCGGGCCGCGTTTCAGCGCATGGCGTTTGCCGCCATGGATCCGGTAGCCCATGAGCTCGCCGTCAAGATAGATGCCCCCTGAGTCGATTGATTCGAGATCGGCAATGCATCTGAGCAACGTGGTCTTTCCGGATCCTGATGGGCCGATAAGGGAGAGTACCTCTCCGTGCTGGAGACTTACGCTCACACCTTTGAGGACTTCGTGGTGGGCGTAGGTCTTTTTGACGTGCTCGACCCGGATTACTGGTTCGCTCATCGCAGCTCGCCTCCCAGATCTTGCGCACTGTTCAACTTCAACTTCGCCGCTGGTTGGCGCCTGTCTCCAGTTGGACGTCGCGACCCGCCGCGGGGAATCGGGCGTCGTCCTCGAGAGAAGTGCCTTTCGAGGTGACGCTGGAAGTAGGAGAGGATCGTACTTGCGACCAGGTACCAAACACTGACGACAATCAAGAGCGGAATTGTCTCGTAGGTACGGGAGTAGATCAGCTGAGCTGAATATAGGAGCTCGGGGTAGGCGATGGCGCTGACCAGAGCAGTCGACTTCAGCATCCCAATGACTTGGTTGCCCGTTGGTGGGATGATCACGCGCATGGCCTGTGGGAGCACGATGCGGTTGATGGTTGCCTTTCTGGACAGGCCGATCGTTTGAGCGGCTTCAAACTGTCCCGGGTCAACCGATGTCATTCCGGCGCGAACTATCTCTGACATGTAGGCCGCCTCGTTGAGGCCTAGGGCCAACAGGCTTGCGAGGAAAGGAGTGATCAGGCTGTTTGTCTCGACACTGACGAAAGTTGGTCCAAAAGGGATCCCCAACGAGACTGTCGGAATCAGGAGCGAGAGGTTGAACCAGAAGATGATCTGAACGAGAAGTGGCGTACCGCGGAAGAACCCGACGAACAGCAGGCTTGCCGTTGAAAGCACCGGATTCGACGACAATCTCATGAGTGCCAGCGCGGTGCCCAGTACGATGCCTATGGCCATCGCTAGGACCGTGAGTTCCAGCGTCCTGTAGAGCCCCAGCAGGATTTGCGGCCCAAACAAGTATTGGCGTACAACGTCCCATTGCATGCTTGAGTTAGTGACGAACAGGTTCGCGATCAGGCCAAGGGCAACAAGCGCGACCGCGCCGGACAGCAAACGACCATAGCGAATCTGATGGGCGAGTGGCAGCTCGTGTTGGTTTTTTCTAAGGATTGGTGCAACATCCTTCAGGCCGACCTTTTCGCTATTCGAAGTGATTCGGCCCGGGTGCGATTGCCTATGTTGCAGTGGCACATCGGCTCCTCTCTAGTCCTGGGCAGAGCGGGGACGAGCCACTAAAAATTCGCGTCTCATGGTCCTCGTTGGCCCTATGTAATGTTGCCGCGAAACGGGACGCGAAGCACTAGTTTTCACTGGCTCCTGTGGATTTGGATTCGGTGGTCTCCGACGTCCCGTTCCGCCGCATGGCGGAAGCTACTGAAACAGCTCCGGTGGACCGGTCAACTGGTTAGCCTCGCTTCCGTACTTGGCAAGGATCTTCTGGTACCTGCCGTCAGCCACCAGATCCTTCATTGCTTGCAGAACGGCCGGTGTGAGCGGGCTTTTCTTTGGCATCCCTATGCCCATTGGCGCGGATTCATAAAGGAACGGTTGGACCACAAACTTCCCGTTGCCTTTGGGGGCGAGGACAGGAAAGGTATCGCTTCCTACGCTGAAGACTTCAACCCGCCCGCTCGACAGCGCTAACATCCCCTGGTTTGCTGAGGGATACGCTTGCGATATGATCTCCGGCTTCCCCGCCTTTTTGCATTCAGCGCTAAGTGTCGCCAGGTGGTCAGCTTGAGCCGATCCTTGCAGGACGCCGGCGGTGAGACCGCACAGATCCGTGCCGGTGGAGATCGTCTTGTTTGAATTCGACGGAAGGATGAATCCTGTTGCGTACTGACCAAGGGATATGAAGTCCATGATCTTTCTACGTGCATCGGTGACCGCGAAAGATGGCATTCCGATGTCCCAGCGGGCGGCCTGGAGTCCAGGAATGATGTCGTCGAATGTGGCTGGTTCGATGGTGATATGGAGTCCAGTATCGGCGGCGATGGCATTCGTCAGGTCGACCATATATCCGACCCATTTTCCGTCTTGCATGAACCCGGCCGGAGGGTAGTCCTGTAGCGCAACCGCTTTGACCGTTTTGTTTTTGTATGACTCAGGTACAAGCTTTGCGGCGGCCCCGGCACCCGGCGCTGCTGTTCCTCCTGATGGCTCGTTGCCGCCACCGGTCCCGGTGTTGGAGCAACCGGACAGCGTAGCAGCCAGCAGGAACGAGATTGCGACGATTCCGCCAGCTAGTTGGCTCCTCCGTCGCAGCCCCTTCGTTTTGTAGAACATTTGGTCTCCTTTAACCTAGTTCCCGATTCACATGGTGTTGCTGGTTGGCCTAAGCCAATGCGTTCGCGGTGGTAGTTTTCCTGCGAACGCCACACCCCTGTCCGCAGCGCTGCGGTCCAAGGCTTGGTCGGCCACTCCTTTTTCGCTTACGGGGCTGTTGGGCGGCCCATATATGTCGATTGAGAACAGTCTGCTCCCGGAATGGCGATATCTCCAATACTTGTTAGTTGGGCGCGGTCATGCTTTTTTCGTATTGCCAACAGTGGTTCTCGGGTCTCTATGGGTTGGAAGCCCGGCCCCTGGAAGTGTGGTGGCGATACGTGGGAGGTGAGGGCCTAATAAGCCGTTCCACGCAGGATGTGGCATCTTCAAGGCAGGTTTGGCCGCGATCCGCAGCCTGTTCGATTCCGGGGTGAATTCCTCGTCAGTGCTTTCCGGATAGTTCCGACGCAGCTCATCCCTAGAAAATGGACCAGTCCAGCGCCGAAGCGATGATACTCAGCGCCGCAAGCCCTCCGGAGGAGTTCCCTCTCCTGTCCAAGGGCGGGCTCCAAACGCAAATTGCGCCTTGCCCAGGGGCTACGCTCAGCAGACCTCCGCCAACGCCTGACTTGGTTGGGAGCCCGATTTGGAACGAAACATCCGGTGCGCCGCTGTAGGTCCCAGACATGAGCATGACTGAGTTGACCTGGTGCCGCAGGCGTTTAGGTAGCACTCGATATGCGCTTTCGCGATCTGCGAGGAAAAGGGCCGCAGATGCCAGTTCGATGCAGTTTGCAGTAAGCGCGCACTGCCGAAAGTACGAGGTGAGAACACGATCCACGTCGGCATACAGTAGTTGGTACGACGCGAGTTGATAGCCGATCGATTTGTTCCGGTGACTTACGGCAGCCTCTGACTTCGCTACCATTGCGTCGACTCTCCATGCAGCAGCCGGGTTCGACAGCCGCAGCAATTCACGTGTCGCGCAAACAGCGTCACCTGTGAGGGCTTCCAATCTGTCGGTGACGAGCAGAGCGCCAGCATTTACAAATGGGTTCAGGGGGATCCCGGAACGTGCCTCGACCCCCTCAAGAGAGTTGTATTCGATGAGGGTTGGACTCCAGCCAACTGAAGTCCATGATGAAGGCACGAGTCTGAGCAAGGCACACAGGGAGAACAGCTTCGAAAGGCTCTGGACGGAGAACGGTTCATGGCTGTCGCCCCAGGTCACCAGGTCGCCGTCCAGGGTTGCGATCGCAACGCCAAACTTGCTGCGGTCAATATTCGACAACGCAGGTATTCCCCGGGTCACTCGGCCTGTAGTGGCTGCTCGGAGAGCCTGCTCCGTGACCCCCCGTTGAAACGAAGGGTCACGGAGCAGCTGCATTCTAGAGGTAACAGGTTGGACCGACATCGGCGTTCTGTAGCCCCTAGTTCTCTTGTACTTCTGCAGAGAAATGAAGCGTGCTCATAGCAGGGATCCTGTCAGGTCAACCGCACGATGCCGGCGTCGGCTATTCCGAAGACATCTGGGTCATGTATCGATACCCAGTGATCTGCCGAGTCGCGGATCCGGTTGTGCGCCTTGACGCACTCGTACATGTTTTCGCTGAGACCGATCGGTCTTCCCTCAGTGATGTTCTCGGTGCAGAAGAACGTGTCAGACACGGCAATGACGCCGATCCGTGAGTCAATCTCCACAACGATCGACTCTCGGTGGTGGCCTCCTGACCACCACGTGCGGACGCCAGGAATGATCTCGTCTTCGTCTTCAAGTAGCCTGACCCTTTCCCAGGATCCGGTAACGAGCTCGCCGAGAGTGTTCCGATCGAAGCTTCTCCATCTGTCGTCATGCGGGTGTTCTTTGGTGACGTGGAGATGGGCCCAGCCGCGTTTGGACAAGTGGAAACGAGCATTCGGAAAAGCCAGGAGCGTGCCAGTTGAGTACAGCTGGAATGGCGTGACGACGATGTCGGTGACATCCTCAGGTTGGAGATCAAGGCTTTCAAGAGCTTTGAACAGGTCCCCGTGTGGTGGCGCCCTGAAGCGGCCTTGCGGAGCCTCGATCATGGTTAACCAGTCAGGGAAGTCTCGTGCGATGGAGCCATTAAGCGGGGGTGAGACATTGACCAAGATGCAGCGATCACCCTCCTGAATGACGGTCGTGTTGTAACCGATGCGAACCATCTCCGCCCACCGACGATTCCAAAACATCTGGCTGCCGTAGATCGTGGACTCGCCATTGGAAATGAGCGTCACGCTCCGGGAGGGGTGAGGGTCCATTGCAGTCGACTCAGTGGATGTGGGTCGATTCATACTCGAAACCCTGCGATCGCGTCCTCGTCTATTTCGATGCCCAGACCCGGGCGCTCTGAAGGGCGCACATAGCCGTCAGAGTCAATCTCGATGGGAGTGGTGATGATACCGCTGAGGCACTGGTACTCGCTGATGGGACGAACTCCAGGCTCATCCATCACCTCAAGCCACACGGGGCTGGGAACTGTGCATGCCAAGTTCATTGTTGCTGCGAGGCCGAGCCCGCTCAGTCCGTGGTGAGGAACAAAATGGAGTCCGGCCATCTCAGCGTAGGCAGCAATTTTACGCATTTGAGAAATCCCCTCTGACAAGGTGCAGTCCGGCTGGATGATGTCGTATGCTCGCCGGTCGATGAGACGGCGGAACTCGTGCAGGCCGGTGTTGGCCTCACCGCCGGCAATGTAGATTGATGTTTCGGCTGTGAGCCGGCTGAGTCCATCCAGATCATGGCGTGGAAGGGGTTCTTCAATCCATAGCACATTTCGCTCAGCGAGTTCGTCGGCAGCGATCTTGGCTGCGTAGTAGTCCCAAGGAACATCGCGGGAAGGAGAGGGCAGGTGAGTCGCTTGGTTCGCGTCAACCATGATGGTCATTGAGGGCTCGGCATCGATAATCGCGTCCACCACTGCCAGGTCTTCACGAAGGTCGTCGCGGTGGAACCGGATCTTCATGGCTTTGTAGCCCGCTTCGCGGTAGCCGGATGCGAGGTCCGCCGTGCTTGCCGGATCCCGGAGAATGTTCGTCGAAGCGTAGGCCGGGATCCTGTCACGGATGCTCCCCCACAACCGGTGGAGCGGGAGTCCAGCAATCTTGCCGATGGCGTCCCAGATCGCCATATCGACGAACCACTTCGCTGTTGCATGGCGCAAACTGACGGCGTGGAACTCCGCGGCAGTGACAGGGAGGCCGATCAGATAGGGAGCAACCCACTTCTCGATGGCTCCAGCCTGATGCCCATCAGCACCAGACCATCCGACCACGCCGCCCTCTGTTGTCACCTTGACCAAGGTGAACTCCCGGCTTGTGCGGACAAGTCCTGGCTGCCAGGACGGGCGGAATTCGTTTTCATAGGGGAGCTGGACGTTGTATGCGTCTACGGCCCGAATGAGAAGCTCGGGGCGGGTGCTTGAGAAAGTCGGTTCGGCGATCAGGTCAGTCTTGAGTAGCATCGCATGTCCTTTATGACGAGTTGTTTTTTCTTCGATTGAATAGGTCTCGACGGAGACGAATGCCGATTAAGCTATGCGGCGTTACTGGAGCGAATGAGTCCGGATCGCAGCGAAGATCCGATCCACAACCTCCACGTCTGCAAGACCCGCTTCAGGGGTGATTCCTGCTAGTGAGCCGCCTCTGCAGCCGTCAATGAACGATTCCATGACGTTAACCAGGGAGGTGTAGAACATTTGTGGGGCTGGAATCCACCGCCCTTCCCCCGACGCGGTGCAGACTCGAACGCCGCTTCGTTGGCCCACATAGTCAACCCACACTTCCAGGTAGCCCTCGTCCCCGATGACGCGAATCTCCGGCAGCGAGAATCTCGGAACACCAACAGTCCAGCTATACGACTGGGTTCCGATGACTCCCCGATCAGTTTGGAACGCGACTGCAACCGAGTCCCCGGTTACTTCCTCGGTTACGAAGAAGTTCTGAAAGGCGGACACATCGACGATTCGACCCAGCAGGTGCTCGACCAACCGTGCGATGTGACATCCGTTCTCCATGAGCACCCCGCCAACGCCTCCATCGCTGCCACGCCATCCCGTACGGCGCCATTCCGGTCCGAGCTGAAAAAGCCGGCTCACCTCGGCGTGGACTGGCCGTCCGATCTCGCCGCTGGCCAATACTTGTTTGGCCATTTGGACACATTCCAGGTAGTCATAGTTTTCGCCGACGGCCAGCACCTTTCCGGTCCTGGCAGACTCGGACAACATTCGCTGGGCTTCGGTGCCGTCGGTGGCCATCGGCTTTTCGACCAGCACATGCTTGCCAAGACGCATTGCCTCGATGGAAGAATCAGCATGCAAGTGATGAGGCACCCGTAGGTCGAATGCTTCAAAGTCAACCTTGTTGGCAGCCTCTTCAAGGGTCTGAAAATAGGGGATGCCAAGCTTCGTACCGAAGAGTTTCGCGCGTTCCACGTCGCGGTCGACAACCGCGCGAACTTCCATGCCTTCCACATGCGGGTAGACGTCCTTGAGTAGGATGTCGGCCAGAGCCCCGCATCCTACGAGCGCAATACCAAACAGCTGGCTCATCACTTACCTCCGAATAATCTGGTGTTCAGGGATGGGCTTCTTTGCTCCGCCCCTTGGCCGGTCCGCCCCTGTGCTTTCCAATGGTGCGCAGGATCAGCTCGAAATTTAGCTGTTGTTGCTTCCTCTGTCTGAGCTGGTCTAGTCACCCTTTGTGAGGAATGTACGATTGGTGCGAGTTAGAGGCTCGTAGCCTTCCGAGGTAATCCGCACCGTTTCGCTGACCGAGATTCCGGAGGCGGACAGGTACATGTGAAAGACCATGTTTTCTTTGAGCTCCCACTCCGAGCCCGGAGTAAAGAGATGGTTGAAGTCGCCCGGCTTCGGTGCTGAGATCAGTCCCAGCCCATACCCGGTATTGTTTGGCACTACGTCGCGTAGCCGTGAGTCGATCAACGCGTTCCTGCCGACCCGGTCGACGTCTTTCGCGACTGCACCTGGTCGGAGCTGCTCGAACTGACGGTCTTGGATTTCGACAAGCCGATCGAAGGTCGTCTGCAGATTTCCCGGAACAGGTCCGTAGACTGCTGGCCGCATGAGCCTCGAGGAGTAGCCGTTTACCTGGGGTAGGAGTTCGATGTGAACGGGCTGGCCCGCTTCTAGCCGTCCCCCCGTCACGCCAGCATGGAAGTGGGTACTTCTGGAACCCATCCCGAGCAGCACCAGTCGAGGGGCATTGTTGTCGGCCCCCGCTTGGAGGGCCGCTTGATAGCCAGTCGCGACGAGCTCGAAGTCGCTCACGCCGACTGCCAGGGCATCCACCGTGGCGGCCATGGCAAGGTCTGCGATTGCGCCGGCCCGGCGATGAAGTTCGATTTCTGCTTCAGACTTGATGGCCCGCATCTCAATCACGATGTCGCCCAAGTCGCTGAATCGAGCGGTCGGCAGCGCTTCGCGGATCCGCGAGTAGTCTCGGACCGTCAAGAAGTTTGCCCCGAACTCCTGCCCCACGGTTGAGGCTTCGAGTCCGAGGTTGCGCAGCGAATGTACGACAAGATCAACGGGATCGTCCCAGTCCACATAGGTCACGAAGTTAGTGATCCAGGAAACGGCTTCGAAGACCGGGGCGTCAATTTCTCGTACGATGCCATATGCATCACCATCACTTGTCACGATCACGCACTGATACATGACAGCGGTAGCTGAGTAGCCTGTGAGGTACTTGAGCGAATCTGCAGAGTCAAGGATGGCTGCGTCGAACCCCTGGTCCCTGATCGTCGCGACAAACCGGTTAAACCGGGTCCGCGCCTCGGTGTCGGCATTGTTGTCGTCAACCTGGGCGGTCCGTGTCTCATTCATGGCGCGATTCTCATTCCTGATTCCTGCTTAAGGGGTATGAAAATATCGTGTCCTCCGGCCTGACCATACGTCCAATACTTGTTTGATAGCTTCGGCAATACCTTTGACGTATTGCCAAGGCGGTGATGCTCGATGACGTGCTTTACGTGGATGGCAGGGTTGCAAATGGGTATCCCTTCCCGCGCTAGATCAACGTACTGTCCTTGATCGGAGGCACGAGGTATACCGTTCTCGCTCAAGTGACTCTTTGGTAAGGGCAGGCTTGATGCCGACCTCCTGACCAGCAGAGGGATTGCTTATCATTTGCCTCGGTGACTTGCGACTCATATGATCGTCACGTGGAGTTTCGTCAGCTGCGGTACTTCGTAGCCGTCGCTGAAGAGCTGAACTTCGGGCGGGCAGCGCGCAGACTTCTTGTTTCCCAGCCGCCACTGAGCGTGCAGATTAAGGCGCTTGAAAATGAAGTTGGCGTCTTGTTGTTGGAACGCAACTCCCATGGTGTCAAGTTGACGCCGGCTGGCCGGGCGATGCTCGAGTCGGCCTATGAAGTGCTTGGTCTCCTGGATCTACTTCCCGCTAAAGTCGTTGCGGCCGCTGCGGAGGACAGCCGTACGTTTTCGGTTGGTTCGGTTCCACTTGCGGTACCAAACCTGCTGCCCGCCGTGCTCCGGCGGCTCAGTACTTCGTTTCCGGCAGCGCGGCTCGTCGTCCACGAATTGAACAGTAGTGACCAGATTGAAGCATTGGAGTCCGGGACAATCGATGTAGGACTCATCCGCCGGGGGTTCAGGTCTGCCAAGCTTGCCCAAGAGCCAGTTCTCGTTGAACGTCTGGTTGCGGCAGTTCCTACTGATCATCCTCTTGCGCAGCTAGGTGAGATCAAACTGGCAGATCTAAAGCAGGAGGACTTCGTGTTCTTCACCCGAGAAGTTGGCCATTGGCAGTTCGATGAGCTAATTCGCATCTGCGAGGCAATTGGTGGGTTTACTCCGCGTGTGGCGCACCAAAGCCACACCGTGATGCACCAGTTGGGCCTCATCAGCGCGGGCCTTGGAGTTGCTCTTGTTACCGAACTGACAAAATCGATCCACGTCGACGGCATAACGTATCTCACCGTCACGGACGTCACCTCGGGGTTCCCGCTAATTGCCGCTTGGAACAACAATGCAGAGGATCCGATACGCGGCGAATTCCTGCAAGTTCTAAGGGAAGAAGTCGCAAACCGGTTTCCGCCTTCCGAAGAGCACGGACGACCAGTGCTTCGCCTCCCGTAAGAACATGCCCGGCCTGGATCCAGGCACCAAAGAGTGGAGCTGGTGGGGGCAATTCTTCGCTTCATGGTCCCGCTCGCCATTCCAAACTCTTAGCTGGATCTAAGACAACCCATCAAACATTTGTCAGGCTCTTCGGGTAGGCAATCATTAGTGCAGCCGAAGCAATCCAAACGAAGCCGATCGCGGCCACCGACACGGCACCCCCTGCAACTTCAGAAAATGAAGCCGCCAGAACCACGCCCGAGGCAGAGGCCGTGCCGTTCAATCCTGCACTAACGGTAAAGATCTGGGATTTTAGGTACGCGGGACTGTGACGGTTCCGAAGGAAAAGCATTGCTGCGGTGGCAGGGGCGGTGAATACGCCTGACAGGCCAATGGCAATACCGGTCCAAACGTTTCCTATGTCAAGCACAGCGACGAGGGTCAATAGACCGGTAGCAAGGAAGCTGACCATCATGACGAACGGGGCGCGGTGCCGTGTGGGTCTGGCTGTCTCGAGGATGGAACCTAGAAGACCTCCGAGTGCGAAAAAAGTCACCAATACCGACCCTTGGCTGGGTGAGCCGGCCCGTTCCAATGAAAGAGCCACGGCTGCCACAGCAAGAGCGCCTTGCCCTACTTGGGTCAGAGTGAATGAAGCAGTTACCACCGCCAGTGGCGGATGTCGTGAGATTCTTTGGAGGCCGGCTTTGATGGCCGAGAGGGCGGACCTGCTGACTGGTGCGTGCGGGTGTAGGCCGATGGTTGGCACGCAGGCGGATCCGAAGGCTGCGCAGGCAGCCAGCACTAACAGTGAAACATGCGCAGGAAGGAACGAGGCAACGATTGCCACCAGTGCTGGACCGGCGACGGCAGAGGCATTGTAAGAAAGGGCGTCGTAGGCGAATGCTCTGCGAGGATCGGGGATCACGCCGACAACGAAGCTGGACAGCCCGCCCATATAGAAAGGCGTTACCGCACCCGCTGCGACCAGGGTTATCAGAACAACAGGCAGAGGGACGGCCCCGATGAGGGCGGCGGTCGTCAAAGCTGCTGCGGTTATTAGACCGGATGCAGCGATGACTAGCCCTGGTCGGCCCGAGCGGTCCAGGACTACTCCTGCAAGTGGTGCAGCCAGGACGCTCGGACCTAGTGAGGCAGCTACAAGCAGGCCTCCAATGGTGACGTCGTTAAACTGCTGGACGGCCAGAATCGGGAGCGCTACCGCCGCACCGAAACTCGCCATCCTCGCTGGAACCGACGCGGCGAGATACCTCAAAGCACCCATACGTGAACCCCTTCAAGGCCTCTGATTTTTGACAAACTCTTGAGGGCATCTCCCCGAGCCCACGCCAGCATCTCGAGCGTGGATTAGGTTTCCAGTTGCAAGTACTTTTCGCTTCGACCGATGGCCTCAAAAATGTCACCTGCAGTGTCGTCGAATTCGATGACACGAAGCGCGTGGGGTGCGGCGGAGAGAATGGCAGGCACGTTGAGTGCACCTTCCCCCAACGCGACTTGCAGGGATTTGTCCAGAGTCGCAGGACCATCTTTAAGATGAATGGCGATGACTTTGTTGCCGAGGGATTCGAGGAGTTCGGCAGGATCAACTCCGCCTGTTGCAGCCCAGTAGGTGTCAACTTCAAGGACGACCTCAGGCTCCAAGGCCCCAGCAAACTCCAGAAGCGCCGGCGCTCCGTGGGAGAGAGTCTCTAGTTCGTGGTGGTGATTGTGGTATCCCAATTGAATGTCGAACTGTGCTGCCCGATTGGCGAGGGAGTTCAGCCGGTCTGCTATGCGAAGTGGTCCCCCGGATGAACTCCAATCTTGAACCGGTACATGCGGCTCAATAAGCGTCTCAACGCCAAGCTTCGCGGAAATCTCAAATACTCGCTCTGGATCCGGGACTGCCATAAAGGAAGCATGCGCCGTGGGTGCTTTAAGGCCAAAGTCGGACAGGGCCGCAACTAGCTGTGGGTACTTCCCAATCATGAAGGGCTCAACACATTCGAAGCCCATAGCGGACAATTTGCCCAACGTACCAAGAAGATCACTGCCGAGCGCGTCTCGAACGGTGTAGAGCTGTAAAGATGATGTCACAGTCATTCAGAAGTCCATTCGGAGTTGGTTGTATATCGCCGAGCACAGTCAGAGCGCCCCATGCAGAACGTGGCTCTGGCCCATGAAGGAGGAGAGCCAGCATTTCGTCCCGTGTCGGCGCCACCACGAATACCGCGCCAATGAATGCCGGAACCCCCCGAGTTGCGAGCGTCGGGAGGCTCCGGCGGCTAGGGACCCGTCCTCCAGGACGGGAATATCTTCGAAATCCGCTTTCAGTCGGTCCCGGGCAACGGCAGAAATGGCAGTCTTCCTCACAGGCCACGACGACAGCCTCCGCGCCGGGAAACAGGGTGGAGTCGTCAAGGTCCGATTCAGGTAAGGTCGCGCTTTTCATGCACACTTCGCTCAAGGCTTGCCGGCAATGCTTGCCCGCAGGTGTTGGTGCACGTAAGAAATCATCTGTCTATGGGCGGACAGAGCGACACGATGATGGCTGGCTCGTAATCCGGGTCCTCGCTTCCGGGCTAAAGCTAAGCGATCCTGTCTGAGGAAGCGGGTACAGCGGCCGTTCTAATTCCAGGCAGGTAAAATCTTGGTTATTACGTCAGAATCTTTGTGGTGGTGAAGGGTGCGCGGTCGGGATCCGTCTGCGGCTATCCACACGATTGTTCGGTGGGCATCCACGGCGTCCACCACTCCTGCAAATTTCTCGCCCGACTGACGGAGAACCTGGACGCGGTCTCCTTTGGAGAGTGCAGACCAATCCTGGGCAAGGCGTTCCGGTCCCAGGGTGGGGTCCACCGCGCGCTTCTTCATCTCTTGTCCTTTCAAATGCCTTAAACTGGTAGCGGTTCCCTCGTAGAGGGATGCTTGCTTCGGGCAGCTGCGCCTGCCGCCTCTGCGTTCGGGTCAGCAACGTTGCTGGCGTGTGAGCCCGAACGGAACTTCTGGGTGGGATCCCGCACCATGTACCAGCCGGCGTCGAGGTGGGTGATCATCATTCCTACGTGATAATTCGTGGCCGCCTCCATCACTTGCGACACGGCCTTATGGAGCGCTCGGTCCATCTCTCCACCCTTCTCCACGTGAACTTCCACCATTCCTGGTGGGCGCTGGTTTGAGAATGGTTGCTGCGGGGAAGCTTCAGAGAGGCGTTCTCCTTGCACATTTAGAGGCCTTCGTCCACCTTTTAGCAATTGAGGTCTCCTAACGGCATGTCGTCTGGAGGCCTTGCGCTTCACACCATTGCCCCACAGACCGTCATAAGTATGTTCAACTCAGGCCTCAACTGGGGCTCTTTGGTTTATATGCGAGCGACAGGAGGAACCGGCCCGTGGAACACCGTCCCCTGATCCGACTCCTGGAATTCCACGGAGCCAGCTTTGGCCACAGCAGAAGATGTGCCGTCGCCACTGGAGCGTGACGACGGCACATCCACGAACGGTCAGACCCATCTGCCCGAAGGGCAGACCAGCAGTCTGAGTACGTGCGGTTGATGAGACTTTTACTGCGCGGTCACTTGGATCAGAGCTGTACCTGGATGCGTTTCTGGTCTGCAGCGCCGGCGCCCCGGTAAGCAGTTACTTCAATCTCGACCTTGTACTGCGGACCGCCGAGCGGGGTGCAGGTGACGGTGCTGGCGGGGTCGACACCGCGGAACGCCTTACCGATCTCAGCCATCACATCAGCTGCTTCCTCAGGGTTGGGAATGGCGACCCGGGAACGCACGACGTCGGCGAGGGAGGATCCTGCGGCTTCCAGAGCCCTCTGGATGTTGCTCAGGGACTGCTTTGCCTGCCCGACAGCGGTCTCAGGGAAGACCTGCGTCGAGTACTCGACTCCGGCGGTGTTGGAAACGAACAGCCAGTCGCCGACGCCGACGACGCGGGAGTAGCTCTCACGCTCTTCGTAGGGGCTTCCGGACTTTACTTTGACAATGTTGACCATTATCTACCTTTCTCTTGGGTGGGTTTGTGTGTTCAGGCTGTGGTCTGGAATCGGGACGGTGAGACGAATGCGTGACGGGAGGACGGCGCTTCCCCGAGCGCGGATCCGGCCAGGAATTCGCCGATAGCGGTGGCGTGCTTAAATGCGTGGCCGCTGTCGCCACTGGCCAGAATCACGCGGCTGCCCGGCTCTCGTGGACCAAGAACGAAGTGGCGATCCACGCTGTCTGTGATCATGCACACCGAGGTACGTACGGGATTCGGGTCGATGCCTTCGAGGTACCGAGCGACGACATCCCGGGCAACCGCAATGTCTGAGTCGGATACCCTCCGATCAATCGTGTCGGGATCGGTGACAGAGAAGTTTGTCGGATCGTCAGGTGCTCCAACTTTGATCGGCATTCCGTCGAGCTGACCATGACCCCAGAACGTTCGCTCATCGTTGAAATGACGGATGAACACAGGCAACTGATCCGTGTTCAGATCTCCTTGACGAGACTGGAACCAAGTCATAAGGAGGCGAATCGGGACAAGCGAAGGTTCACCCAGGAGCTTGCTGACCCACGGGCCAGCAGCCACCACAACTGAACGCGCGCGAATGGTTCCGTCGTCTGTGCGCACCTCCACACCATCGGTGGTCTCATGGATGGACGTGACCTTCGTGCGGTCCAGCACCTGGGCCCCCAGCGCCTTCGCGGCATGGACGGCCGACCTAATGCTGGCCTCAGGTCGCACGACGCCTGCGCCCGGGTCCCAGATTCCTACATAGGAGGGGTCGGTGCTTGCGTGTACAGGGAATCGTTCGGTGAGCTCCTTCCAGCTCAGTTCGTCTACGATGGTGCCGGCGTTGGCGGCAGCTTGGCGGGTCCCGACGATGAGTTCGCTCTTCGGGGGACCGATCATCACTCCCCCGGTAAGCGTCAGCAGTTCTGTTGCGGAGACGTCCTCGAGTTCGCGATAGAGGTCCCGCGCATGCAGTGCCATCGAACCCAAATCGGGGTGTTCGAAGCAGGCCGTCCGGAAGAGACGGGTGCTCCCGAAGGACGAACCCTTATCGTTCGCGATGTCGAATTGTTCGATGCCAACGACGTCGATTCCTCGTGAAGCCAGGCGCCACAGGGTCATCGATCCCAGGGCGCCGAGCCCCACGACGACAACGTCCGCGTCGTACTTGGTCATTATTTCTCCGTTGAAGTAGTTGTGAATGGGAGCGCTGTCCGCTTTTGCCGGCGGACCAGCAAGGTAAAGAGGCCTGCAGTGAGCGCAATCATGACCAGACCAAAACCAAGAACGCCGACAGCGGCCGCAGCAACGTCTGGGCTGGTGCTGAATCGAATCCCGCTCCACAGCTTCCTCGGCAGCGTGGTGACGTCCAGACCACTGAGGAATATCGATGCGGCTGATTCGTCGAAGGACATGAGGACACCCATCAGCACGGCTACGGCGAGGGCTGGGAGCATCAGCGGAACGACAACGGTGGTAATGGCTCGCAGCTTGGACGCGCCAAGACTCAGCGCCGCGTCCTCCAGCCGCACCTCAGTGCTGGTATATCCCGCGGCGATAATGAGGTAGCAGACTGGCAGCACCAGCACCGTCTGAGCCAGGACGAGACCAAGTTCGGTGTCCACCAGGCCGAGCCGGGCGAAGGTGACGTAGGCGCCGAGGGCGAAGACTACGGCGGGAATTGTCATGGGCAAGAGCATCCCTTGATCGGCAGCTCTGGCCAGCAACCGGGCCCTCGCGGTGGCCAGTACGGTCAGTGTCGCGACAACAACAGCGATCGCCGAAGCTATGGCGGCGATGCGCAAGCTCGTAAGAGCGGCGTTCACCCAGTCAGGCGCGAGAACCGACTCGAACCATTGAGTGGAGAACCCAGGAGTCGGGAAGACGAGGACGGTTCCGGACGTGAAGGCAATAGGGACGAGGATGGTCATCGGCGCCAGGCTAAAGATGACGATCACGACGAAGTAGAGACCGTACAACCCCTTCCAGATGCGGCGCTCAGCGACCGCACTCGACTGTCCTCGTCGGGCCACAGGAGACAGAGAGGCGCTTGCCTGAGACTCACCAAGCGTGCGCGGCGTGCGCTGATGACGTCGTCTGAGCACCCACATTACGACCCAGATCGCACCCACAGCCAGGGCAGCAAGCAGTGCCAGCACAACGCTGAGCGCAGCAGCGAATGAGCGGTTGGAACCCGTCTCAATCGTCGCTTGGATCAACTGCCCGAGCATCGTCTGTGCCGCGCTGCCGAGAATCGCGGGGGCAATGAAGCTCGCCATCGCGAACAGAGTGACGACGATGAGTCCAGAGGAAACGCCTGGGAACGTTTGCGGCAGAACGACTCGTAACATGGTGCGGAGTTTCGAGGAGCCGAGCGCTTCGCTTACCCCGATCACTTCCGGGGGAATTCGTCGCATCACCGCGACGAGGGAGAACGCCATCAGGGGAAGCGAGACGTGGACGAGTGCGATCACTACGGCAAAGTCGGTGAAGAGGAACGACGTCGGCTTGTGCGTGACTCCAAGCCACAGGAGCAGATTGCTGATGAGACCGTTGCTGCCGAGCATGGCCAACCAACTGAAGGTGCGCACGAGACTGCTTGTGAGAAACGGTACGATGACCGCGATGACGAGCAGCATGCGCCGCCAGCCCGTGCGCGTGGCAATTATCCATGCCGCCGGATAGGCGACGAGGAGCGTCACCATGGCGACGGTAAGGGCAATTCTTACGGTCGTCCAGCTCACACCGACGTAGACCGATGATGCAAAAAACTGTTGGAATCCTGTGCCCGAGAAAGCTTCAGGAAGGATGCGCAGGATTGGGAATACATACAACCCCGCGAGAAGCACGATGGCAGGGAGAAGGAGAGCGGCGGTCCAGACCACCATGCTCCGGCCCGCTTTTACTGAAGCTGCCATGAGTCCCATCTCGCCTTGACCTTGTCGAGGTTGTCCGCCCACCATGCCGAGTCGAGTGTGACGCCCTTTTCCGCGTTCGCGGGAGAAGTCGGCAACTTTGCATTCAGCTCGGCCGAGAGGAGTGGATACGCCCCGGTATTGGTGGGACCGTACGGGATTTCCTGGGCGAGTGCTGCCTGCGGTTCAGCCTTCGTGGCGTAGGCGATGAAGTCCTGCGCCGCGTTGACGTTCTTCGCACCCTTGGCAATCGTCCAGTACTCCGTGTCGCGGACCGCGCCGTCCCACGTGTAGCCCCAGTTCGCGCCGGCCTTGATGGCGTCCTCGGCCCGCCCTGCCGATTGGAAGGCCGCGACCACGTCGCCTTGCTGCATCAGGGACTGGATATCGCTCGCGTCCTTATATGCGACCACCTGGTCCTTGATGCGATCGAGTACTTTGAAGGCCCGGTCGACGTCGAGGGGATACAGGTCCTTGGGCGCCACGCCGTCGGCCATGAGCGCGAACTCGAGCGTGCTGGTCACAACGCGCGGCAATGCGCGTGTGATTTTAACGTTCGGGTCGAAGAATTGCTTTGGTGTGAGGGTCGCGATTTTGTTCTTGTCCCAAACCAGGTTCGTGCTGAACTGGATGTAGCCGACTCCGTAGTCTTTGACGACCTCAGGTGCAAGACCGGTCTTATCGATACGCTTGAAGTCCAGAGGCTCGAGCATGCCGTTCTTCGCCGCCTTCGCGAACGGGGAGCTTTCCAGCGAGACCACATCCCACTTCACGTCCCCGGCATCCTGCTGAGCCTTCAGCGGATCGAAGCCCGTACCTTCCGTGTCCTTGACAGTGGTCCCCGTTTTTTTGGTGAACGGGGCGAACAGGGCTTTCTGCTGTGCTTTCTGGAACGCCCCTCCGTAAGAGGAGATCACCACGCTGCCTCCGCCGGAGCTCTGGGCTCCGCCGGAGCTCTGGGCTCCGGCGCCGGAGGCGCATCCCGCCATTACGATGGACAGTGACAATACGCCTGCGACCACTGCGGTGTGGCGCGTACGTGCTCGAAGTTTCGAGATCACAGTCTTTACCTTCCTTTTCTTTCTTGGCGTCAGCGCCCCAATGAGCGCTGAAGGTCTAGCTGGGTTCAATCGCGCGAAAGACACGTGGCCGCCTGGGCTGGCCAGGAAACGGCCACGCGGGCGCCTGGTTTGGCTAGCGGCGGCTGACCGTCAACGACACCACGGACCTTTTGTCCGTCATCCAGGCGGCAAGTTGCGATGTAGCGTCCCTCGTTGAAGATGACGTCCATGCATTCGCCTTCCAAGCCGGTTGCTTCCCCGTGAATTACGTCTTTGGCAGGAGTGACCGCGACGAGGTCCTGTTGAACGGCGAGCAGGATTGGCCCGTCTCCGCCTTCCCATCCCTTCGATGGGACTGCCGCGGAGCAGACGGTCGCGTTTCCGGTTCCCCATCCGGCCTCGATGACCGTTGAGTTACCCACGAATTCCGCGATGAACCTGTTCGCAGGGCGGTAGTAGAGCTCAGGGGGCGGACCGACCTGGATGAGTCGCCCGTCTTTCATGACGGCGACGCGATCGGCGAGGGCCATTGCCTCGCCCTGGTCATGGGTCACGTAGACGACGGTCACGCCGAGTTCGCTGTGCAGGCGCTTCAGCTCGTGCTTCATCTCTTCGCGCATCGACCGGTCCAGCGCTCCGAGTGGTTCATCCATGAGGAGTACGCGGGGTCCGAATACGACGGCTCGGGCGAGGGCGACGCGCTGCTTCTGCCCACCGGAGAGCTCTGACGGGTAGGAGTTAGCCTTGTCCGATAAGCGCACCAGGCGGAGCGCTTCTGCGACCCGCGCCGACTGCTCGCTGCGCGGGAGGCGGCGGGCCCGCAACGGGTAGGCAACGTTGTCCCATACAGTCATGTGTGGAAACAGGGCATAGTCCTGGAACACAATGCCGATGTCGCGTCGATTCGGCGCGATGCTGGTCACCGAATCCTGTCCGATGAGAATCTCCCCCGTAGTGGGCGAGAGGAAGCCCGCGATCAGCATCAGGAGCGTTGTCTTGCCCGACCCGCTGGGACCCAGCAGCGCGAAGAACTCGCCGTCCTGGATATGCAGATCGAGCTTCTCCAGTGTGTGACCATCTCGCGCGTACTGATGCGAGACACCCGCGAAATCGACGGTCGCAGGACGACTGATTGTCACGGGTCGTGTCCGATCGATGGTTGTCATAGGTCGTGTCCAATCGAAACGTCGGTGAGCACCTCGTACGCACCGTCGGTAACCAGAACGGTGTCGCCGAACCGTGCAGAGGTGATTCCCTCGGCGTAGATGCCAGGCTCAACCGCGAAGATCATTCCCGGCTGGAGCACGGTGCTATCGCCGTGTTTCAACTCCGGGAACTCGACTTCCGAGCTGCCCAGTCCGCGGCCGGTGCGGTGCCGCAGCGCGTTGACGAGTCCGTGTTTTTCGACGACGGCAAATGCCGCCGCGTGTATATCGCCCGCGGTCTTCCCGGGCGCAATTGCGTCGAGGGCAGCTGCCTGGGCTTCCTCGGCCACGCGCAGGATCCTGCGGACGTCCGCAGGGATTTCTTTGTCTCCGGCGAGCAATGGACGGTCGAATCCGATGCTGTGACCGAAGATGGGCATGCCGCACAAGCACACTTGAACGATATCGCCGTTCTCAATCACGCGGGTAGAGGAGAGCCCGTGTGCGTGCGAGGACCGGTCGCGGCCGGCTTGGATGAGCGGGGTTGCGATTCCTATGGGCGTGTATGCCTGCTCGTCTCCGAGCCAGAGTGCTGCGCGATCCATCCCTGAGGTACGGGCGATCCGGGAAACCTCCCACTCAGCCAAACCGGGCGTCAACTCCGCCTTAATGGCCTTGTACTGGTGCAGCGCGATGTCCGCAGCGGCACGGACGACGCTGATGACCCCTTCGTCCTTGATCAGACGCGCGGCAACAAGAAGATCGGAGACGTCCTTTACGCGTTCGGCTCCGAATCCGCCGCGGAGGATCTCAATCGAGGCCGCACTGGACTGGTAGAAATCCGCACCGATGACGGCGGAGCTGCCCAGGGACAGACGGTCCAGGACTTTATTAAGGGCGGAGAGGTGGGTTCGCGACGGATAGTCCGCATCGTCCCACTCGATCCACTGCTCGGTGACCGGGATCCATGACTGCAAGCGGATCTCCGCCGTTTCAAGGCGGGGTGCGACGAACTCGGCCTCTCCGTTTGCCGGAAGCACCAGCCAGATCGGGCGGATGGACGCCAGACCATCGACGCCTCCAAGGTAGCGGCGCGTGTCGGAACCGGAGGTGACAAGAACGTCGATGTTATTGGCGCGAAGCGATGCCTGCATCTCGTCTACCCGGCAGCGGTACTGCGCCTCGCTGGGGAACAACTTTTCCACCACGTTGGAACTCCTCTGTTACATACGAATTAACTTGTGCTGCACTCAATGCAACCACGAAGTTTTATAGCACGTCAAGGGTGTTGTACTGAGTGCAACCTTTGACGCGGAAGTTTTATAGCACGTCAGGGGTGTTGTACTGAGTGCAACCTTTGACGTGAAAGTTTTATAGCACGGCAGGGATGTTGTACTGCGTGTAACCTTGAAGGGTGGATGAAAACTTGATCGATGACAACTTTGAATCCGATATTGCGGATGGCGCCAAGATCGGCGCTAGGTTGCGGGCCGTTCGTAAGGCCAGCGGCCTTACCCTTGAGCAGTTGGCGCAGGCGACGAAATTAAGCAGGGGCTTTTTGAGTCGTCTTGAGAACGACTCGACGTCGCTGCGCCTGACCACACTGATCGCCATTTGCAGAGCACTCGCGCTCCCAATCGGCTCCCTCTTCGAGGCAGCCGAAGAGAGCCTCATCCGCGGTGATGAAGCACTCCCACTCGTCCCAGTCGCCGGCGGGGAGGTCGTGGAGTGGCTCCTTACACCGAGCACTGAATCGAATGTTCAGCTCATCCGGGCGAGCTATCCGCCCGGCGCCGGAGCCGGCGACGAACTCCATGAGCTTGACGCGGAAGTAGAGGTCGTCCACGTGCAGACCGGTCGGCTCATCATGACCTTCTCCACGGGAGAAGTGGAGCTGAAGGCAGGTGACACGCTCACCTTCCGAGCGAGAGAACCGCACGGCTGGCGTAACCCCGACGAGAGCGTCACGGCGGAGGTCCTCTGGGTCATCGCTCCTGCGCCGTGGGGACTTCGCCGTCGAACGTCCTCAGTAGACCCCAACTCAAACTGAGGGCTAATCATGCTGGGGTTAGGATTTCCTCGCCGGGCACCACAACCGCCTTGATGCACTTGAAAGACCCCACGGTCTCGAGTGCACGTCCGTACTCCCCCAGTCCAAAACGGTGGTTAATGAGCCGATTGATGCCCACCGGAAAATTCTCCAGGTACGAGACGGCCCGACCGACGTTGAGCGCTTGAGCGTAGGAACCCATAATCGTGAGTTCACGCTTGAAAACTTCGTAGGGGCTAACCGTGAGACGGTCACCCTCCCCGGCAACCCCATAAAACATGATCGTGCCTCCAATCGAGGCGAGGTCGATTGCCGATTCCAGCATCGACACGACGCCGGCACCATCAATAACGACATCGAACCCCTGGGGCGCGACGCGTCCGAGTGTTCTCTGAATTGCTCCGGCCGCTCGATCCACAGCGACCACGCGATCTGCACCTAGTTCCTCCGCTATCGCGAGCTTGAACCCGCTCGACCCGGCAAAGGTCACCTCGGACGCGCCGTTGCGGCGCGCCATGACGGCGAGCAGTTGGCCCGCGGTTCCAGTGCCCAGAACGAGAACTTTGGCGCCGGCGGGTATCGCCAGTCGGTCCATCGCGTGGATGACGCAGGCAAGCGGCTCCGCCAAAACCGCTGTGTCCGGTTCCAAAGCGCCTATCGGGTAGCACTTAGCCGACGGCACGACTATGCGTTCGGCCGCCCCGCCGTGCATGGAAACGCCCAGGGCGCGAATGTCAGTGCAGTAGAGGAATCTCCCGGACTTACATGCAGCACAGGTGCCGCAATACACCCCATCTTCGACCACGACTCGTTCTCCGACTGAGAAGCCGCACCCTTCCGTGACTTCGCTGACTTCCCCGACAATCTCATGGCCGGGTGTACGGGGATAGCGCGCACCGAAATGGCCCTGGTGCAGGTGCAGGTCAGTCCCGCAAACGCCGACGCGCAGTACCGACAACCTGACTTCGCCGGGTTCAAGGCTTCGTTCCGGCACGTCATCGACCGAGTAGGTCAGGGGCTTGGTGTACAGCAAAGCGCGCATTAGTACCTTTCTGGGGTTGCCTGCCGGGAGATGCGGCCAAGCGGAGCGGTGATTGGTTGGAACGTCGCACCTGTGCTTCGTGGCAGATGACTTCCGATCACAAGTCGGCCTTCTTAAATGCTAGCTGTTATGCAACTATTGTTAACCTCAGTGCGACATTGGAGAGTTTGGTCCCCAAATCAACGGATCAGCGACCACTCTCGTAACAGATCCTTGCAACCATGCTTGGTCAACGAAGACGCGTCGCAGTGAAGAAACAAGCCACAAGGCCCCCCAAGTCTCAGGAATTCAACAAATGGAAGAAGGAATAGTGGCAGATCAAGACGGCAAGGTAGTAGTAATCACCGGTGCCAGTTCGGGCATCGGGCGAAGCACTGCGCGGCTGCTCGCGGCAGATGGCTGGAGAATCGCCGCGGTCGGTCGATCGGCCGAACGCTTGGAAAAGCTTCAGTCCGAACTCGGCGAAGGCGTGCTCACCATTGCGGTGGATGTCGCAGGCACTGACGCCGCCAAGCAGATCGTGGACACCACAATCGAGCAATTCGGACAGATCGACGCAGTCTTCGCAAATGCGGGCGTGTATCTCGATGGCGAAGTCGCCGAGACAGATGCCGAAGCGATCCGCAAGACCATCGAAGTGAATGTAGTGGCACCCCTGGGACTCGTACAGGCTGCGCTTCCTCACATGCTCACCAGAGGCAGCGGCGACATCATTCTGACCAGTTCAATCGCCGGGCACCAGGCAATCTATTCCGAACCCGTCTATTCAGCGTCGAAGCATGCCGTGAAGGGCTTCACCCATGCTCTGCGTCAGCAGATCAAAGGCAGCGGCGTACGCGTAGCCGAGATCGCGCCCGGAGTGGTACTGACGGACCTGTGGGGCTATGAGGAAGGCGATCCTCGCGCGAAGGAGCGCCTCGACGTTGCCACGGGGATCCGCCCCGAGGACGTAGCGGAGGCCGTCGGATTCATGCTCACTCGACCCCGCCACGTCACCATCCGCGACCTCGTCATTCTCCCCTCGGCACAGGACATCTAGTGGATGGCGCAAGCCAGATCCGCAATTGCATGAAGATTGTCGTCATCAGCTAGCGGAGGTGGTACCCGCGCCGGGTCTCGGTTCCCCGTTGTTGGAACCGAGACCCTGCGCTAAGGAGCCACTCTTCAAAAGATTTCACATCATGACATCACCCCCCAGCCCGGACCGGCGTAAGCGACCCTGATCCGGGCATTGGACGACATGTCCTCAGCTTCGTCGTCAATTAGATGTGAGAAAAAGTAAAGGTCAGGTCAGATATGAACAAGCCCCTCCACCGCAAGCGCGTGCCTGGTGAAGTCACGCCCCGAATCAAAGCACCACTTACCGGCAACCACAGCCTTGAAATCGGCTGGTGGCCGCAAAGCCCACTTATCCATGGCCGCCAATTGCCAGTGGCACCGACGGGGTGCTGAGTAGTCGATTCAATCACGTCACCCACCGGAGGCTTTGCGCCCGCAACCCTAGGCATAGCGCACCAAGACACCGGAACCGCAGAAGAGCCACCATAACGTCATTACCGGAGCGGCTCCGATGACGCTTTCCCTTCCACATGCTTTCCGGTTCCGCCAGCCAGCAATCGCTTGCATCGTCGGTTCCGGGGAGCAGATTCGAAAGATCCAATCGTGAACATCCAAGGTCTCCTAGACGACATCGTCACCGAGAACAACGCGGCCCTGCAGGAGGGTGCCGTTGCAGATTATATTCCGGGACTGGAAACAGTAGACGCGGACCAGTTCGGCATTGCAGTGGCAATGAATTCGGGTGAGACCTACAGGGCCGGCCACTCGTCGACTAATTTCTCCATCCAAAGCATTTCCAAAGTCTTCACGCTGGCCTTGGCCATGGCCCTTGACGGCGATGAACTATGGACCCGGGTCTCCCGAGAACCATCAGGCACTCCCTTCAACTCACTCGTCCAGCTCGAGCAGGAACACGGCATCCCACGAAACCCCTTCATCAATTCCGGTGCCCTGGTCGTGACCGACCGCCTTCTGACCCTTACAGCAGACAGCCAGGAGTGCCTCCAAACTTTCCTCCGCCAGCAGAGCTCGAACCCACTAATCCAAGTGGATGAAATGATCGCCGCGTCGGAAAAAGCCACTGGCCACCGAAACGCATCACTGGCATATTTCCTGACCAGCTACAACAACATGGTCAATCCGGTACCACGGGTGTTGAACGCTTATTTTCGGCAGTGTGCCATAGCCATGAGCTGCGAGGACCTGGCGACGGCAGGCGGTTTCCTCTCCCGTGGCGGGCGCGGTGTGGACGGATCGGTGCTCACCGCCGATCAAGTCCGCCGGCTAAACGCTGTCATGCTGACCTGCGGAACTTATGATGCCGCGGGCGACTTCGCCTATCGTGTTGGCCTTCCCTGCAAGAGCGGCGTCGGGGGCGGGATACTCGCCGTCGTACCCGGCATCTGCACGATAGCGGTGTGGGGGCCACGGCTAAGCAAGTCTGGGAACTCGTCAGCCGGAGTAACTGCCCTGGCGAAATTGACCGCACGTACCGGCTGGTCAATCTTTTGAAACCCGACCAACCCTTACGCGGAGTTCCCGGAACCCTCTTTTTCGACCCGCTCGCTCAGGAAACGAATCAAGGTACGCAAAACCAGCCCCAGGAAGAACGCCCGAGCGCCCCACCGAAGCCGCAACCACACCCCAACCGTATTCGGAGACAAGAGGCTCGCGCGGAAGCCATCAAAGCCGTGAGTCGTGATCTCGCCCTCCTGAAATTACAGAGAGCACGCACCAAATCCTGACCAAGCAAGAATTGCCGGCACCAGACCTGTCAGCACCCATAGGATTTTCTAGACGACAAGCCGAGGAGTATTAAGCGATCCATCTGTGGGAGGCACGGACCAATGCCTTGCTGATTGTGCTCAAAACGATTGGGAGAAGACCGAACTGCGACGGTACCGTCAGCGCCCGTACGACGTCTTTGCACATGCAATGGTGAGGTGATGACCTAGTGTGAGTCGTCCTGGTCACCGCTGTCGCTGGCGACGGAGACCTTCTTGACCCCGTGGATGTCGTCCAGCTGCGCGATGAGATCACGCAAGGGCGGTTTACCCCGAAATCTCATCCGAACGGAGACATGCGGAGATTCTTCACCCACAGCG
>NZ_JBFRGF010000053.1:0-29566 GCF_052115205.1 Arthrobacter sp. 2RAF6 | reverse complement strand
CTGGAATACTTGCGGTACTTCCGCACCGCCCGGGCCACGGGCGAAGAACCCGATCTTTCCCTTAAGGAAGAACTCTGAATTGATGGTGGTTCCATGATCGAGGAAACTCCCGAATATCGGGGGTGTTGCAACGATCGCTAGAACTCGCCTCACAAGCTTTGTACACACGTTAAAGCAAAAACCCCTCTGACGAGGGGGAATGCTGTGCCCGAGGTGGGACTCGAACCGCATTCCAGGCCGCGGAAACACAGGGAACTTCAGAAAACATACCGAATCCGAGCCAGTCCGGCCGATGTACGGCCCAGTCCGACGGTAAAAGTGTGTATGTTGTACACACCCCGAATCTCACCCTACAGACTCCCGCGCCAACCGCACGTCAAAGAACTCCGAACCGTCAGCATTGGGACCCCTTCACAGCACCTACCGTCGGAACAGGTGTTGCTCGATCAGGATGGCGCTGCGCTGCAAATCCATGTCGCCGGCGGCCACGCCCACCGCCAAGTCGAAGCCCTCGTCAGTGCTGACGTCGTGCGGGAAGCCTTTGATCCACAGCAGCAGGACCATGAGCGTCCAGGCGAGGCAGGTCAACCACGCCGACATTGACCCCAAGCGGGCACAAAACCATCCTTCGCAAGATCCACCTCTGAACAAGGGCCAGGGGAACGGATGAAGACCCACTTTGGCGACATCGGGGCGTTGGTAGACGGGATCCACTACGTCAGCACCAAAACCCTCCAAATATTGCGCTGCACGGCCTTGGAGATGCACGACCGAGGAGGCCGGACGCCTATCCTTGGCGCATGACCCCACTGCCCCTGCGACCCGACCAGGCCGTTGTTGCCGACCTGCTCCCGCGAAAGAGTTGGCCCGATGGATTCATCTGGCACTACACGAATGCCGCGGGCCTAGCGGGAATCATCCGAGAAAACGTCCTGTGGGCCAGTGCAACGGCATTCATGAACGATCACCAAGAACTACGAACAGGCACAAACCTACTCCAGGGCCTTCTCTTGCGGCATCAGCCCAATCTTGACCCGCGGATCGCGGGAGACGTCCAAGCGATGGTGCGTGCGGCAACCAGCCTCGATAGATACAAGACCTTCGTTGCCTGCGCTTGCAAGGATGCCAACAACCTGACAATGTGGCGCAACTACACCGGCCCAGACGTCGGGTTCGCAGTCGGACTCGACCCAAAGGAGACCCTTTCCGTCCGGCGACAAAGAGCGATGACCCAAGAGATGGTCGCCAAGATGGGCTTCCTCGACAAAGAAAGCGAGGAAGAGATCCTTAACAGCGCTCGGTGGGACATGGGCTCCTTCGAATGGCAGGAGGCCATCTACGATCCGGAGGACCAGCTCAAAACCGCATGGGGACTGTTGCGGGAGCTAGAGGACACAGCCACCGCCCGCCACGACAATCTACCCATCCATAAGCACGAAATCGAGATAGTCAGGGATATATATCGCCACCTTCAGGTTTTCAAACATCCCGGCTTCGAAGACGAGCGCGAGACCCGCGTCGTATGCGCCACCACTCTCCACACCGACCTCGTCTACGTAAAGCACCGTCCCAGCCGTTACGGGATCGTCCCATACGTCGAACTCTGCCTTCCCGCAGAATCGCGAAGCGACCAGCCGTTCGACGCTATCCCGGCCGATGATCCCAGATACCTATCCAACACCCCCGAGCCAATCCGAGAACTCCCGATCATCGGCATCGCCGTTGGCCCCACCCCCTATCCCGAAGAAGCCGCCTCCGGCGCACGCGAACTCCTCCGGTCAGTTGGGCGCGAGAACATACCTGTCATTCCCAGCAAGGTCCCCTTTCGCTGGTAGCCCGACGGCGCCCCCGGAGCGAGGCTGCCGTAAAAGCGATGAGATTCCAACTCCTGACCTCTTCTCATGGGACGGCACATTTCGTTATCTTCTAGGGGCTTGCCTTGTCTTGGAAATCTGCGAAATCCAGGCGTTTTTCTTGCTGCGCAAGGTCGTTGACATGTCATCGTTTTTCATCGTTTCCGTGGGGTAAACGTGTGGCGGACGCTGAAGCCCGCCGCGCCATCGCAGGAGTTCGGGTCGATATCCTCGCGCATCGGATCGTGTTCGTCACGACCACTCCAGCGTGTCTCGTAACTAATGGATCGTACCGAGATTCAACCGCAAGGTTTCGACACACAGTTATGGGAATCGCCGACTCGCAGAGTTCCGCCGATCCTTCGCGAGACCGTCATGCGACCTCGATATGGCTCGTATCCGAAGCGTTATGAGACTTCCCAACCTCGTCGAGTAGCTACTCCTGTCCGCCCTTTAACTCCAGGGGGCTGAGCGAGCATCAGCATCGGTGAGCTTCTGGGGCAGTTAGGGGTCCAGGACCAGGATCGATAATCTCAGGGAAACGGAATACGAGGAGTCGACCTTTGATACCTGACGGTTACGATCTTGAGGACCAGATCAGAAGCACCCGATCCACTCAGGTCTGGCGAGCAAAGAAGCACTCCGGTGAGCCTGTCGTTCTAAAGCTCGCGGCCAAGGATTCTCGCGTCGAATCGCGCTTCAAGCGCGAGATTGACGCGATGCTGGCAGCGGCGGGCCCCAATGTCATGCCAGTTCTGGACTTCGATGATTCGTACAGTTGGTATTCAATGCCGGTAGCGTTGCGCACGTTGTACGAGACGCCGGTTCCGACATCCTTCGAAGAGTGCCTGCTAGTCCTAGAGGCTGTAACTCGCGCGCTCAATCCGATTCATTCCCGAGGACAGGTACACCGTGATCTAAAGCCCCAGAACATTCTGTGGCTAGAGGATGAAGTCGGCGGGCGGTGGGTCGTGTCTGACTTTGGTATCGTTCGAAATCCTGCCGGACTTACCACTGAGCAACTGACCCGTGTCGGTGGCCTAACGGGAAGCGAAGGCTGGGCGGCACCTGAGCAGCATGACGATGCTCACGTCTCAACGATTACAGCCGATGTTTACGGTGCGGGCGCCATCCTCTCATGGATGCTGACGGGCAAGCGCCCGAGCTTCGGCCAAGTCAAACCTGTCGACGAACCGCAGCTCAAGGCGGTACTCCGACGAGCGACAAACTCAGACCCGGCCGGGCGATACTCCAATCTGGAAGACTTGCTGAAGGCTGTAACAGATTCGGCAGTTCAACGTACCACTGGACTCGAATCTCTTCTGGAAGCAGGTGATTGGCCACAAGTCAGTTCCTACGTCAGTCAGTCTGAGCGGCTCACTCGAGTCGTTAAATTGCTCCCAAAGCTGGACCAGTCACAAGTTAGTGACTGGTACAAGGCAGACTCCGTTGGCCTCACTTGGGCTACCAGTGAGTCGCTGGACGACCTGGCCAGTGACATCCGTAGCCTGGAATTTGATGCCATCGACAAGTTCCTGTCCTGGGGAGTGATCGTTCTTCGCGTTCTGGTCCAGGAGAGCAAGTACGATGCAGCCGAGAGAGTCGCGACGGCCCTGTTTGGAGCAACGGCCGGCATAGACCAGAACAAGCCAGCGAAAGCGATTCTCAAGTGGCTGAGCGGCCTGAGCCAACAGGCACAGCAAGCGATGGAAGCCGCACTGCACAGTTCGTCGTCGTGGGATTTTTTCAAGCAGCATGCAGTCGACACCTGGGAATCAAGAGGTGAAAGTGACTTAGTGCAGCGACTGCGAGAGGAATAACTCGGCACGATTTATCCAGTCGATCTCCGAAGAGGATTCCCGTACGGTCGACAGCGGAAAGCCCGCCCATCCCCCATCGGCGGGCTTTCTTCTTGCCCGACTAAGGCAGGGCTTTTCTTCTTTTTGAGGTCAACCAGGTCGGGGGCGCCCAGATGTCGTAAGGGGATCCTTCAGCGGGCAGTGTGGCGCCGCAAACTGCGCGGCTCGTTCAAACCTTAGACCAGCGGGCTATCCAAAGAGAGATCGCATGTTCAGCGAGAATCCTTGGTGCCCGTTGCCTGGGCCAGGGCAGTCGCGGATGCAACTGCTAAGGTCCGTCTAAACCGAGCAGGGAGTATCGATGTCGTCAAGTGAATACCCGTTTCCAGTTGCCGTGTCCCAACTGGGCGCTCGTGATTCCCGTGAAGCGCAAGATGCCCGCGCGGTAGTGTGGCTTTCGCAACAACCTGGTGGCCCAATTGCCGTTGTAACGCCGCAGCGTCGGTTCGAGAGCGAAACCCTCAAGCGGTTGGTGGAGAGACCGGATACGTTGCACCTCACGTGGCGCGGTTTCTCTGCCGGGTCCCTTACCCAGCGGCGTGTCGTCTGTGCATGGCCCGATCGGCAACATCTGAACGATCTATGGGGCTCACGAGCTGACGCTATCGTCGTCATCGAGTGGGGAACTGCCGAAACAGCCACTTGGTTAGAAGTCGCTCAGCCGGTACGACTCCTTCCGGAACAGACTTCGGAACCTGCGTCAGGAACACATGCCACCCTGTCAGACGTCGGCGAACCCCTATCGGAAGACGTGATCCGGATCCTGAAGAGCCTTGCACAGTGGGCGGCCAGATACGACTCCGGACTCAAATGGAATGAAGAAGACAAGCTCAAGGCCGACATGATGAACCGCCCCGAGCGGTGGGCCTCCGTCACAGTTGAGCAGGTCAGACGCAAATGCCGTGAACTGAAGATGCGGTCAAACGACATAGAGACGATCGTCGAGTTCCTGGAACGCAGGAAGCAGGGCCGGCGGTTCAATGTGAGGAGCAGCTACCGCGGCTTCCAGTTCTGATCACACTTCCATGCCCGTTGCCGGTGGCCCAACGGATGCGCGTGTGATCCCCTTACGGATAACCCGAACCTTCCTGTTAGTCCGATTCAGTGTCTTATAACTGCCGTGTCCCAATTCTCTAGGGATGCAAGACACTTGGGGAAAATGCCGAGCCAGGATTTCGAATCCCAGCTCGCGTTCCTAGCGGTCTAAGCTCCTTGGCATGGACAACGATCTTCCGAAAGGGACTCGACGCGTAGGAAACCTGGTCGACTTCAATGCGGACACCCCACCCGTTTCCGTCACGCTGGAGCGCGACGAGGAGGGCATCAGCGTAACCGTTCCGTGGGGCGGAAGCGACGACTACTACTCGTCCTGGTTCATGGGCGAACACACACGGCGCCCGGAGTTGGGGGTCTGGCCGCCCATGCCGAAAAAACTCTTGTTCTGGGACTCCCACGGGTCTGTGCTCTTGGTCGATTGTTGGGCGCGCGGTTATCACACCAATTTTTCGACCGGAAGCGGGCGAGTTTGGGCGCGATACGCGGTCGTGGGCGTAAATGACAACATCGACTACTCCGTCGTTAATGGCGTCCGATCAGAGGTGACTGGGCTACGGGAATGGTTGGGCGTTGAGTCTGTCGAAGAAGACTTCGACTTTGAATCCCGTGTTCTCACGATCAAGGCATCATCCGGCGAACCGATCGAAATAACTTCGCTCCTGAGGTTCCGGCCGAGTTGGGACGTCACCCACGACGGTCACGAATCCACGACGATCAAGAACGTCGTGTTCTGTGAGTCGAGGAGCAGTGACCCCTCTTCCTGGAAAGACCTTATGGAGACACATCGGGGTATGAGAGATCTGCTTGTTGTTTCCCGATGGGTTGCGGTGACGTGCACCATACTTCAAGCGCAACACGATGCCGACCCTCTCAAAACGCTGGATGGCGCCGAGCATGGCGAGCAATGGCGAACGGTGATCGAGCCCCACTCGGATCCATCGTCGTCGCGGCCGACGGGATGGCGCCCGCATCTGGTGGAGTATGCAGACCTGGGCCCTAACGGGATCGCTCTATGGCTCTCGCTCCGCGACCGGTTCCAGAGAGCACTCGATCCGATCATTTCAGACCGTTTTATAAACGAGGTGAGTCCCGTAACGCATATGGCTCAGGTCGGACCTGGTCTCGAGGCGCTGGGATTTCTGATAATGCAGACAAAGGATGGGATGAGCGCCTCAGAAGCCAATCGGAAACCTCTTCGTGCGCGGTTGGACCGGATCCTTCGCGAGATAGACGACGTCGTGCCCTTTGATGGCAGTGACTGGGCAGCCGGAATGACAGAGGCCTACAACGGGATAAAACATGCAAACCGCGACCTCCCCACCGAACTCGAATTGCTCAACCGATGGCGAGAATCGGTCCTCGCAGTGCGCGCTTGGGTCGCTCTGGAGCTGGGTGTGAAGGCAGAGGTTATCCGTAGTCGACTGGAGCGGGACCCGCAGACGACTCCATACGTCGCAAGAACATGAACACCACGTCCTTGCCGTGGCGAGGTGGCCGCGGAGATAACGAACAACATCTGGCTCGATGTCTCGAAACCTTATCGCTTCAAATCCCTCGGGTTGTAAGACGATCTGGAGTGGAGCGTTTAGGGCGCCTTGGGTTCTTGCGGGACATCCGGCTGGGGTGCGTCCTGCGGAACGCAGTGCTGGTTCCATGGGAGTTGCCGCAACCGGTGGGGCCACTGTCCGACTGGTCGATCAGATGGTTCTGGTCAGAGTTTTTGGAGTCTACCCGCGATGCCTCAACGCGGGTGCGTCTATGTTTCTCACTTCGACTTGAGGAGCACATCGAGAATCTCTCCGACCGCGACTTCATCGAGCCCCTCCCGGCGAAGCGGCAGGGTCGGATCCAGCTCGTAGAAGTTACGACTCCCTTCCCGGCGGCGAGTCAAGTAACCGCCCTCTACCAAATCCGACACGAGCCGGTGCGCCGCCCTCTCCCGGACTCCCACGCATTCGGCAATCTCACGGATCCGGATTCCGGGGTGGCGTGCGACGCAGTAGAGCGCATGCAGATGATTAGTCATGAAACCCCATTCAGTCATGCCACTATTCTGCCTGCCATTCAGGACATGCATTCATTGACATGTCTTTTGTGACAGCCTACCGTGGCAGGTGTCGGCGAAAGAGTTATACGTCGCCGGCACGCGTCGCGGATCTGGCCAGATTGGAGACGCCTACCACAGCTAAGACGCCGGCGTCACCCCCGTTAGGTTGGACGGCATCATGGCGCTTGGAAGGGCTTCTCATGGTTGAACAGTTCCCGTACCCACTCGCCTTCGAGGGTGAGCCCTCCCCGCAACTGTGCCGCTGGCCGTGGCTCGTCAAGTGGCTGTTGGTTGTTCCGGTCGCCATCGCCCCTTTCTCCCCAGCGGACCGCAATGGGCGGCCAAGAGGTGCCGCACTCCGAGGGCGCCCCCCTCGCGTCAAGGCCGGGTCAGCTACCAGCGAGCTAACGCGGTCCCGACCACCCAGCCAATGGGGTGGACCATGACGAGCTTCCCACGAAGGTCTCCAAGAGTTACTCGGCAATATTCAACGAGTTGGCCTGTTCCGCCAGTCCTCCGGCCGTCCCGCACGGCTCTATCCCCACTGGCCAACCTAACCTCTAAGGAGCACGCCGTGGCCACCAACACCCCGACCACCCCTCCCGCCACACCATCCATCCCGCGGCGTCGAATGCGTCCGATGAGGAGAGTCGCCCTGGCCGCCGGGGTGCTATATGTACTCACGTTCATATCGATCCCCACGCTCGCTCTCTACAAGCCCGTGAAGGATGACGTCGGTGCCTTCGTCCTGGGTGCTGGCAGCACGGCCGGGCTGCAGTGGGGCGTCCTGTCCGAGGTCGTCGTCGGGCTGGCCGGCATTGGCACCGCCGTGGTGCTGTACCCGGTGGCCAAACGGGTCAGCCAGACCGCCGCACTCGGGTTCGTGGCCGCCCGTGTGCTGGAAACCAGCCTCATCTTCGTCGGCGTCATCAGCCTGCTCTCCATCCTCACGCTGCGAAACGACGTTGCCGGCACAATCGGCACGGACTCGGCCTCCCTGGTCACGATCGGCCACAGCCTGGTTGCAACCTACACCTGGACATTCCTGCTCTCGCAGAGCCTGATGCCCGTAGCGTGCGACCTACTCTTGGGCTACGTGTTGTACAGGTCCGCCCTTGTGCCGCGGATCTTTCCCGTCGTCGCCTTCATCGGCGCCCCGCTGCTTCTGGCCTCAGACATTGCCGTCTTCTTCGGCGCCTATGGCCCGGTGTCCCCGATCGCGGCCCTTGCCGCCCTACCCGTCGCCGCTTTCGAGCTGTCCCTCGGCATCTGGCTGATCGTCAAAGGTTTTGCGTCGAAGGCGCTGACAGAAGACGGCGCGTCAATCCGTCAGGACGCTTAGACACAAAGGCATCCCCTTTGCGGGCAGCCGGCTCCTTCCCCTAAACCGACTGGGTGTCTCGAAACCTCTGGGTCTCGAAACGCATGGGATGTAAGACGATGCGAAGCTTCGGGAGTGCGACCCCGAACGATCACAGAACGCTGCCAAATTGGCGCCAGACTTCACGGGT
This sequence comes from Arthrobacter sp. 2RAF6, assembly GCF_052115205.1. Lineage (NCBI taxonomy): Bacteria > Bacillati > Actinomycetota > Actinomycetes > Micrococcales > Micrococcaceae > Arthrobacter > Arthrobacter sp. 2RAF6. The sequence goes on along the minus strand of NZ_JBFRGF010000053.1, from coordinate 21,240 downwards.
GGCAGCCTTGGCGCCACAACCTCCATCGAAATTCAACTTGCCCGTGACCGCCGTCTTGATAAAAACTGCAAAAATATCCCAATGACCGTTCGCCTTTTCGACCTCAGCTCCTCCTGGCGCCTTCCGGCGACCCCAGAGGAAGTATGGGCGATCATCGCCGACGTCGACATGAGCTGGCCCAATTGGTGGCCGCATTGCAGTTTCGCCGCGCCGCTGGTTCGCACCGAGCCGGCCAGCAACAACCAGGAAGACATCCTCAAGGCAACAACCGCCTACCTCAACTTCAGGGCTTCTCTCGGCTACACACTCACGATCAGCATCCATCCAACGAAAGTCGTGACGCCAACTGAAATTGAGTTCGATGCAGGCGGCCACCTTGATGGAATCGGACGCGTCACCCTCAGCCCCGGAGCTAATGGCGACGCAACTCGCATGGACATCGAATGGCGGGTCCGTCCCACGCAGCGATGGATGAATTTCCTGGCCCCGATCGCGGCCCCGGCCTTCGCAGCCGCCCACGCCTCGATGATGCACCAGGGAGAAAGAGGCTTGGTCAAAGCACTGACAAACGAGAGTCCACAAACCAAGGAGTAGACCCGTCTACACGTTAACTAGCCACATCATCGCAACGGTTTTACGATGGAATAGGTCAGCTTGGCTGGGGAGCTGGAGCCCCAGTTTCGAACGCGGACTTAGGACACGGCGAATGGGGGAACCTTGAACATCAACGCCACCCTCTCAGCGAGCCTCCACCGCCAGCAAAGCGCCTCACCGGATGACTGGGAGACCACATTCCGCCAGATGGTGCTCTTCGATCTCGCCGCGGACATGGAACTCGGGTTCTTCCTCGCTTACTACCGCAACTTCGCGATCCCGAGCATCGCAGCGACCCTGCATGCGAACGCCGAGATCCAGCAGCGCCCTATGAAGCGCTCTTACGACACGGCCATCGTGATCTATGAGCTGATCGCCTGCGGTCTGGACAGCGACCGCGGCCGAACCATGGTCGAATTGCTCAACCGCGTGCACCGCAATGTACCCGGAAGCAAGGACGACTTCCTCTACGTCCTCCTCACGCTGCTGGTCGTACCGATGCGCTGGATCCGGAAACATGCCTGGCGCCAACCCACAACAGCTGAGCTCGCGGCCGCCTCGCGCTTCTTCACGGAACTGGGCACCCGGATGAATATGACCGGCATGCCGGCCACCTTTGCGGAAGCCGAGGACTTCTTCGAACATTACGAGGCCGCCCGCGTCATGCCGTCGGCCGAAGGCCAACTCCTCATGGATAGCACGGTCCGAGTTTTCCAGAGCCGGCTACCATCGCCCCTGCGCCCCTTGGCGAAACGGCTCATCAGCACAATGCTCGACGACGACCGCCTCACCGACGCGCTCGGCCTCCCCCGGGCGGGCCGGATAGCCCGGATCGCCCTCAAAACCGGACTCGCCGCACGCAACGCGATCCACCGCCGTCGTCCGCTGAAAACCAAACCACATTTCACCCCCGGTGACGCCGGCTCGACCCTGTACTCCGGCGGGTATTCCCTGGACCAGATCGGTCCGGTCAACGTTCCGTCCTCCCCTGTCCCGTCTGGCAATGAACTACCGTGAAGCCCGCAAAATAGCGAGAAAGGCTGAACACGCGTTCAGCTTGCCCAACGACGCCACGCTGCAGCTCATCCACGAGAAACTGGAGCAAAAACGCGGCAGGACCATCAGGGTGGCAGAGCTTCCCGAATTAGCCGGTGAAGAACTCTGCGGGATCTGGCTCGTCTGCGCGGACCAGGACATCGTCCTCCACGCACCGACCAAATCAGACTGGCACCGGCAACAGATCATCCTCCACGAATTCAGCCACATGATCCTCGACCACGATCTTGACGTCCAAAGCAGCGAAATGGCCAAAAGCCTCCTCCCCGACCTCGACGGCGAACAGGTGCTGCGCGCCCTGGCCCGCAGCAGCTACACCGACGACGCGGAGCTTGCCGCCGAAGCCCTCGCTGATCAGCTCGCAACACGCATCATCAACAGCGACGCCGGTACACCGCCGGAGCCCCTGGCGTTCCGCCAAGTGTTCGGCTAATGGAATACGTCCCAGCAGCCACGCTCTGGGTATTGACCATCCTCCGCCTGCCAGCAGCGCTCGATCCGCACCGCGGAAGCGTGTTCCGTGCCACCATCCTCGCTGCAATCGCCTGCACCTTCTACATCCCGGCCGTCTACTACGGCGTCGATCCATTGCTCGGCGGCCGGAACCACGTCGGTCTGGCCACTCTTTTGTCCCTGCTCCTTGGATTCTGGCAATTCCGGACGGCCATCCTGCTGGCGGCCGTCGAAGACACTGAAGTACGACGTCGGCAACTCACCTTCGGCCGATGGGTTGCGGTCATCGCGTGCTCGGCAGTGACGGGCGGATTCCTCACCAGCCGCACCCCGATCACGGACCCCAACCTGCCCCTGAGCTACGGTGATCAGCCCGGAATGGCACTGTTCCTCTGGAGCGGGTCCTCGTTCATCATGTGGATCTGCCTCGATATCGCACGAGTGTGCCATAACAATGTGCCAAGTATGCGGGCGCGTGCATTCCGATCTGCCTTCGTCCTCATCGCCATCGGATGCATCCTCTTCGCTCTGGTCCTCGTCGACCGTCTGGTCTATGGAATCGTCACGAAGATCGACGGCGCTACCAGCCCATTTGCGGCCGTTCTGACCGTCCTCTACTGGGTGGGTGAAACGTTCGCGGTTCTACTTGTCAGCCTCGGGCTGCTTCTCCCTCGGCTCGAAAGCCACCTCAAACACGGCAGCTTCCTCCTCCATGTCCGGCTCCTACTCCTGGAAATCGGGCCGATCTGGAACCGCGTGGCATTCACCCACCACGACCTGATCCTCGAGAAGCGACGGGCCAGCGCTCTCATCGTCCTCAGCCGGCACGCCGAAACACAGCTCCATCGCCGCCTGGTCGAAATACGCGACTGCGAAATGGCCAGCACCGCGACCAACGGGCGCCTCGACGCACACGACCGATCCGTCGTCGAACGCGCCGAACTCACCCTTGAGAGACGCTCCGGCGCGAGGCTCGCACGATAGATTCCTCGTCGAAGTAACAAGACGCCCCGGCGTCATGCCGCGCCGCAACAACCCAGCCATGAAGAGGCGGAAGAATCTTCGCTGTTTGTCGTTCTGATGCTCGATCATCGCTGGGCGGGTCCGCCGCGCAACCAGGGCGCATTGCGCCGGCCCCAATCCAAAACTTCGTTCGGCGCTCCGCTTATTTCCTCGCGAACTTTTGGATCGCTCCCGGTCCCCCAAGTTGCACTCCGGCCCCTCGTACCCAGCAGCGGTCCCCGTATCAGAACGACGCCGAAACCGAATGGCCACGGCTGACGCGGCCGCTTCTGAAGGAGAAGGATCATGGAAACGCTCACCATCAAAACCCCTGCCGATGTCCTCAGTTTCATCGGCCACACGCTGGGCTTCTGGCCTCAGGAAAGCCTCGTGTGCATCACCCTGGACACCCACCACATCGGCGTGACCCTCCGCGTTGACCTTCCCAAGCACGACGGCGGCGATCGCGCCTATGCGCGAACAGTCGCGGGCTACCTCGCCAACGACACCAACGCCACCAGTGCCCTGTTCGCCGTCTACACCGCCGCTGCCCCAGTAGCCGGTGAGGTCAAGCCATACGCGGCAATGGTCGCCGCCCTGACCGGCGCGCTGGCCGAGCGACACATCACCATCCGGGACGGCCTCCTCGTCGGAGACCAGAGCGTTTCGCCGTACGACGACGATCCCAACCTCAACTGCGCGCTGCCCCTGTCGATGGTCGACTCCAGTGAAATCAACGCCGAGCTCGTGTACCGCGGGAGCTCGGTCGCACGAACCGGCCGGATCACTTTGCCGCCGTCAAACAAGGAGGCGACGTTTGATGCCGTGGAGGATCGCGTCACATCAATCGGGCAGTGCCATGACCACAGCGCGATCGAAAAGGCGCGAAGGCTCTGGGCTGGGATCCTGGATGCCAAAACCTACCCGACTGACGATCAGACGATTGAGTTGATCGCGAACTTCCAGTTTGCAGCGATCCGTGACCAGCTGATGGCGGACATCCCGGGCGTCGACGGTCCCATGGAAAAGATCCTTCTGGCCCAAACTCCCGGCAAGCCACAGTGGGCCCGCGTCGAATGGGCCCAGCAAATACTCCTCCACGCCTACACGCACAGCAGCACCGAACACTCAGCGCCGCTCCTCACGGCCATCGGCTACATCAACTGGTGGGAAGGCCGAGGCAGCAAAGCCCACCAGTATATGCAACTCGCCCTCGAAGCCGACCCCGATTACCGTCTGGCCAAGCTCAGTGACCAACTGCTCGGCTACGGAATGCTCGCTGGCTGGAACATGGACAAGGAGACGGCCTACCGGACTCGGGGGCCTGGAATGTCGGACTAACGAAGCGACCAGTATCGGCTAAAAGTCAGGCTAGTTGATGGCCTGATATCAGGCTATAATTCCAGCATGAGAACGGTACCGCTCAGCGAAGCCAAGGACAAGCTGTCTGCCCTCGTGGAAGAAGCAGACACCACGCACGAGATCATACAGATCACCCGGCACGGGCACCCATCAGCCGTACTGATGTCCGCCGATGACCTGGAATCCCTGCAGGAGACGATCCACTGGCTCTCGCAGCCAGGCATCCGCGAAGACCTGGACCAGGCCCGGCGCGACATCGCCGGCGGCAACACGACCAGCGGGGCAGACCTCCGCCGTGAATTCGGGCTGCCGCCGCGGTGACCGACGCAGAATCCACCGGCCCCGCGCCCTGGAATATCCAGGTCACCAGCCCGGCACTGAAGGGTTTCAGACGGCTGCCGGAAAAAGCTGCTACCGCGATCGTCGAATTCGTCACCGGCGCACTTGCCGACAATCCCCACCGGCTGAGCAAACCCCTTACCAACGAACTGCTCGGACTCCGCACCGCCCGGCGCGGCGATTACAGGGTGCTGTTCACCCTCGACATCGAAGAGCACATCCTGTACGTCCATCGCATCGAACACCGCTCCGACGTCTACAAGCCGCGTTAGTAGCCGAATTTCCCGTCTCATCTAAGTTGAACCATCCGGCCCTGATTTCTCGCGGGTGGGTCATGTTTCGTGAGACGGATCGCGGCGGTTTGTCTCACCTTAGTTGACCCAAATCGCAGAATCGAAGCACGTACCGTGGTCCGGAAATCCCAGGAAATCCGCGGATTATGGGGCCAATGGTCCAACTAAAGTGAGACAGATTGGCCTAATGCCTCATCTGTAGTTAGATTGGGTCACTTTAAGTGAGACGGGACACCGAACTCCTCGAGGAAAGATGTGCCATTGGACGGCCTCTCCCCCAGCTCAGGCCGCCGAAACGTCCATTATCGGCAGTTTCGAATCGACGGGGGTTGAAACAAAAAGAACTTCCTGGTGACCGGTGTCCGTTTCCATCTAATTTGACCCACAGTCACTCTTCTTGACGCATTCTGATGCCCGGGTCATTACAGCTGACGCATGTTCAAATCCGTGAGCGAAGAGACGCAGGTCAGCGGGTCTGGCAGGCTGCCACCCGCCGCCCTGGTCCTGGCAACCGGCGACACGATTTGTTGCCGTGCGACAACTGAAATGAACAATTCCACAGATATCCGGTTCCACTACAGTTGTCGCAGCGCAGGGCAGAGGCGCATGGCTGCGTCAAGATAGATGAAAAAGGACAACCGTGGACCCCGCTCTCCGCGGCCGGTCGGGTCCAGTGTCGCGGCAGATCCTGGCGAAGCCTGCGGCCTTTGTACAGGAACCTGGGCGGCATCGACCCTTCCGGAGGAGTGGAAGCATGCCAGGATGGGCACACACTTCCAGAAGATTCCCTGGTTACGTTCGGTGCCGGTTAGCCTGACGGGCAAGTACATCGTCGTTTCAGTGCTTATCCGTCCTCGTCCGACACGGCCACTCGGTGCACTTGGGTGAGTTGGGCAACGTCGGCTACGACCGTCTCGGAGTTGGACCGGGCCGGGACAGTGACCCTCAGACTGAGGTGGCGCATGGAGGTGTCCAGTTCATCTCGTACGTCGATCCCCGTTACCACAGTGCCGGAGGACTTCAACGTCTCCAGAATGGGCGCCAGGGTTCCCTGCCTTGCCGAATATTCGATTTCCAGCTGGACCTTTTGCTTCTGGCGCCACTTGCTGGGCCTGACAAGCCTCAAGCCGACAAGCGTGATCAATACGAACACAGTCCCGACGGAAACCTCCAGATACGAGCCTCCCGCGGCGGCAACACCGCACGATGCCGCCAACCACACTGTCGCGGCAGTGGTGAGTCCTTTGATCGCGCCGCGATCCCTGATGATCGCCCCCGCCCCGATAAACCCGATCCCCGACGCAACCTGCGCAGCGATGCGCGCCGGATCCACGTTTGGTCCATGTGTAACGTCAGCGAAACCGTATGCCCCGGCCAGTGAGAACATCGCCGCGCCCAGCGCCACAAGGACGTGGGTTCTGACTCCGGCCGGATGGCCGGTGATCTCTCTCTCGACGCCCACGACAAGGCCAGCGGCCACGGCGGCGCCAAGTCGAAGGCTGATCTCAAAAACATCCATGTCTTTCCCTCTAACGTTGGGCCTGGGGATGGCCGTGCGGATGACCTCGACGCCGCGACCCTCGCGCAGCCAGTTCATCGCGTACTGCACCGAGTCGTAGTCCAGGGGCCACCTCGGACAGTGAGCCTTGGGAATTGGGATCGGTGACCGGAAGGCGCTCGATCGAGAATGTGGGTGGATTCAGGGTTGGCCTGGTATGCCGCCTCCTCGGGCGATGGTCGCTGACCCGAGGAGGCGGTCGCTGTTTCGAGAATTTTCTTTCTGCGCGCCTGCGCTCAGTTACAGCAACCCGGTGGCGGTGTGCTGGGTGGTGAAGCGTTGTCTGCCGAGGAGGGTTATGGATTCGGGTTCGATGATTGCCCAGATTCCTTCGAGGTTCGAGAGCCCGGTGCTGCGGCCGGTGAGATGTTGTTGAAGGCACGTGATCGGGCCTGCGTGGCTTACGACAAGCAGTGGCCCTGTTTCTTGCTCATGGGCTTCGGTCAGTGCCTGGTGAACTCTCGCCACGGCCGAGGCGGGCGATTCCCATTGCGGGGGGTCGATGGCCTCGGCGGTCAGGCGTGTCCAGTCGTCGACGAATGCCTTTTGGGCCTCATCCTTGGTGAGGCCCTCCCAGCTTCCCAGCTGCCGCTCCACGAGTCGAGCATCTGAGTCGATGGCGTTGATACCAAGCTCCTGGGCGAGTGCGCGTGCTGTGTCCGCAGCTCGTTGCAGCGGTGACGAGAGGACTTGGGTGAAGATTCTCGGCAGCAGGGGCGCGGCCTCTTGTGCCGCCCTCAGCCCTTCCGCGGTGAGGGGCGGATCGGCACGGCCCTGCCATCGGCCTTCTGCATTCCACACTGATTGGGCGTGGCGGATCAGGAGGGCGAGTCGCCCGGTCATGATCGTAGCTCCAGAGCGTCCTGAAGAGAGTCCGCTCTGTTGCCGAGCTGGTCGAACCACAGGGCCAGGTGTGGTGCGTAGGAGATGGGGGTCTCGTCAGGGATGTGTTCGATGTCCGCGGACAGTCGGACCGTGAGTTCTCCGTACGCAGTGCGGTATCTGGCGAGGATCTCGTGTCCGAAGTGTTCGCTTCCAATCAGGTGGCCGGCCCCCAGCTCTTCCGTTCCGACCGGATGTCCAAGATGGACGGCTTCAGAGCGGAACCCGAGAACCCGGTCGTCGGGCAGGGTGAGGAAACTGATCGGTGGGCTTCCGACGAACTCGGCTACGAAACGGTCCGCGGGCGAGAGATAGATATCGCGTCCGGAGCCTTCCTGAGCGATCACGCCTTTGTTCATCACGATGATCCGGTCCGCGAGGCTCATGGCTTCTGACTGGTCATGGGTGACGTAGATGATGGCAGTTTCGGTGAGACGACCGCGAAGGCTTTCGATCTCGTTGCGCATCTCGTAGCGGAGCTTGGCGTCGAGGTTGGAGAGGGGCTCGTCCATGAGAAGAACTTTGGGTTCCTTGGCCAAGGCACGCCCGATGCCGACGCGCTGTTTCTGTCCGCCCGAGAGTTCCCGAGGGTAACGGTCCAGCAGATGATCGATCTGTAAGAGGCGTGCGACTTCTGCCACGCGCTGCTGCACATCCTCTTTCGGCAGTCCGCCCACACGGAGTCCGAGTCCGATGTTGTCTCGGACTCTCTTGTGCGGATAGAGGGCGAAGTCCTGGAAGACGAGCCCGACGGGTCTGTGTTGGGGTTGGTCTTTGGTGAGGTCGGTGCCGTTGAACAGGATGCGCCCCTCGGTGGGGTCTTCGAGGCCGGCAATGCAGCGCAGCAAGGTGGTCTTGCCGCATCCTGATGGTCCGAGAAAGACAACGCATTCGCCCGGTTGGACCTCCAGATCGATTCCGCGCAGTACAGGGGCACTGTGCCCGAAGCTCTTGGTGAGCCCGGATATGCTGACCGCGGCAGTCGATTGATTACTTGACATTGAGAGCCTCGATCTTTTGCTTGGCTTCGTTGAGGGCATCGGCTGCGCTCTTCTCGCCGGCGAAGGCGAGAACCCAACTGTCTCGGAAGGCATCAGCTGCTCGTGCTCCGTCGCGTCCTCCGAAGGCGGGTAGTTTGGCCAGGGATTTCATGGCGTCGATCCCGGCCTGGCGTGCTGGCTGCTCCTTCAGGAGCTTCTGAACGTCGGGGTCTTCGAGGGCGCTTGTGCTGCCGGGAAGGTAACCGCTGTTGATGAAGGGAAGCTTGGTGGCCTCGGGTCCCGCGAAGCAACGCAGGGCCTCCGCGGAGGCTCGCCGCTTTGCGTCGGAGTGCGAGTACATGACCCACATGGCTCCGGATCCGAAGGCAGTGTAGTCGCCCGAATAGTCCGCGGCGTGGGGGACCTTGGTGGTACCGAACACGGGCCCAAGGCTTTTCAATCGTTGCGGCAGGGAGGCAATGCTGCCGATGTGCATTGATGACTGCTGTGTATCGAAGGCCTGAGAACTCTGGGAGTTGTCCGCGTAGATACCCACTGATTTGTTCTTCACGCCCGTTGAGAGCTTGGCGAGCAGTTTGCTTGATGCATCCGAAGCGAACGAGGGCTTGCCGTCCTTGATGACGGTGGCACCGGAGTTAGCCATGATCGTCGGCACGGAGAAGTTGTTGGAGAGCGCATAGTCGATGCTCAGCCCGACACGGCCCGTGGCCGGGTTGGCGAGCTTGGCAGCATCGGCCAGCAGCTCGTCGATCGTGGTCGGAGGCTTGTCGGGGTCCAGGCCGGCTGCCTTGAAGTGCTCACGGTTCCAGTACAGAACCGGTGCGCTGACGGCGTAGGGAATGCCGACTTGGACGCCGTTGCCCGCCTTGGCCAGCGGCAGGAATGAAGTCAGTCCGGAGAAGTCGGGACTATTATCGACCAGCTTGCTGAGATTGTTCACCGCGGGAAGATCGGAGAGGGGTTCGACGTTGCCGATACCCTCCAAGGTGATGTCCGGTCCGTTTCCTGACGCGATTGCCGTCTGTGCGCGCTGGTTGAGTTCGTTGTAGTCGGCACCGACGGATTGGGCGTCGATGGTGAGGTTCTTGACCTTGGCTTCGCAGGTTTTGACGATGCTGGCGATGGTTCCATCGAAGAGAGTCGGATAGGTGTACCAAAGGCTGACTGTGGTCGGCTCCTCGATGCCTGGTGCGAAGGCATCCTTCGAAGGAGCAGAATTTGGGGTGCTGCATCCGGTGAGAAGGGCAGCAGCGGTAAGGGTGACGCCTAAGACCGCGAGGGCTGGGTGGGTTTTCATGTCTAACCTTTCAATCCGGTAAGGGCGATTCCTTCGACAAACCGTTTCTGGGCGAAGGCGAATGCTATGAGAAGAGGAAGAACAGCGAGGGTCGACAACGCCATCTGGCCGCCATAGTCCCGACCTGTCTCGGCGTCCGCGAAGTAGGAGATCCCGAGGGTGATCGGAGCAATACCGAGGCCTTGGGTCATCATCAGCGGCCAGAAGAAGTCGTTCCAGCGTGCGACGACGCTGAAGATGGCGAAGGCGGTCACGGCAGGACGGGCAAGGGGGAACACGATGGTCCAGGCGATGGACCATTCCGACAGCCCGTCGACTCTCGCGGCGTCGAGCAGCGAGTGTGGCAGGCCTCGGAAGAACTGGTAGAAGAGGAATACCCCGAAGGCACTCACCCCAAAAGGCAGGATCAGCGCGGCATAGGTGTTGACGAGACCGAGGTTGGCGAAGCCGATATAGACGGAGAGGATCGTGACTTGGCTGGGGACCATGAGTGTGAGCATGACGAGCCAGAACATCGGTCGGCTGCCCCTGAACCGAATGCGCGCCAGCGCGTAGGCCGCCGGTACCCCGATGCCGATCTGCAAAACCAGCACGGCCGCACAGATCAGGATCGTATGGCCGAACAGCTGCAGGACCGGGACGCGGTCGAACACGTTCTGGTAGTTCTCAAGCGTGAGCTGATCAAATCCTGTGAAGATCTGGTTCGGAGGGACAGATCGTGGTCGAAGGGAGGAGATCACCATCCAGATCATCGGCAGCAGACAGAGCGCCGCCCCTATCCACAACCCGATCGAAGTTAAGATCCCTAGCAGGCGGGTCGGCATATTCCGGCCGAAAGACGCGGCGCTCATTGCGGTCCAGACATCGGGCTGCGGCGTGAGATCATCCACTGTGCGGCGGTGATGGCCAGCGTGAGAATGAACAGGACGAGAGAAACGACGGCTCCGGTGCCGAACGAGGAGTAGAAGAAGCCTTCCTGCTGGATCATCATGGCCAGCGTGGTTGTTGAACCAGCCGGACCTCCATTGGTCATGACCTTGGGGGCATCGAAAAGTTCCACCGCGGCGATGGTGCCGATAATTCCGGCGAACGTCGTCGTAGGGGCAAGCATCGGCCAAGTGATATGCCGGAAGCGCCTGAACCCGTGCAGGCCATCCAGTGCTCCGGCCTCGTAGACGGTCCGTGGGATTGCGGCCAGGCCTGCGAGGAAGAGGATCATCATGTAGCCCGTCTGCCGCCAGATTCCAAAGGCAATGATTGATGGCAACGCTGTGGATGAGTTGAGCAGCCAACCCGAGGGTGGTATCCCGAACCAACTCAGGAACTCGTTCAGCAGACCGACCCGCGGGTCGAGGATGAACTGCCAGACGACCGCCATCCCGACCAGCATTGCTGCTGTGGGCATGAAGTAGATCGCTTTCAATGCGCCCGCACCGCGCAGTCGTCCCATGATTCCCACGGCGACCAGCAAGGCGAGCCCAATGGAGACAGGTACCGTGACGATGGCGTAGATGACGGTATTCCCGAGCGCGGAGAGGAAGCTCTTTGATTGGAGCACCTTGATGTAATTGTCGATGCCGACGAACTCGAATGCTGGTCGCAGCGGGCTCCAGTCGAAGAAGGACAGCGTGAAGTTCGCGACTGCGGGAATGATCGCGAAGGCCAGCAGGAACAGCACCGTCGGCAATACGAAAAGCTGACCGATCCGTTCTCGGCTCATGCGGCGTCTGCCCACCGGATGCTCGCCGGTAGGCACGATTCGCGGTCTAGATGATATTAACTGCGGTGATGTAGTCATGTCCGTCCACCTCCAGGATCGACATTTCAAGGTCGTGTTTTGTGTGCGCTGTACTGCGAAGAGTGCGAGCCGTGACGATGGGTTCCGGGGCGGAGGCATCGAACAGCTCTCGCAGCACCCGTCCATCGCACCCCTGGGAACTGACGCCGTGGAGGCTGAGGACGGTAGGGATCACGTCGACGATGCCCGCAGGCACCGTCGAGAGTCCCGTGCCGTGCACGCCCGGACCGCGCACGATCATTGTTGAGCGCAATTCGTGGGGAGACAAACTGCCATGGCCGCTGTGGAACTTGCCCGCGGAACCGTCGAGGAGATAGTGGACACCCGGGGCACCGAACTCGTTCAGTGCCTCCGCTGACAAAGGCGCGAGCACGAGGTCAGGGGCGGTATCGGCTGGCTGGCAACGCAGGAGATCCACGGTGAAATGGTCCCCGTCCCCGGCTTCCTGGAGTCGGCTGCCGAGGAAGGAGCCTGCAAGCCAAGGCTGCTGGTCTGCCCATTCCTGAACACGTCGAGCCGTTGAGATCTCTTCGCACCACACCATCGCCAATCCTGTGGGAACGATCGTCACTCCGGTCAGGTCGATGCCGTCCTCTCTAAGGCGTTCTGCGACATCGATCGAACCGATAGTGCGAGCGAATCCGTGGTCCGAGAGGACGAAGACGGTTAGATCACGCCCCGCTGCGAAGGACTCCGCGCCCGCCACGAGGCGGGAGATCGCAGCATCCAAGTGCGTGAGAGCGGATTTTGCCTCCGGGGAGCCGACTCCGTACTTGTGCTGTGACTTATCGGGCTCGACGAACCAGCATACGAGCACATCCGGATCCACTTCGGGAAGCACGAAACTCACGCTCGCGTCGACCGCGTAGTCGACGAGATCGGCGGTACTTGCACCATCACGCAGGCTCGGTGCCGGGCCCATCTTCTCCAGAAGGGCGTCGTTGGCCCATGCCGGTTGTGCATGGCTTCCGTCAGGCCCCGGGCGCAATGACAGGGTCACTCCATGGCCGGCCCCGACGCCAGGATTGAGCACTAGCGCGCCACCCGATGAGATGGTGGACACCACCGCCAGGGTCTGCCCTGCCTCGGCGAGGCGGTGACCCAGGCTCTTTACACGTAAGAGCTCCTCGGGTTCAAGGCCTACCGCCGAGACGAAATCAGCCTCCAGTGTGTTGACCGCCGATTTCCCGTCCGCAGTCCGAAGATAGTTACCAAACAACCCGTGGCTTGCCGGGTAGCACCCGGTCACCAGGCTGGCTGCGTTCACTCTTGTCACGGTGGGGATCGAGCTGAACGATTGTTCCACCCAGCGGCCCTCGGAGCTCAGGGCTGAGATTGTGGGCGTGATGTCCTGATGGATCTGGTCCGGACGCAGTCCGTCGACGACGAGGACCATCGTGAGTGGTCTGGTACCCGTGTTCATAGCTGCTGCCCCTTGCTGATGTCTGCCATCTGGTCAAGTGCCTCGAATGACACCGGTCCGCGCCGCAACGCAACGGCTATGCGCAATGCGTCGACAACGGCAAGGTGAACGAGACGTCCCGCCGATGCTTCCAAGCGATAGCCGAGGGATCTTCCGCCCGATACCAGCGCAAAGTCACTGACTTCCGTCAGCGGCGATTTTGCGAAACTCGTCACAGCGATAACGGTGGCGCCGGCCTCCTTCGCGATCCGGGCAGCACTGACGGTCTGCTTGAACGCCCCCGAATGGCTGATAGCGACACAGACGCCGCCCGTCGGAAGATGCCGCGCCGCAAGATGCTGGCTCATCGGGTCGCTCGGCGCGAACGCGAGCTTCCCGATCGCCGTGAACCAGTACGCCGCATCGGCGGCGACGCAGCTCGATGAGCCCCCGCCAAGGAACAGAATCTGCGGGCTCGGCGCCAACAGCTCGACGGCGGCCGTGAAGCGCTCTTCATCCACGGTCATCTGAGCATCGACCAGCCCTTGCGCACCCGCGCCCAAAATTCGCCGAAGGACTTCACCCGAGGAGGTCGACTCGTCCAGAACGCCAGCGGGGCCCTCCGTCTCCACCGCCCCCGTACGAACCAAATCCTGCGCGATCGAAATCTTTACATCCTGGAATCCCTCAAACCCGAACCGCCGGCAAGCACGAACGACCGTCGCGGCTGACACTCCGACGAGTTCAGCTACCTCCGATACAGACGAATGGACGATAACCGCAGGCTGGGTCAGCAACACATCCGCGATACGTCGATCGCTCATGCTGAGTTGCGGGAACACGATACGCAACCGGGCAGCAACCTCACCCGCCCCGATCTCGCACTCACTTAAAAGCTCCAACTGGTCCGACACGCTCACTCCTCCTGGCACCCACCGAGTTGTGGGCGCCCCCAAATCACAGAGTACCTACGGCACACATCTAATGCAATGAAATTTCAGGTAAACATACGGTATACAGAAATCTCATTTCTTCGACGGAAAAAATGGCCACGCCGCCCGGACTCAAGTCCCCCGATTAAGAGGGGCCTCGCTCATTCCCTGGACGACGGTGCAGAACCCCATTTAGCGGGCATACGAGATGAAGCGGCGACCGAGCCAAGAAGGTCTAGACGGTAAGTGCATCGTGAGAGGCGTCCATAGTTGGTACAAGATGCCCATCCGATAGCCCAATTCAAACCGGACGACGAGGCGCTGGCGGACCCTGTCACCGTGCCGACAGCGTGGCAATTCTTAGTGATTGATCTGGGCCGGACAATGCCTTGACGGGATTGAAACCAGTAAGGCGGTTGTCGAAGTTGTCGCGGTTGGCGATGCGACTGACGCCGGCATGGCTGTCAGCGGACCACCGGGAGGAGTCATTGATGAACATCTCGGCCCGCAGGTCGGCATGCTGCTCGCCGGGGCCGCGCCCGGTGTCGTCACGTTGCTGATCGGCAGCCGCTTTGCTGCACAGATGTGGCAGCCGCAGGTGGGGCCGATGACGATCACGTGGCCATCCGCCGTGAGGACTGCGTTCAAGAGGACGAACACGGCTTCAGTCGCTCCTGCGAAGACCTGCACCTCCGAGCCCGACCCGGCGCCGGAGGATTGGGCGATCAGTTCCCGCAGTTCCGGATGACCCGGCGATTCGGTATAGCCGAGTGTCAGAGACTCGTACTATTCCCGGCTCTGGGCCGGCGCAATCTGCCATAGTTCGTCGAGAGACACCGCTTCAGTGTCTGATCCCGTGAGGTTGATCCGACGGTGAACTCGCGCTTTGCGAACATGCGCTCGATGAGGAACGGAGGAAGTTGCATACGTGTGCCTCTTTCACGGTCGGCCCTGAGACTGATAATGATCCTAGTGCATCATTCTACACTTTTCATGCACTAAGGGAAGCGCTTCCTGCCTGTCCTCACGGACCTATACCCGACAAATTCGGAGACAAGCCCAGCCCTAGCTTCGCCGTGGATTGCCACGACACGTACCGTAAGGCAAACCTTAAGTGTTGATTTCAATATGCACGGTTGGTCTTTGGTTTTGTGATCCATACCATTGACCCCATCGCCCGCAGGCCGCATACGGCGGAGGCGAAAGGGAGGTTCCGAAGCAATGAGTAGATCCTTTCCTGCTCGATCCCTCTCATGGTAGCTACACGGCCAGGCCTGGCCTCCCAACTGGAGCTACACAGACCTCCCCATCGCTCCTACGACAAACCCTGCAGTGATGCAGGACTCGTCCACGCGGGAGCGGTTCCGTCTTTCGCCCGCATCGGCACACAG
The DNA here is from genome assembly GCF_052115205.1 of Arthrobacter sp. 2RAF6. Taxonomy (NCBI): domain Bacteria; kingdom Bacillati; phylum Actinomycetota; class Actinomycetes; order Micrococcales; family Micrococcaceae; genus Arthrobacter; species Arthrobacter sp. 2RAF6. The sequence goes on along the minus strand of NZ_JBFRGF010000053.1, from coordinate 5,880 downwards.
CATCAGGAGACAGCATGTCCAAATCGACGATCACATCATCGGACCAGCCGGTCCATAAGAAGCCGCGCATAGAATCCGCCCTCCATGGCAATACCCGCCGTCGCGCTGCGGCCCTGCTCAAGGGGGCAACGATTCTCACCACCTGCGTTCTGGCATTAGCAGCGTGCACCAACGCGTCAGGATCAGCCGGGGACGGCTCGACCCAGACAGGCTCACCCACGGCCAGCTTCGATCCTGCAAGCGTCAAGGCCGACGAAGCGTTGGCGTCCCAGGTGCCGGCTGCCATCAAATCCAAGGGCACGCTCGTCATCGGTTCCGATACAACCTACGCCCCGGCCGAGTTCCTCGGCCCGGACAACCACACGCCGGTAGGTTACGGCGTCGACATCGCCAAGGCCATCGGCGCGACACTCGGCCTCAAGGTCGACGTCGAGACCGCGGAATTCACCGGCATCCTGCCTGCCCTCGGCCCGAAATACGACCTCGGCATCAGCTCTTTCACCATCACCAAGGAGCGCCTCGGCGCGGTCAATTTCGTGAGCTATCTCAACGTCGGAACGGCATGGGCCGTTCAGAAGGGCAACCCGAAGAAATTCTCGCTCGACGACGTATGCGGCAAGTCGATCGGCGTCCAGACCGGCACGACCCAGGAAGACCCCGACCTCAAAGACCGCAGCGAGAAGTGCACTGCCGCCGGCAAGAAGCCGATCGACATCGTCTCCCCCAAGAGCCAGACCGACATCAATACCCGTCTCGTAAGCGGCGGCCTTGACGCCATGGCCGCGGACTCGCCGCTGATCGGATACGCGATCCAGCAGACGAACGGCAGCATCGAGAAGCTCGGGGCCACCTACGACGCCGCCCCGGAGGGCATCGCGGTCGCGAAGAGCGACACGGCCCTGGCCGGCCTCATCCAGAAGGTTCTCACCAAGCTCATGGCCGACGGCTCCTACAAGAAGATCCTGGATACCTGGAACAACGGTGATGCCGCTGTCACCAATGCCGAAGTCAACCCGTCTGTCTCGTCGTGAATGTGATGACCACCCATCTCGCGGAAACCACCGGGACCGCGAAGGGCGGTGCCCCGGAGCTGATCCGGGCGGTTCCGGTGCCGCACCCGGGCCGGTGGGTATCTGCCGCCATCATCGTGATCGCCGTGATCGTGGCCATCCAGAGCCTGGCCACGAATCCACGCTTCGGCTGGAACACGTTCGCTCTGTACATCCTGGACGTCAATGTCGTCCGGGGCGTTGGCTGGACCCTCCTGCTGACCGTTCTGTCGATGGTGCTTGCGATCGTACTCGCCATCATGCTGGCCTTCATGCGCCAGTCTGACAACCCGATCCTGCGCTGGTCGAGCTGGTTCTGGGTGTGGTTCTTCCGGGGCACGCCGGTGTACACCCAACTCGTCTTCTGGGGCCTCGTCACCGTTTTGTACCCGACCCTGTCGCTGGGTATCCCGTTCGGTCCCGAGCTCGTGAGCTTCGTGCTGAGCGACCCGAGTCGAGGCTTCGTGCCCGCCGTCATCGGACTGGGCTTGAACGAATCGGCGTACCTCGCCGAAATCTTCCGCGCCGGCCTCAAATCGGTCGACCGCGGGCAGATCGAGGCCTCCGAAGCCCTCGGCATGCGCGGGACCAAGATCATGTGGCGCATCGTCCTCCCGCAGGCGATGAGGATCATCGTCCCGCCGACCGGCAACGAGACGATCGGCATGCTCAAAACGACCTCGCTCGTGCTCGCCGTGCCGTTCACGCTCGACCTGACCTTCGTGACCAATGCCCTGGCCAACCGGACCTATCAGCCCATCCCGCTGCTGGTCGTGGCAGCCGCGTGGTACCTGTTCGTCACGAGCATCCTCATGATCGGGCAGCATTACATCGAGAAGTACTACGGCAGGGGCGTTGACAACCTTGTGGCGGCCGCCGTGAACTCTGCCGCCTTGAACCCCGCTGCAGCGAAGGTCGCGGCCGCAGGGGCAGGCGAGACGGACACCGTCCCGGGAGGCCCCAGCACCGCCGGAAAGACGATCGAGGAGAGCGGCCGATGAGCGCCCCAGCCCAGCCCCTGACACCCGCTGCGCCCATTCTGAGCGACGCGAAAGAGCTCGTCCGGATCGAGGGGGTGCACAAGTACTTCGGCGAACACCACGTGCTGCGCGGCATCGAAATGACCGTCAAGCAGGGGGAAGTGTCCGTGCTCATCGGCCCCTCCGGGTCGGGGAAGTCGACCCTCCTGCGCTGCGTCAACCACCTCGAGACGATCAGCGCCGGCCGCATCCGGGTCAACGACGAGCTGATCGGATACCGGGAGAAGGGCGGTAAGCTCCACGAGCTGCACGTCAGGGAGATCGCGCAGCAGCGCCGCAACATCGGGATGGTGTTCCAACGCTTCAACCTCTTCGGCCACAAGACCGCCTTGGAGAACGTCATGGAGGCTCCGATCCAGGTCAAGGGGCAGGACAAGGCCGCTGCCAGGAAGCGCGCGCTGGAGCTCCTGGACAGCGTCGGCCTCTCGGACCGGGCGAAGCACTACCCTGCCCAGCTCTCCGGCGGCCAGCAGCAGCGTGTCGCGATCGCCCGGGCCCTCGCAATGGACCCCGAGCTCATGCTCTTCGATGAGCCCACCTCGGCCCTGGACCCCGAACTCGTGGGCGACGTGCTCAATGTGATGAAGGACCTCGCGAAGTCCGGTATGACCATGGTCGTCGTGACGCACGAGATCGGGTTCGCCCGCGAGGTCGGCGACACGCTCACGTTCATGGACGACGGCGTCGTGGTCGAGTCGGGCAACCCCCGCGAAGTCATCGCCAACCCCCAACATGAGCGCACGAAAGGCTTCCTCAGCAAGGTTCTCTGAGCACTGTGCTGGACGGCGCAGAGACTCCCGGGTCCCTGCAGGTTGCTGGAACAACCACCATCACGCCGACCTTGGTGTGGACTGTTCGCTCGAGACGGTCCGCACCAGGTCGGGCCAAAAGATCTCAAGGTACCCTACGTTTACACCATGAACTTCGAACATTTGAAGGCACTGAGCGCCATCGTTGCGACGGGATCCTTTGACGGCGCGGCAAACCTTCTGGGCATCACTCCGTCAGCTGTGAGTCAAAGAATCAAAGCCTTGGAGACCTCCGCAGGGCAGATTTTGGTGCGCCGCAGCCTGCCAAGCAGCCCTACGGAGGCGGGGGCCATACTGCTGCGGACAGCCCGACAGATCCAGGCGCTTGAAGCAGATGCCCTCCAGTCCTTAGGACAGGGCCCCGCCGGACGTGCCACCGTCTCGGTTGCCGTCAACGCCGATTCTCTGGCCACGTGGTTTATCCCGGTCCTACACGAAGCCGCGACATGGGCGGACACAGAGTTGGACTTGCATATCGAGGATCAGGACCACAGCAGCAGCCTACTCCGACAAGGGGATGTCCTTGGGGCCGTCACCACCGAGCCCAAACCGGTCGGTGGATGCCGAGCGGAGCTGCTGGGTGTCATGCGCTACATCCCGGCCGCCTCGCTGGAACTCCAGCAACGCTATGAAACCACTGAGGGTATCAACTGGCCGGAAATGCCGATGCTTCGGTTCAGCGCCAATGACGACATGCAGCATCGTCTCCTCCGCTCCCAAGGTGTCGAACGCTTCCCCCCAACCCACACCATTCCTTCCTCCGAAGGGTTCCTCGAGGCAGCACGGTCCGGACTCGGGTGGGGCATGATCCCCGAACAGCAGCTTCAGCCTGGCCTACGCAAGGGCGGACTTGTGCCTCTTCCGGGTGCCGCGGCCCACGACGTCGCACTCTATTGGCAGTGCTGGTCCCTGGCCTCACCACGGCTTGAACGGATCACTGCAGCGGTGCGGGCCGCGGCCATCAAACTGCGTCAAAACTGACATCCACTTCCATCGTGCACTATTAGTGCAGTATGATGCCTTTATGAATACCGCATATTTTGAGACACTCAGGGAGCCGGCTGATGTCTGAGACTGCACCGCTTCAGAAACTCGTCGACGCCAGCTACATCGACGTTGCCATCTTTGAACTGCGACCCGATTACCGGGCTGTGCTGTTGGCCGTCGATGGTCTGGTACCGGGAGCAAGCAACCACGCCAGCGAGGCGCTGCTGCAGCGAGCTGAAGCATCTGCGCGTCAGGCGCTTCAGGCGCAAAAAGTCGAAGCCCTTTCCCACGTCGCCGCGTGGCGTGAGACTTACCAGGCCTTCGGTGCCAAGCCAAACCGCACTCGTAACAGTCTTGAGGCTCTCCTGCGCCGTGCCGCCACGGGCCTGCCCCGCGTGAACCAGCTCACAGACACTTACAACGCCATTTCCGTCCTTCACCAAATCCCGCTGGGCGGCGAAGACCTTGCCCACTACAGCGGTCCGCCCCGGCTGATCCGGGCCACCGGCGAGGAGCCCTTCGATACTGCAGCCAACGGTGAGCCGGTGATTGAATACCCCGACCGAGGCGAAGTCATCTGGTGCGACGACGACGGCGTGACATGCAGACGCTGGAACTGGCGACAGGGCCGCCGGACGCGGCTACGGGACGAGACAACCACCGCGTTGTTCATTCTGGACGCCCTGGACCCGGTCACGAGCGAGGCCCTGCAGGGAGCCGCCGATGAACTCGCAACACACCTCAGCGGGCTCGGCCCCGACATCACCATTACCGACCATCTCATCAACAAAACCACCCTGACGTGATCCTGCCTCCGAGGTCGCGCGCAAGCAGTGGCTGCCCGACCAAAGGGAACCAGTTATGACCACATCATCCAATGGCCCGGTACCACCTTGGGCTCTGACCATGGCCGCCATGTTTTCCATCCAGCTAGGCTCTGCCCTGTCCGCAGGATTGATGCCGACCCTAGGGCCGATCGGAACCGCCTGGCTGCGACTGAGCATGGGCGCGCTCATCCTGCTGCTCCTTGCCCGCCCGCCACTGCGGTCCCTGCGGCTTCGGGATGCCCCGGCCGTGCTCGGCCTCGGCATCGCCACCGGAGTCATGTCGGTGACGTTCCTCGCCGCCATGGAACGCCTTCCACTGGGAACCGCCGTCGCCATTGAATTCCTCGGCCCCCTAAGTGTTGCCGCCCTCCGGGGCCGCGGAGTTCGTTCGTTGATACTGCCGGCAACAGCCCTGGCAGGAGTCGTCCTGCTCACCGAACCGTGGGCCGGGCAGGTGGACCTGATCGGCGTCGGCTTTGCTGCCATGGGCGCGATCGGATGGGCCGCCTATGTCCTGTTGACCCAAAAAGTCGGGGATCGGTTCAGCGGAATTGGAGCCCTCGCCCTGACCATCCCCATCGCTGGCGTGGTCGTGGCACCCTTCGGGCTGCCGCAGGCTCTCGGACACATCACCTGGGAAATCGTGGCTGTTGCCGCCGCCCTGGCAGTGTTGATACCGGTACTGCCCTACATCCTGGAAATGCGGGCCCTACGCCGAATGACCCACACAGCTTTCGGTACCCTCCTGGCGTTGGAACCGGCTATCGGACTACTGCTCGGCATGATCGTTCTGCGGCAGACCCCGTCGGTCCTCCAACTCCTGGGCATCCTGCTGGTGGTCTTCGCAGGCGCAGCCGCCCAACGCGGCGGGCGCCGCCAGCAGCACCCGCTCCCGGCTGATTCCCTGCCTCTTCCCTCGTACGGCGCCGAGTTAAAGGGCAGCCACGCCGCCTTCCCGGGCAGGCAGGACCACCGAGAAGGACAGACATGAGAACACAGTTTCCGGGGTCAACCACCCTCTGCAGTCCCTGGGCGTGGACTACATCGACGAGTCCGAGGTCCTGACCCCGGCCGACTACACCCACCACATCGACAAGTGGAACTTCACGGTTCCCTTCGTCTGCGGTGCCACCAACCTCGGCGAGGCGCTGCGCCGCATCAACGAGGG
>NZ_JBFRGF010000052.1:0-29890 GCF_052115205.1 Arthrobacter sp. 2RAF6 | reverse complement strand
GTCTCCCAACCGGTCCGGCAGAACTGGCAATCGCCACAAGCGGACCAGAGCCAGGCGTTGCCCACCAGGTCCCCGACCGCCAGGTCCGTGACACCCTCACCGAGGGCCACCACTTCACCCACCCCTTCATGTCCAGGCACGAACGGCGGCGAGGGCTTGACCGGCCAGTCCCCCTCAGCGGCGTGCAGGTCCGTGTGGCACACCCCCGTGGTCATCACCCTGACCAGCGCTTCCCCCCGGCCCGGAACAGGAATGGGAAGGGACTGGATCTGAAGGTCTTTACCGAATTCAGTTACTACGGCTGCTTGCATTGTCGTCGTCATTGGCGAAATCCTTGCGTCATTAATGCGTTGCTTGAGGTTTGCTGCTTTTTCCTGAGCGGTGGCCAGGGAGGGCCGGCGGGGAGTGATCTGTGCTGAACACTCCCCGACGGGTTAAGTGCGGCTTAGAAGAAGCCGAGCTTGTTCTCGTTGTAGCTGACCAGGAGGTTCTTGGTCTGCTGGTAGTGGTCCAGCATCATCGCGTGGTTTTCGCGGCCGATGCCGGAGGACTTGTACCCGCCGAACGCGGCGCCGGCGGGGTAGGCGTGGTAGTTGTTGACCCAGACGCGGCCGGCCTGGATTTCCCGTCCTGCCCGGTAGGCGACGTTGCCGTTGCGGGACCAGACGCCGGCGCCGAGTCCGTAGAGGGTGTCGTTGGCGATGCCGATGGCGTCGTTGTAGTCGCTGAACTTCGTCACGGATACCACGGGGCCGAAGATCTCCTCCTGGAAAATCCGCATCCGGTTGTGCCCCTCGAAGATGGTCGGCTGGACGTAATAGCCTCCGGCCAGGTCGCCGTCGAGCTGGGCCCGGGAGCCGCCGGTGAGGACCTTGGCGCCTTCCTGCTTTCCAATGTCGATGTAGGAAAGGATCTTCTCCAGCTGGTCATTGGAGGCCTGGGCGCCGATCTGGGTGTCGGTATCCAGGGGGTTGCCCTGGATGATCTTGTTGGTGCGGGCCACGGCGTCGGCGATGAAGGAGTCGTAGATGCCTTCCTGGACCAGGGCGCGGGACGGGCAGGTGCAGACTTCGCCCTGGTTGAAGGCGAAGAGCGTGAAGCCTTCCTGGGCCTTGTCGTAGAACGCGTCGTTCTGCGCGGCGACGTCGTCGAAGAAAATATTCGGGCTCTTGCCGCCCAGTTCAAGGGTCACCGGGATCAAGTTGGCGCTGGCGTACTGGCTGATCAGCCGGCCCGTGGTGGTCTCACCAGTGAAGGCGATCTTGCGGATCCGCGGGCTGGAGGCAAGGGGCTTGCCGGCCTCGACGCCGAAGCCGTTGACCACGTTGAGCACGCCGGCCGGCAGCAGGTCACCGATGAGCTCCATGAGGACCAGGATGGAGGACGGCGTCTGCTCGGCGGGCTTGAGGACCACGGCGTTACCGGCCGCCAGGGCCGGAGCGAGCTTCCAGACGGCCATGAGGATGGGGAAGTTCCACGGGATGATCTGCCCCACAACGCCGAGCGGTTCGTGGTAGTGGTACGCGGTGGTGTCCTCGTCCAGCTGGGACAGCCGGCCTTCCTGGGCGCGGACGGCGGAGGCGAAGTAGCGGAAGTGGTCCGCCGCCAACGGGATGTCCGCGTTCAGCGTTTCGCGGATCGGCTTGCCGTTGTCCCAAGACTCGGCGACGGCCAGCATTTCGAGGTTTTCGTCGATGCGGTCAGCGATCTTGTTCAGGATGGCGGCACGCTCGGCCACGGATGTCTTGCCCCAAGACGGTGCGATCTTGTGTGCGGCGTCCAGTGCCAGCTCGATGTCCTCGGCCGTGCCACGCGCAACCTCGCAGAAGGCCTTCCCGGTCACCGGAGTGATGTTTTCGAAGTACTGTCCCTTGACCGGGGCAACCCACTCGCCGCCGATCCAGTTCTCGTAACGGTCTTTGAACGTGACCTTCGAACCCTCGGCACCTGGCTGTGCATAAACAGTCATCTGTAGCTCCTTTGCTCCGCATGATGGTGGCTTTGCTATGCCTTCACCGTAGGAGCGGGGAGGTTGCAAGCAGGTTGCAACCCTGTGTTTCAGATCACTATGGGGCGGTACTCGCCTACCGGGGTCGTGGAAGCTAGAGGCCCGCGGGGAAGGCGTAGGAGCTCGGAACCGGCGAAGGTGCGGCACCGAAGGAGAGCACTACCTCGTCGTGGGCCTTGAGGACCACGTCAGACACCGGCGCACCCTGCTTTGCGCCGTTCACGTAGGCGGTCCAGCCGCCGGTCCCGCTGTGCGGTGCTCCGGTGGCATCTTTACCGTCCAGGACTCCCCATTCGCTGAGGACCTGGCCCAGTGTGTACTTCAGGCCGGACGTAGGCGCTTCGATATGGATGACGCCGGACGTGTCGTGGGTGTGAAGCGCCGAGATTCCGTTGGGCTGCCCGTCGGCCCCGAAACTGAAGCCGATCTCGGCCGGGACTGTGACGGCTTTGCCATCGACAAGCACGTCCAGGTGGGCGTGATAGTGCTCGGCTGTGCCTTCGGCAGTCAGGATATCCAGGCCCGCGGCCTTGATTCTCCGGGCGCCGGCGGCTGGATCGAGTTCCCAGCCGGCGGCGGCAGCTGTGGTGGCCGAAGCCGAAGGCGTTGCCGATGCGGGCGCTGTCTGGGCGGGTGCCCCGCAGGCTGTGGCTCCGGCAAGGAGTCCGGAAACGGTCAGGGCAACGGCGAGGCGTTTGTTCAACACGGAGAAAGCTTCTTTCGTTCGGCTCGGTTCAACGATACGGGCCGAAACTCAGTATTTCCCGAGTGCCACACCAGGGCCCGCGTCAGGCCGACAGTTCGCTTTCCAGGCGTTCAAGCTCGGCGACGACGGAAGCCCGCTTGGGCGAGCGCGGCGGCAGGAGCTTGAGGGCGGCAAGCCGCACATCGACGTCGTTCTTCGCCTCAGGCAGCCCGGCATACTTGAGCAGGGCCTCGGCACTGCCGTCGTTGAGGACCGCCTCGCGCAAGAGCGCGGAGACCTTCTCGCGGAGCTCCACGATGCCGGGCGCTTCCGAATGCGGAAGGACGGCGCCCTTGTAGATCTCCAAGGCGATGCGGTGGGCGCCCCGCTGCAGGCAGGACAGAACCTGGGCGGCGTCCTGGCCGAGGTCGATCGGGAGCCGGTAGGGGCGGGATTCCGGAACTGCCGCGGGATCGAGTTGGTGGAGTACCTTCCGAAGGCGCACCATTTCCGCCCGGAGGGTGACGGTGAATCCATCTCCCGGATAGAGGGCCAGAGCGAGCTCCTCGGCACTGAGCCCCTCGGGACGGGTTCCCAGCAACGCCAGGATTTCGCTGTGCCTCGCGGAAAGCGGAATGCTGCGTCCTCCCATGCTCAACAGGGCCTGGTCCCGGCCCAGCAGCTGGAGGCTGTTCCGGTACAGCCCGGTTCCCGGGGGCGAGCCGACGGCGGAAGGCGAGTTCCGGCGTCGGGCAGGCGTAGAGCGCTTGGCGGCCGCGAGCTGGAGTCTTTCCACGCGCAATTGCGCCTGCGCTGCCGCCACTGTTGCTTCAACGAGGGATAGCGTGTGGGGTGCGACGGCGGCTTCGGTGCCGGTGATGTCGACGACGCCGAGGAGCGCGCCGGAGTCAGGGTCATGGAAGGGCACCGCGGTGCAGCTCCACGGATGGACCGAGCGTTTGTAGTGCTCGGCGCCTGAAATCTGGATGCCGCGGCCCAAGGCGAGCGCCGTGCCGGGCGCACTGGTACCGACCGCGGCTTCTGACCAGTCCGCGCCTGCCACGAACATCATGCCTTCGGCGCGGCGCCGCATTGCGGGATTTCCGTCCACCCACAGCAGGCGGCCGAGCTCATCCCCGACGGCGACCAGCAGCCCGCTCTCATAGCTGGGCTGGATGAGGAGCTTCTGTATGACGGGCATGATGATGGCCAGCGGGTGTTGGCGGCGGTATTCCTCGAGCTCGTCGAGGTCCATGGCCACGGGAGCTTCGGGCTGGTCCGGGTTCGCCTTGAGCTGCGCGGAACGCTGCCAGGATTCCTTGATCAGGCTACGCAAACCGGAAAGCTCCGTGGCATCTGGAAGCCCAAAGCGCCACGTATCAATTTGCTCATGTCCAGCGCGGGCATGGCGCTGCAACAGCTCGGCGACATCATTGACCGAAGCTGCCGGATGGATCGGATTCTTCATCGAACTCCCAAAACCGGACGCAGCACAGTATGGGCCAGTCTAGTTGGGTCTCGAGGCTTTGCCTATGGGGCGACAGCGAGGGCCGCAGCCTGTTGAGCGAGCTCGGTGATGAGTTTCCAGTCCCCGTTTTCGATGGCGTTGCGGGGTGTCAGCCAGCTGCCTCCGACGCAGGAGACGTTTGCGAGCTTCAGGTATTCGGGCGCCGACGCCGGCGTGATGCCGCCTGTAGGACAGAACTGCACTTGCGGGACGGGAGCTCCGATGGCAGCCACATAGTCGGGGCCACCGGCCGGGCCTGCCGGGAAGAACTTCATGGCCTCAAGTCCCTGCTCCAACACCGCCATGACTTCCCCGACGGTGGCGACTCCGGGGAGCACTGGAACGTCGAGGGTGAGCATGTGCCCTAGCAGGGCGGGCGTGACTCCCGGGCTGACCAGGAACTGCGCGCCCGCGGCCACAGCTTCATCGGCCTGGCCGGGCGTGAGGACCGTTCCCGCGCCTAGCAGGATTTCCGGCACTTCCTCGGCAATGAGTTTGAGCGACGTCAGTGCACTATCTGTCCGGAGCGTCAGCTCGATGATCCGGACCCCGCCGTCGGCGAGGGCGCGGGCCACCGGCACAGCATGGCGTGGATCATCGATGGTCACCACGGGAATGACAGGGGAAATCTTCAGGATATGAGCGGCGTCAGCCATGGTGGATCTCGTTTCTCAGGCCGTCGAGCCCGTGGTTGTCGATGATGCTGTACCAGTGTGCGAGTAGCTCGGCGAATCCGGGCCGGTCGGCCAGCTCGCCGTCGAAGGCCCCCAAACCAAGGTGAACGATGCCCGGCTTCACAGCCCTTGCCGGAAACACTGGCTTGACCCCCGCGCGTCCGGCGAGAGGGTTGTAACTCAGGCGTGCGATGTCAGTCCTTCCCCGGTCCGGGACGCTGCGTGCGCCCGCGTCTGCTCAAACGTCGGGACGAACCCGGTGCCGCCTTTGCCGCCCACCACAAGGGAGGCGGCAGCGGCACCGTAGCGGACCGCCGTCGGGAGCGTGTCGCCGAGCACTATCCGGGCGGTCATGGTCCCTACGAAAGCGTCCCCGGCTCCCGTCTGGTCCACGACGACGGGCGCCGGTATCGCGTCAACCCAGAGCGAATCGGCGACGCTCCCCAGCTGGATGCCGTCAGCTCCGCATGTCACCGCGACGTTCACGGCGCCGAGCCGGCAGAGCTTTTCTACGGCGTCCTCGGCCGACGAGCAGCCGAGGAGTGCCGACGTTTCCCCGGGGAAAGACGGGGTAACGAGGAACGCCCGGGGCGCGAGTTCGGCGAGGACCGCCGTCGCGTCCTCCAAGGAGGTCAGCCGCGGCCGGTAGTTGGGGTCGAAGACAAAGCGTGGCGAAACTCCTGCGGCCTTGAGAACAGCGGCACGCGCTGTACTGGAAATCGCGCAGGCGATCCCGCCGGCCACAACTGCACCGGCGGCTGAGAACACGGCGGGATCGACGTCGTCGGGGCTTAGCGTTGATCCAACGCTGCCGCGGCGCGCGTAGGAGAATTCCCGCTGGCCGTCGGGGTCGCAATGCACCAGGTACATGCCCTGCTGTCCCGGCCTGAATTTCAGGAGTTCGGTGGAAATGCCGAGCTCCACGATCCTGGCGGCAATCGCTTGCCCGAGCTCATCGTCGCTGAGTACAGCCAGCAGTCCCACGCGGGCGCCGGCCGCAGCGGCTGATGCCGCGACATTGAGCGCGTCCCCGGAGATGCCGAGCTGCGCCGGAACACCGTGTCCGACGGGGACATCCGTGGCGACCTCAAGGAGGATTTCGCCCATCACGACGACGTCGAAGGGCTCCCTCTGGAGGGTTTCAGTCACAGGGTTCACCAGTTGTGCCCTTACCAATCGTGGACGGAACCGTCGAGGCGGCGGTTGATAGGCAGGTATTTCGGATCGAAAGGGAAGGTCAGCGCTGCTTCTTCGTCGAATTCCACTCCGAGGCCGGGAGCGTCGCCGGGATGCATGTAGCCGTCAGTAAAGGTGTAGGACGTCTTGAACACCTCGCCCGCCGGGTCCCTGTGCCCCATGTATTCCTGGACGCCGAAGTTCGGGATGCTCATGTCCACGTGCAGGGCCGCGGCGAAAGAGACCGGCGAAAGATCGCCGGCACCGTGCGAGCCGGAGCGGACGCCGTAGAGGTCCGCGAGCGAGAAGATCCTCCGCAGGTGCGTGATGCCGCCGGCGTGTGAAACCGAGGTGCGGATGTAGTCGATGAGGCGTTCGGTGATGAGCTGCTGGCAATCCCAGATGGAGTTGAAGACCTCCCCGACGGCGATGGGCGTCGTCGTGTGTTGGCGGATCAGCCGGAACGCCGATTGGTCCTCCGCCGGGGTGGGATCCTCGGTCCAGAACGGACGGTACTGCTCCAACGAGGCCCCAAGCCGTCCCGCCTCAATGGGAGTCAGCCGGTGATGCACATCGTGGAGGACATGTACGCCGTAGCCGAACTGTTCGCGGACATGTGCCATCATTTTCGGCGCGAAGTCAAGATAGGAGGTGGTCTCCCACATGTCTTCTTGGGGGACATTGCCGCTGGCGGGCTCGTATGTCTTGCCGTCAACCGGCGCGATCCCGTACGTCTTTTCCAGCCCTGGAACCGCCGCCTGTGCACGGATCGCCTTGTAGCCGAGGTCCAAGTGATGCTGGAAGTCGGCGCTGAGGTCATCCAGCGTCGATCCGCTCGCGTGGCCGTAGACCATGACGCCTTCACGAGCGGCACCGCCCAGCAGTTCGTAGACCGGCATGCCGGCTGCCTTGCCCTTGATATCCCAAAGCGCGACGTCGATGGCCGCGATCGCCGTCATGGTCACCGGGCCGCGGCGCCAGTAAGCGCCCTTGTAAAAGTACTGCCACGTGTCCTCGATACGGCGCGCGTCGCGGCCGATCAGCAGCGGGCAGAGGTGCTCGGACAGGTAGGACGCGACAGCCAGTTCGCGGCCGTTGAGCGTGGCGTCGCCGATGCCGGTGATGCCGTCCTCGGTTTCAATAACGAGCGTGACGTAGTTTCGTCCCGGAGACGAAACCACCACCCGTGCGTCGGTGATCTTCAATGCTTTTGGTCCTTTGCGTAGCTGGCAATAGGTGTCGTTTTGAGCGGTCAAAACGACACCTATTGCGAGTCAGTTGGCTTGGCTCAGCTGCAGCATGACTTTGCTGCTGCCGGATGTCGGGTCTGTGGCCGCCCTCATGGCTTCGGCGGCCTGGTCAATGGCGAATTTATGCGTGATCACGGGTGAAACATCCAGGCCGTTGGCCATGGCGAGCACGGCGTCGCTGATTTCGTCCACGAAACGGTACGAGCCGATCCACGTGATTTCACGCGTCACCAGATCACCAATGGCCGAAAGGCTCGGGGCGCCCGGAAGGTTGCCTACCTGGACAAGGGTTCCGCCACGGGCGGTGGCCTTGAGGACGCTGCCGAGGACTCCGGGGATACCAGAGGCCTCAAAAACCAATTCGACGTCGTCGGGAAGCGCGCCGCCGCTTGCGACATTGCGCACTTCGTCGGCCCCCATGGCCTTCGCGATCCGCAGCGAGGCGTCGTTGATGTCCGCCGCGACGACCGTCCTGGCGCCCGCGTACTTGGCAGCAGCAATCACCAGGGAACCGATCGGACCCGCACCGTTCACCAAGACGTCCCGCCCAGTGAGTGATCCCGCCCTACCGACGGCGTGCATGGCGACCGCGAGCGGTTCAGCGAGCGCACCGCGCAGGGTATCGACGCCGTCGGGCAGGGACCGGAGTTGCGATGCCCGGACGCGCTTCCGTTCGCTGAAGCCACCGTCCGTATGCGGGTCAAAGGCGGCCGAGCCGAAGTACCGGATATGCGGATACAGGTTGGTGCGTCCGGCCAAACGCTCGGGCATAACGCCGTCGCCTACCAGTTCCGCGGGATGTACCGTGACGGGCTGGCCGACGTCGAAATTCTCGACGCCGGCCCCCAGCTGCGCGATGCGGCCGGCAACCTCGTGGCCCAGGACGAGCGGCGACTTCAGCGTCGCTGTTCCAGACGCGCCGTGCTTCCAGTAGGACAGGTCGGAACCACAGATCCCGCCCCACTCGACGTCGAGTACCACTTCTCCGGGCCCTGCGACGGGCTCGGGCCGCTCATCGATGCGGAGATCGTTCGCGCCGTGGACTACTACCGCTTTCATACGGCGTCTTCCAGGAGGACCATGTCACGGCCACGGACTTCCGGTCCGACGGCGGCGGAAACCAACGTAATCAGCGAGTAGCCGATAAGCATCGCAGCCAGCGGCCACCACTGACCGGTGACGGCGGTCAGGGTCGCAGCCAACAGCGGACCGATGGCGGTGGCGAGGATGCCGCCGATCTCCTTCGCCAACGCCAGCTGGGTGAAGCGGGTGCGGGCTCCAAAGAACTCGGCCATGGTGACGCTCTCCATCGAGAAGAGGCTGAGCACGCCAAGGTTAAGGCCAATGACCATGCCCGTCGTGATGACGGCGGGGTTTCCGCTGGTAACCATCAGCATCATGGGGATGGCAAACAGCGCGCTCAAGGCGCTGAGGACCAGGTACAGGGGCCTGCGTCCGAAGCGGTCGCCCAGGAGACCGATCAACGGGATGGTGACGAAACCCAGCAGGGAACCGTAGACGATGGCCGTGGTGCCTACCGTCTTGTCGACCAGCAGCACCGTCGCGAGGTAACCGACCAGGAACGTCTGGACGAGGCCGGAGTTGCCCGCTTGGCCAAACCGCAGGCCAAGGGCGATGAGGAAGGCCTTGCCCTTGCGCTGGTGGAGTGCGGCTTCGATAGTGCTGGTGGCCTTTTTGCTGTCCTTGGCTTCGCGAACAACGTCCTGCTTGGACATGATGTCCTGCTTGGACAGGGCAACTCCGTTAACGACGTCGGCACGCTCTTCGAACACCGGGCTTTCCTTGAGGGAACGGCGAATCCAGATCGCGAAGATCATGAGTACGAAGCTCGCCAGGAACGGGATACGCCAACCCCAACTGAGCAATTGGTCCTGGGGAAGGGCAGCAACGAGGACAGCCCAGAGCGCTGAAGCGCCAAGGGTTCCGGAGTTGGTTCCGAGGCACACCAAGGAGGAAATCAGGCCGCGACGGCGGGCGGAGGCGTATTCGGTGAGCATGACCGTTGCCCCGGCAATTTCGGCGCCGGCACCAAAGCCCTGGATGAGGCGCAGCGCGACGAGCAGGATCGGTGCCCAAATACCGATCATCGCGTAGGTGGGAAGCACGCCGATCAGGGTGGTGGACGCACCCATGAGTGCGATGGTGATGAACAGGACCTTCTTGCGGCCGATCCGGTCACCCATGCGGCCGAAGTAGATCGCACCGACGAGGCGGGCCACATATCCGACGCCGTAGGTCGCCATTGCGGCGATCAAGCCGATGACCGGGCTGACGTCCGGGAAGAAGATCTTGTTGAAGACGATGGCCGCTGCCAGCGAGTAGAGCTGGAAGTCCATGAATTCCATGGCCGTACCGAGCCATCCGGAAACGGCAACCTTCGCGAGGTCGCCCGTGCTCCTGGTAGTTGGCTTGACGGCGGGTGGGGCAAAGCTCTCGGTCATCAATTGCTCCTTTGCAGGCGATGAAAAGCGAAATGGAGGAATCTCGGATGGGATTGACAGCCTTGGTAATGCCCTCGAAACGAGGCCTCAAGAAGATGGGTCCGGCTGTTCTGTTACTACCATACAAGCACTACCATTCTAGTCTGTCAATGGATATTAGACTGGACCCGTGGCTATGAAGAAACCAGCAAATGAAGAGGCGCCCAGGCTCTCGGTGCGTGACCGGACCCTGGACACCCTCCGGCGTCGAATCATTTCGCTCGAGCTGCGGCCCGGTGAGCCTCTGTCCGAAAATGAACTCGCCCAGGAGCTAGGGGTCAGCAGGACGCCTGTCAGGGAAAGCCTGATTCTGCTGCGCGAAGAAGGTTTGGTCCAGGTCTTCCCGCAGATCGGTTCGTTCGTCTCCCTGGTGGATCTCGGCAGGGTCGCCGAAGCCCAGTTCGTCAGGGAAGCCATCGAGTGCGCTTCCCTGGTTGACGCCGTCGTTGATCGCGACGGAATTGCGGGGCTCCGCGAAATCCTCGAGGACCAACGAGGTGCCGAGGCCGCCGGCGATATAGACGAGTTCTTCAGGCTGGACGAGGACTTCCACCGCGAACTGCTCCGCCTTGCAGGCCACGAAACAGCATGGACCGCAGTCAATTCAGCCAAGGCTCATTTGGACCGTGCACGACGACTGAGCCTCATCGACACCCGGCCGGTGTCCACCTTGATCGAGCAGCACACCGCAATCGTGGACGCGCTGGAGACCAACGATCCCGCCAGCGCCGACAATTCGCTGCGGATCCACTTGCGAGGCGTATTCGACGACGTCAAGCGCATCCAGGCCGCCACCCCCGAACTGTTCTCCGACGGCACCGCGCCGCGCCCGATCCGCCGGAGCATCGCCCGGCTGGCCTAGGGATTGGCTTCCGCGGGGCGGGTTACTCCGGGTGGAATTCGTACGACTCGACATCGCCCAACGCTTCGATCCGGGGTTCAGGCAGGCCGACTTCCGCGACGAGTTCCGCGAAACTGTGGCCACGGCTGAAGCGGTCAAACGTTGCCCTGTCCGGACAGGTGTCGTATACCGAGATGCCACCCTCGGTGGATAGGCATACATGGATCTTCAACGCACCAGGTGGCAAGAGCCCCACCATGCGCTTGTGACGTTCCAGCAGTTGAGCGGGATCTCCGTCGAAATGGTAGACGCCCATGAACATTGCTTCTCTCCTGTCTTGCTTCAGCTTCAGAGCGGTGCAGCCAAGGTCCGTGCGAGGGCTTCAGGTTTGCGGTCCGCCCAAGGTGCGGCTTTCTCAAGCTGGCCCGCCAGGCGAAAGAGCGTGGCCTCGTCCCCGAAGCGGCCAAGGAAGGACATGCCCACCGGCAGGCCGGTCGAATCGACTCCGAGTGGCACCGACATAGCCGGGTTGCCCGAGATGTTCGCGTACTCGCCGTCGAACATGAGGAAGCGGCCGGCTTCGCGCTCGCCGCGCAACGGTTCTTCCTCGGTGCCTCGCAGCGTTCCCAGGGGCAACGGTGGCCAGCCGACGGTGGGTGTCATCCAGACGTCGAATTCCTCGAAGAATCCAGCCAAACGACGGCTGAAGCGCTGCAATTCCTCCATGCCAAGGAGGTATTGCCCGCCTGTCACGGCCCGCGAGCGCTCAAAATTGGCTACGGTGAACGGCTCGATCTCACCGGCTTCCGGCGACCTGCCCATCCTCTGCGTCCAGTACGCCTCAATCCAAGCGATCGCGCCTCCATAGACGGCCCTGACCGCCCGGTGCCCGGCCCGCCCCAGGCTCTCGGGATGCGCTTCCGTGACAGTGTGGCCCAGCCCGGCGAGCAATTCCACGGTTTCCTCGAACACGCTCAGGTAGTCCGGATGCACTTGCTGCCCCGAGTTGGGCGTCGCGGTTGCGGCGATGCGGAGCTTTCCAGGAACAGTGCCGGCCTCAAGCAGGAAGGGCCGGGCCTGGGGCGGCGCCCAATATGGATCACCGGGCGACGGACCTGCCGTCGCGTCGAGGAGTGCCGCCGAATCGCGCACGCTCCGGGTCAGCGCATGTTCCACGGCGAAGCCCCCGGCCACGTCGCCATACTCTGGGCCCATGGGAACCCGTCCCCGGGTCGGCTTGAACCCGAAAACCCCGCACCATGCAGCCGGGTAGCGAAGGGATCCGCCAAGATCATTCCCGTGCGCCATGGGGACCATTCCAGAGGCGACGGCGGCGGCGGACCCGCCGCTGGAGCCGCTCGTGGACAGCCCCAGGTTCCAAGGGTTTCGGGTGGCACCATGCAAGGCCGGCTCGCAATGCGGGCTGAGCCCGAATTCCGGCGTGTTGGTCTTCCCGAGGATGGCAAGTCCGGCCTGGCGGTACCGCCGCACAAGCTCCTGGTCCTGGCTTGAGACGTTGTCCTTCAACCAGCGGGAGCCTTCGGTGAAGGGCGCTCCGGCGATCTCCAGGGACAGGTCCTTCACCAGGAAGGGAACCCCTGGAAACGGTGTGTCAGGGGCCTGGTCGGCCGCTCCAGGTTCCAAGTGCGCGACCACGCAATGCAGAACCGGATCGATCTCCCGGATACGGTCGCGGCCGGCGTCGAGCAGTTCACTCGGCGAAATCGCGCCGCTCCGCACCAATTCTGCCTGCCCGACCGCGTCAGTCCAGCGGAGCTCCTCGTCCATGGCTCATTTTAGGCCTCCGGCGGACGAGGGAGTTAGTCCCGGGCCGCTAGGCGCGCCGTCCGCTAGCCGCTAGGCGCGGTGCGCTAGCGGCTAGGCTCTGTCCCGAACCGTTAGCCGTTAGCCGCGCGAGATCTCGATCATGTCCTCGCGCGGGACCACCTTGATGCGTTCGCGCACGACGCCGGCGTCCGGGTTCTCGGCGGTCCATTCGGCGCCTAGGGCTACTTCGTGCGCATCGAGCTTGTTCCAGCCTTCCCAGGTGGTGTACTCGATGCCCCGCTCTTCAAGGAGGTTGATGATGGCCTGCGGGTCCGGGTTTTCGGCCGGGGGCAGCGTGAGGCGGTCCTCCAGGAGACAGCCGATCGTCTCCAACGCGTCGCCCTTGGTGTGCCCGATCAGGCCGACGGGTCCGCGCTTGATCCAGCCGGTGGCGTAGATGCCGGGTACCGGTTTGCCGTCGGCGTCCAGTACCCGTCCGCCGTCGTTGGGAATGACGCCGCGGCGGGCGTCGTACTCAAGCTCGTCCAGCGGGGAACCGTGGTAGCCGATGGCACGGTAGACGGCCTGGATCGGATAGTCCACGAACTCGCCGGTGCCTTTGACGTTGCCTGTGCCGTCCAGTTTCATGCGCTCGAACTTGACGCTGGAGACCTTCCCGGAGCCGTCCTCGGAAACGATCTCCACCGGGCTGTGCAGGAAATGCAAGTGCAAGCGGCGCGACGAGGGCTGCTCGGCTTCGGCATGTTCCTCGACGAGCCAGTTGGTCAACGTGTTGACCATGGTCTTGATCTGGTTGTTGCTGCGGATGGCCTCGTCAGAGGCTTCGTCAAACTCGAAGTCTTCCGGGTACAGCACAATGTCCACGTCGTTGGAGTGCGAGAGCTCGCGCAGTTCCAGCGGAGTGAACTTGATCTGGGCGGGGCCGCGGCGTCCGAAGACGTGCACGTCCGTGACCGGGGAGGCTTTGAGGGCGGCATAGACGTTGTCCGGGATTTCGGTCACCAGGAGGTCGTCGGCGTGCTTGGAGAGCATGCGGGCCACGTCCAGCGCGACGTTGCCGTTGCCGATGACTGCCACTTCCTTGGCATCCAGCGGCCATTCGCGGGGCACGTCCGGGTGTCCGTCATACCAGGAGACGAAGTCGGCTCCGCCGAAGGAGCCTTCCAGCTCGATTCCCGGGATGTTCAGGTCCGCGTCCTTGATGGCCCCCGTGGAGAAGATCACCGCGTCGTAGAAGGAGCGGAAGTCGTGCAGCGTGAGGTCGCGGCCGTAGGTCACGTTGCCGAGGAAGCGGATGTCTCCGCGGTCAAGGACCTTGTGAAGCGCGTTGACAATGCCCTTGATGCGGGGGTGGTCGGGCGCCACGCCATAGCGGATCAGGCCGTACGGCGCGGGGTATGCCTCGAAAAGGTCGATGCTGACCTCGACGTCGCCGTCCTTGACCTCGTTCGATTTGGTCAGGATATCCGCGGCGTACACGCCGGCCGGCCCTGCGCCGACAATAGCGACGCGCAATGGACGTTTTGAGGTGGTTTCGGCCGAGTTGGACACCGTGAACCCTTCTGAGACGGGAATCCGCCCCGCGTGGTGGGGCGCGCAGTTTCCAATTCTAGTTCTCAGTTGTGGCCGGAGTGGCAGTACGTGGCGGGAGGTGACACAACCGCGCGAGGAAACTCACAATAACTTTCCGGCCGTACGGTCAGGAATACCTTCGCAAAATGTGATGTTGTTGACTTTGTGTCTACGCCCGAGCAAACCGTGCCTGCCCAGTCCGCCTCCAGTGCTTCCAATGCTTCGAATGCTTCGGCTGCAGCCGCCGCCGCTGCCACGGCCAAGAAGGAGACGACGGCGGGTGTGGTGTTCGGCATCGGGGCGTACGGCCTGTGGGGCCTGCTTCCGCTCTACTTCCTGGTGCTGCAACCCGCCGGAGCGGTCGAAATCGTCGCCAACCGGGTGGTGTGGTCGCTCATTTTCTGCGCCCTGCTCATCACCGTCACCCGGACATGGCGCCTCCTCGGCAATGCCTTCAGGGACCGGGCCGTCCTCGGACCGCTCGCCATTGCCGCCGGACTGATCGCCATCAACTGGCTGACCTACACCTTCGGCGTCACCACCGGACATGCGGTCGAAGCCTCGCTCGGCTACTTCATCAACCCGCTCGTGTCGGTGCTCCTTGGCGTGTTCGTCCTGAAGGAAAAGCTCCGCCCGCTCCAGTGGGCCGCCGTCGGGATCGGCTTCATCGCCGTCGGGGTCTTGACGGTTTCCTATGGCAAGCTGCCGTGGATCGCCCTGGTCCTGGCGTTCAGCTTTGGACTTTACGGTTTCGTGAAGAAGCGCGTGGGGCCCAAGGTCAACGCCATTACGAGCCTCACCGTGGAGACCGTGGTCCTCGCGCCGATCGCAGGCGCCACCATGATTGTCCTCGGCCTCACGGGAGCCGGAACTTTGGGGAGCAACGGACCGGGCCACTTCTGGCTATTGGCGGCTTCAGGCATCATCACGGCCGTGCCGCTCCTGTTCTTCGGTGCCTCCGCGCGCCGCCTGCCCATGACCACCATCGGCCTGCTGCAATACTTCGCGCCGGTCCTCCAGTTCATCGTGGCCCTGGCCGTCTTCCACGAGGCCATGACGCCGGACCGCTGGGTTGGCTTCGGGATCGTGTGGCTGGCGCTGCTGCTCCTGACCCTCGATATGCTGCGCACGGCACGCAAGAACTCGGTCATCAGGAAAAGCGCACGGCTCAGCGCGGCCTGAACAGCTTCCCAACTCCCGCGCCCGCGAGGGACATGCCCCCCGTTAAACACCAAGGATGGACATAGTCACACTATGTCCATCCTTGGTGCGTAGAGGTGGGCATGTCCACCTGAAGGTTGTGGCTAAGCGTTGGCCTTGATGGCCGCTGCCAGGACCTCGAGGCCGTCCAGGAGCAGTTCGTCGCTGATGACCAGCGGCGGCAGCAGACGGATCACGTTGCCGTAGGTACCGCAGGTCAGGATGATGACGCCTTCCTGGAGGCACGCGGCGGCGACAGCCTTGGTCAATTCCGCGTTCGGTTCCTTGGAGCCGGCCTGGACCAGTTCGATCGCCAACATGGCACCGCGTCCACGGACGTCGCCGATAACGGAAAGTTCCGAAGCGAGCTCACGCAAGCGGCCGAGTGCGATGTCCTCGATGTGTCGGGCGCGGGCGTTGAGGTCGTGCTGCTCCATGGTGCCGATGGCAGCAAGAGCTGCGGCGCAGGCAACCGGGTTGCCACCGTAGGTGCCGCCGAGCCCGCCCGGGTGGACGGCGTCGAGCAGGTCTGCGCGGCCGGTGATCGCCGACAGCGGGAGGCCACCGGCGATGCCCTTGGCCATGGTGATGATGTCCGGGACAACACCCTCGTGGTTGACGGCGAACCATTCACCCGTGCGGCAGAAACCGGACTGGACCTCGTCTGCGATGAAGACGATGCCCTTTTCCTTGGCCCATGCGGACAGTGCCGGCAGGAAGCCTTCGGCGGGGACAATGAAGCCGCCCTCGCCCTGGATCGGTTCGATGATGATCGCGGCAACCTGGTCGCCGCCGATCTGCTTTTCGATCATGGTGATGGCGCGCTTGGCGGCCTCGGCACCGGTGATCTCCGGGTTTTCCTCGCGGAACGGGTAGCTCATCGGCATGCGGTAGACCTCGGGCGCGAACGGGCCGAAGTTGGTCTTGTACGGCATGGCCTTGGCGGTGAGCGCCATGGTCAGGTTGGTACGTCCGTGGTAGGCGTGGTCGAAAGCGACGACGGCGTCACGGCCGGTTGCCAGGCGTGCCACCTTGACGGCGTTCTCTACTGCTTCGGCGCCGGAGTTGAAGAGCACCGTGCGCTTCTCGTGGTCGCCCGGGGTGAGGCGGTTCAGCTGCTCGGCGACGGCGACATAGCCCTCGTAAGGCGTGACCATGAAACAGGTGTGGGTGAAGTGCGCTGCAGCGTCCTGGACGGCGGCGACGACGGCGGGATCCGAAGCGCCAACGCTCGTCACGGCGATGCCGGAGCCGAGGTCGATGAAGGAGTTGCCGTCGACGTCGCGGATGATGCCGCCGTCGGCGTCCTCAACGTAGACCGGCACGCCCGAGGACACGCCGGCAGCGACGACGGCCGCGCGGCGCTCGTTCAGGGCCTGCGACTTGGGGCCGGGGAAGGCACCGTTGATGCTGCGCTTCTGGTCCAGGCGGTAGGTGATTTCATGTGCTGTTGCGGTCATGATGGTTCTTTCTTTCTAACTAATGCGTACCGTGTGCCGGATAAGGGGCCACGCCGGCAGGGTTCCCTGGCCGAAGCGCAGCGAGGTTAGGGTGCCGGTGGGGATCAGGCGTCCAGCGCACTCATCACGTGCTTGATCCGCGTGTAGTCCTCGACGCCGTACATGGACAGGTCCTTGCCGTAGCCGGACTGCTTGAAACCGCCGTGGGGCATCTCAGCGGTCAGCAGGATGTGGGTGTTGATCCAGACTGCGCCGAAGTCCAGGTCGCGGCTCATCCGCATGGCGGTGCCGTGGTCCGTGGTCCAAACGCTGGAGGCCAGGGCGTATTCGACGTCGTTGGCCAGCTCGAGAGCCTCGGCCTCAGTGGTGAACTTCTGGACGGTGATGACGGGTCCGAAGGTTTCCTTCTGGACGACGTCGTCGCTCTGCTTCGCGCCGGTGATGATGGTGGGCTCGAAGAAGAAGCCCTTGTCACCCGCACGGTGGCCGCCGGTTTCGATCTTGCAGTTGGCCGGCAGGTGCTCCACGACCGAGTTCACGGCGTTGAAGTGGTTCACGTTGTTGAGCGGGCCGAAGTAGTTTTCCTCGTCGTTCTGCGAACCGGTATGCAGGGTCTTGGTGTGCTCCACCATGGCGGCAACCACGTCGTCGTGGATGGAATCTTCAATCAGCACGCGGGTGATGGCCGTGCAGTCCTGGCCGGCGTTGAAGAAGGCGAATTCGGCGATGGCCGCTGCGCTCTTCTTGATGTCGGCGTCCTTGAAGACGATGGCCGGGGCCTTGCCGCCAAGTTCCAGGTGGGCACGCTTGAGGCCCTTTGCCGCCCCGCTGGCCACGGCAATGCCGGCGCGCACGGAACCCGTGATCGAGACGAGGCCCGGGACCTTGTGCTCCACCATCATGGAGCCGGTGGCCGCGTTGCCGAGGACCACGTTGAGAACGCCGGCCGGGAAGATCTCCCCCGCCAGACGGGCCAGGACCAAGGTGGACTCCGGAGTGGTGTCGGAGGGCTTGAGAACAACAGTGTTGCCTGCGGCGAGGGCGGGGCCGATCTTCCAGATGCCCATGAGGAACGGGTAGTTCCACGGTGCAACCTGGGCGACGACGCCGATCGGTTCGCGGCGTACGTAGGAGGTGTGGCCCTCGAAGTACTCGCCGGCGGACTTGCCTTCCATGATGCGCGCGGCGCCGGCGAAGAAGCGGAGCTGGTCTGCACCAGCGGCAACTTCCTCGGATGCGATGAGGGCGCGGACCTGGCCGGTGTTGCGGTGTTGTGCCTCAACGAGCTCGTCACTGTTGGCCTCGATGGCATCAGCAAGCTTGAGCAGCATGAGCTGGCGCTGGCCAGGCGTGACATGCTTCCAGGACTTGAAGGCTTCCTTCGCCGCATTCATGGCCGCATCGACGTCGGCCGCCGTGGAGATAGGCGCATGAGCGACGATCTCCCCGTTGGTGGGGTTCACGATGTCAAGCAGTTCGGTGCCTGCCGGCGTGACGAACTCGCCGTTGATGAAGTTCTGCAAGGTTTGGACCACGGTGTACAACCTCTTTCGGTGTCTAGGCATTGGTTGCAGCTGCTCCGAGCCTATGCCAGCACCCCGCGGCGCGGAATAGTCAGGTGCACACCTCGACCACCCCGACTTAGTGCGATTGACCAGTGCCGGGATATCCTTTTTGGCATGGCAATGTCACTCGCCGCGCTCGTCGCCGTCACCTCTCTTCGGCTCCGCAAAGCCGGTCTCGCGGAAACCACCTGGAACGAAGATATCCGCTGGGTGGCCGTGACCGAGCAGGAGGATCCCCAACGCTTCCTGAATGGCGGCGAGTTGATCCTGACCACAGGCCTCAGGCTCAACGGGGCCGCGGAACAGCGCCGCTTCGTGCGCCAGGTCCAGCGCGCGGGAGCCGTCGGCATCGGCTTCGGCACCGGACTGACCCACGAGTCCGTGCCCCCTGCCCTCATTGCAGAAGCGAACCGCTGGGGCCTGCCCCTCGTGGAAGTCCCGTATGAGACCCCGTTCATTGCCATCGGCAAACTCGTGGCCGATTCCCAGTCCGCTGACCACTACTCCAAGCTGGAGCGCCTTATCGCCGGCCACCAGATCCTGGCCAGGGCCCTGCTGACCGGCGGCGGGCTCGGCGAATTGCTCAAGCAATTGGGCAGCATGCTCCGGACCGACATCGCGCTCACCCAGTTCAGCGCCCAGCTCTACAACAGCATGGCCGGCAACCCCGCACCCACCGCCGACGACTGGGCGTCCTTTCCCATCCCGACGGGCCGCCGCGACGCCTGCACCCTATGGATCAAGCAGCCTTTCGGCGACACCGGAATTGTCAGTTATGCGCAGAACCTGATCAGCGTGGAACTCAACAACATGGTCAAGCAGCGCCAGAGCCAGCGGGCCTTGGCAGGCCAGGTGCTGGACGATGTCATCCACGGAACCCTGGACACGGTGGAGGGCGCCCGCCGCCTGGCCGGCGTCGGAATCAACAGCACTCGAAAGAACGTGGTGCTGCTGGTGGTCTCCGCTGCCCACCACAAACAACTCAGCAGCACCTCGCTTCCGCAATCGCTCGACGGCGGGGTGACCGCCGTCGTCGGGAAGGACCTGGTGACGGTAGTCCCCGACGACGGCAGTTCCGCGAGCGCGCTCGCGAAGGATCTCAGTGATCACCTTTTGGAAGCGGGGATCCACGCGGTGATCGGGATCGGCGGCGCCTACACGAAGCCGAACGGCGTGCGCTGGAGCTACTTCGAGGCGCGCGACGCCGTGGCGCACGGCCTGCCGGTCAACGAACCTGAGCGGCTCAGCCTGACCTCGTTGTTGCTGGCGAGCGAGGATGTGCCGTTGGCCGACATGGCGAGCGAGGCGCTCACTCCCCTGCGCAAGTTCGACGCCGCGCACGGCTCCGAGCTCGTTCCGACCCTGGAAAGCTACCTCAACCACAATGGTTCGGTGGCCGCCGTCGCCGAAGCCCTGACCCTGCACCGCAATACGGTGCGCTACCGTTTGGCGCAAATCACGGACCTCACCGGTTACGACCCTGCCCAGACGCCGGACCGGGTGCAGTTGTGGCTTGCCCTGGCCGTGCAGCGACTGGGAGCGCGCAACCCGCGCTGAGGTTCCTGGCCGCCGGCCCAACTGACTCGCATTTGTTGTCGTTATAGGCCCCCAAAACGGCATTAACTGCGAGCCAGTTGGGCTCCCACGGCGGCTTGGAGAGATTCACCACAAAACTTCCCGTGTCAAACGTCAAACGTCTAACCTTTAAACATGGTCCCAACTCACCCGACTCCCCACGCAACGGAAGCAACAACTGTGCCCACCAGCGGCGGTACGGTAGCGCCGAAATCCCGGGTGGTCGCCGTCGTCGGGATCGTCGCCGTCATCCTGATCGGCCTGAACCTGCGCGCCGGCATCACGAGCGCGGCGGCGCTGTTCCATGATTTGCAGGCATTCCTCGGCTACGGGGCGCTCGTCGCGTCGATTCTTCCGTCCATCCCCTTGCTGTGCTTCGCCGTCGCAGGGCTGGGCACCTCGTGGCTGTCGCGCCGGATCGGCGTCGAGAAGTCGATCTTCGTGGCGCTGGCCATGCTGGCTGCCGGGCTCCTGGTCCGCAGCATCCCAGCGACCGGCGCCCTCCTCGCCGGAACGGTGCTGGCGATGTCCGGACTGGCGGTGTGCAACGTGGCCATGCCGTCGTACATCCGGGAGCACTATTCAAGCAAGACCTCCATGATGACCGGCCTTTACACCTTCACGATGTCCGGCGGCGCCACCTTCGCCGCGGCAGTCAGCGTGCCGTTGGCCCAACAGCTGGGCTCGCCGTCGATGGGCCTGGCCGCATGGGGCCTCCTTGGCGTCGCCGCACTTCTTGGCTTCCTTCCCATGGTCCTCCACACCCATCGCACTTCACGGAAGGCGAACCAGGAACACGTATCCATGTGGCCGCTCCTTCGCACCCGGCTGGGATTCCTCATCACCTCCATCTTCACGTTGCAGGCCCTCCTGGCGTATGCCGTGATGAGCTGGTTTGCCTACATCCTGACGACCCAAGGACTCAGCGCCTCCGAGAGCGGCCTCCAGTTCGGACTCATGCAGCTGGTTTCGGTGGCCGCCGGCATGATCCTGCTGGCCATCGGCTCGCGGCCCGGCATGATGCGGCCGGCTCTGTACCTGGGTAGCGGCACCACCCTTCTGGCGATCCCCGCAATGCTGTTGCTGCCGACGTCGTTCGCCTCGGTTCCCGCCGTGATGTTCGGTTTCGGCCTGGGCATCTTCCCCCTGGTCCTGGTGATCATCAGCCGCAGCGGGCGTACGACGGCGGAGACCACCGCCATGTCCACCGTCGCCCAGTCCGTGGGGTACTTGATTGCGGCTTTGGGACCGTTCGGCATGGGCCTGCTCCACAGTGCCACCGGAGCTTGGACCCTCCCCCTGGCGCTCCTTGCCGTTGCGGCCCTGGCCCTCATGGTGACGTCCCACCTGCTGACCAGCAAACGCACCCCGATCAAGGCCGGACCAAGGCCCGTGGCATGAGCCTGACACCTTCGCACCGGCCCGCCTTGGCCGAGGAAGTCACCAAGCAACTGCGCGGCATGATCCAGTCCGGGGAGTGGCCCCTGCAGGAAAAGATTCCGGCCGAGCCGGAGCTCATGGCCTCGCTCGGAGTCTCCCGCGGGACACTCCGCGAAGCCATCAAGGCCTTGGCGCACAGCGGCATGCTGGAGGTTCGCCGGGGGGACGGCACCTATGTCCGGGCCACCAGCGAGATCTCCGGCGCAGCCCAGCGCATGTACAAGGAACACACGCAGGAGCACGTAGTCGAGGTCCGGGTCGGGCTCGACACGCAGGCCGCCCGGCTGGCGACAAAGCATGCCACGGCCGAGGACATCGCCGCCATGCGGGCCCTTCTCCAAGTACGCCACGACGCATGGCTCGCCGCCGACTACCCTGCTTGGGCCCGAGCGGATTGGGATTTCCACGAACGGGTGGCGCTGGCCTCAGGCAACCCCTTGCTGCACCAGTTGTATGTGTCCTTCGGCGGGGTCTTCCACGACGATCTCCTGCGCCAACAACGCAAAGCCGGCTTCAACGGCATCCCGCACGAGGGCCACGACGAACTCGCCGACGCCATCGAAGCACGCGACGAGGCCGCCGCCGTCGCGAGCGTCTACCGCAACCTGGACTTCGCCGCAGAGTGGATCAACAACTGACGCGCGCTCACATCTGACGGGGTTTCCCCCGACGCCCGCTCACATCTGACGGGGTTTCCCCCGACGCGCGCTCACATCTAGTGAGCGAGCGTCCGCCGGAAATGCCCCAAAGGTGAGCGAGCGTCCGCGGTGGCCCGGCATTTAGGCCGGAGCAGTGCCCGTCAGCTCGACGCCGGCATTGGCTGCCTCGCGGAAGAGTGCGTCGATGAGCACGACGTCGCGGCCGGCACGGTGCAGCAGGCTTGCGGCGACGCTGGCACGGTAGCCGGAGGTGCAATGCACCCAGATCCTGGCAGTCGGAAATTCGTCCAGCCGGAGCAAAAGCTCATGCAATGGAACATTCACTGCCTTGGATACATGGCAGGCGGCATATTCCTCGGTGCGGCGCACGTCCAGCACTGTTTCGCCCGGGGCTTGGTCCCGTACGAGCCCCGCCCAGTCGGTGATCGGATACTGCACCAGAGAAGCGTCTGGTGCCAGAGCCCCGGGATCCTCGCCGACGGCGGCGTCCGGGGAGTCGAATCCGATTCTTGCGAGGTCGCGGATGGCCTTTTCGACGTCGTCGTGGGCACCCAGCAGGGTCAGCGGCTGGTTCCATGGCAGGACCCAACCGAGGTAGCTCGTAAAGCTCGATCCCGTCCCGTATTCAAAGGCCACACTGCCGCGCAGGTGGTTCGCGGCGAATGCGACCCGGTTGCGCAGGTCCACCACCCATTCTCCGGCCTCAAGCCTGCGCTCCAGTTCCGCGGATTGCACCGAGTCCGGCACGTCGAGCATCGCGGGACCCGGTCCCAGGGCGTTGATCGGGCTCATGTGCGCGTAGTAGCTCGGGTAGGCCGTGATATTCGCCAGGAGGTGCCTCACAAAGTGGTCTTCGTCCGGGTCCGTGAGCGCATGGTTGGTGGCGGCTTGCTCCCTGATCGTCGAGGCGGGGAGCCTGCTCGCAGGACCGATGGAGCAGAACGAACCGAAGCCATGGGTGGGATACAGGATCGCGTCCGGTGCTGCCTCGGCAACAAGCCGCCGGACCGAGGCGTATTGGTCATGGGCCAGTCCGGCGGTGTCCTCCGGACCAATCAAGTCCGTCCGGCCCACCGAACCGTAGAGCAGGCTGCCACCGGAGAACACGGCTTGCCGGACGCCAATGCCGGCGTCGGGGTCCGAAACTATATAGGCCAGATGCGTGTGCGTATGGCCCGGGGTTGCCACTGGCTTGACGGAAAGTCGGCCTACCTCGAACGCCTGCCCCGGAACAACCGGCTCACGCTCAAACGCCACGTTGTCCGCGGCGTTCACCAGGTATCGGGCGTCGTGGTGCCGGGCAAGGATGAGGCCACCCGTGAGGTAGTCGTTGTGGAGGTGGGTCTCAGCGACATGGGTGATGGTCACACCGGCGTTTCGCGCTGCCGTTTCGACCCGGTCGGTATCGCGCTGGGGATCGATCACAAGCGCCACCGTGCCGTCATGAACGAGGTAGCTGCGGTCCCCCAATTGGGTCGTTTCGACGACGACGACGTCCATGCGCAGAGTCTAACCCCGATAACACGCAACGCGGGGTCATTTAGCGCCCATTCCGGTGCTCCGGATGGGCGCTAAGTGACCCCGCGTCGCTGGGCCCCCCAGCCTCGCAAGCTCGGCCAGGGAACCCTGCGGATGTGGGCCCCCGTTGCTAGAACTAGACCTGTGCGGCCACGCCGTCGCGGGAAATGTCTACCATGTCCTCACGCGGCACAACCTTGATGCGTTCGCGCTTGACCTCGACGCCGTGGGATGTACCCGCTTCGGAAGCGGCGGCGCCCAAAGCAAGCTCGTGGGCATCCAGTGCCAGCCAGCCTTCCCAGCTCGTGAACTTCACGCCGCGGGCGTCCAGGAGCTCGACGACGGCGTCCGCCTCGGGAACGGCGGCCAACGGCAGGTTTTCGCGGTCTTCCAGGAGGTACGTGACCGTCTCCAGCGCGTCACCCTTGGTGTGGCCGATCAGGCCGACGGGACCACGCTTGATCCAGCCCGTTGCGTACAGGCCGGGAACGTGCTCGCCGGAAGCGTCCAGCACGCGGCCGCCGTCGTTGTTGACGACCCCGCGCCGGTGGTCGAACTCGACGTCCGGCAGGGCGGAACCGAAGTAGCCGATGGCGCGGTATACGGCCTGGACCGGGTAGTCGACGATCTCGCCGGTACCGCGCGCATTGCCCGTGCCGTCCAGCTCGGTGCGCTCGAACTTGATCGCGGCAACCTTGCCCGGGGTCTCTGCGGAGTCCACGATCTCCACCGGGCTGTGCAGGAAGTGCAAGTGCAGGCGGCGGGAGGCCTTGAGCTCGGAGAGGTCTTCGGGCTGCTCGGCGATCCAGTTGGTGAGGGTGCCCACCATGGTCTTGGTCTGGTTGTTCGTCTGGATCTGGCGGTCCGACTCTTCGTCGAACTCGAAGTCCTCGGCGTAGAGGATGATGTCCACGTCCTTGGAGTGGGACAGCTCGCGGAGCTCGAGCGGGGTGAACTTCACCTGTGCCGGACCGCGGCGGCCGAAGACGTGCACGTCGGTGACCGGGGAAGCCTTGAGTCCCGCGTAGACGTTGTCGGGAATTTCGGTGACCAGGAGGTCGTCGGCATGCTTGGAGAGGACACGGGCAACGTCGAGTGCCACGTTGCCGTTGCCGAGCACGGCCACGGACGTGGCTTCGAGCGGCCATTCGCGGGAAACGTCGGGGTGGCCGTCGTACCACGAGACGAAGTCGGCGCCGCCGAAGGAGCCTTCAAGCTCGATGCCCGGGATGTTCAGGTCCGCGTCCTTGATGGCGCCGGTGGCGAAGATGACGGCGTCGTAGTGCGTGCGCAGGTCTTCGATGGAGATGTCAGTGCCGTAGTCGACGTTGCCGAAGAAGCGGATGTCGCCGCGGTCCAGGACCTTGTGCAGGGCGTTCACGATGCCCTTGATGCGCGGGTGGTCCGGGGCAACGCCGTAGCGGATCAGGCCGTAGGGGGCCGGGTAGCGGTCGAAGAGGTCGATGCTGACAGTCAGCTCGCCGCTCTTGACGGCCTCGCTCTTGGTCAGGATGTCAGCTGCGTAGACGCCGGCCGGGCCGGAGCCGACGACGGCGACGCGCAGCGGACGTGCAGCGGTTCCTACGGTGGTGCTAGATGACACGGCTGTGTTCCTTTTCAGTGTGCTTCCCAACTAGCTCGCATTTGTTGTCGTTTTGAGAGCTCATAACGACACCTACTGCGAGCTAGTTGGGTGAGGGGCTAGGGGGTAACGACGCGGGGCTTGTTGGGGCTCAGGGTGCTGTAGTCAGCGGTCTTGAAATGTTCGGGGGCAAACGGGCTGACACGCACCACGTCGCCGATCACAATCACTGCGGGATTTGCGACGCCGGTGGCCTCGGCCTGGTCTGCAATGGTTGCCAAAGTGCCGATCGTGACGCGCTGTTCGGGCATGTAGCCGTTCTCTACGATACCTACTGGCGTGTCCAAGGGCATTCCGGATTCCGCGAGGGCAGCGGCGGATTCGCGGAGTTTTGCGACACCCATGAGCAGGATCACGGTGTGGTCGGGCCGGGCCGGGACTTCGGACAGTTCCTCGTGGCCGGTCACCACGCTGAAGCCCTTCGCGAGTCCACGGTGCGTCACAGGAATCCCAGCGGCCGCCGGCACGGAGATCGCCGACGTGACACCGGGAACCACTTCAACCTCGACGCCGTTCTGCCGGCAGAATTCCGCTTCCTCGCCGCCGCGGCCCAGGACATAGGGGTCGCCGCCTTTGAGCCGGACCACGCGGTGGCCGGCCAGGGCTTCCTCGACGAGGATCTGGTTGATTTCCAGTTGGGGCACGGGGTGGTGCCCGGGGGCCTTGCCGACCTCGATCACACGGACGTCCGGAGCAAGTTCCTGCAGCAAGTCGCGCGGCCCGAGGCGGTCCGCGACGACGACGTCGGCCTGGCCCAGGAGGCGACGGCCGCGGACGGTGATGAGTCCGGAGTCG
Organism: Arthrobacter sp. 2RAF6; assembly: GCF_052115205.1. Classification (NCBI taxonomy): domain Bacteria; kingdom Bacillati; phylum Actinomycetota; class Actinomycetes; order Micrococcales; family Micrococcaceae; genus Arthrobacter; species Arthrobacter sp. 2RAF6. The sequence goes on along the minus strand of NZ_JBFRGF010000052.1, from coordinate 4,034 downwards.
CCAGGCCCGCCACCCACGAGGGCGACGCTTCCGGTGGAAGCACGACGACGGCGAAGCGGCAGGTCTCCCGTCTCAAGTGCGGTGGCAACTGCGTCGCGCAACGCCATGGCGCGGCGGGGGTCTCCCCCGGCGTTGATCGCGATCTTCACATCGTCCACTACTGCGACGGCGGGGGTCCAGGCAGCCGAGGCTTCGTGGTCCGAGGCGTTGACGCACCAGATGCGCTGCGCCTCGGCGTCGGCGGCTACCTGGGCATCCACAGCGGCAACGCCGGTGGCGGTCTGGACGAACCAGACGCCGTCGACGTCGGAGGGAAGGTAAGTGCGCGGCTTCCAGGTGAGCAGGCCGGAGGCGGCGAGTTCGCGGAGCGCGTCAGAGGCAAGCGGCGCGACCACGGTCACCCGGGCGCCGGCGTCGAGCAGTCCCTTGGCGCGCCGCGCAGCCACGGGTCCGCCGCCCACCACCAGCACCGGGCGGCCAAGCAGCCGCAGGGCTGTGGGGTAGATGTCCTGTATTGCCATGAAAAAACTGTAGGGCCGGGCCGTAACATGCTTCAAAGGTCCGGAAACACCAGTTCACGCTAGGTAACCCGGCGTCACATTACGCCTAAGCGCTGGGCGTCTCCCACCCGATCGCCGGAGCGACGTATTTGGCGATGTTGCCCAGCAGCTTGATGTTGTATTCCACCCCGAGTTGGTTGGGCACGGTAATCAGCACCGTGTCCGCAGCTTGGACCGCGGCATCCTGCGCGAGTTCCTCGGCCAAGGCATCGGGTGGGCCGACGTAGCTCTTGCCGAACCGTGACAGGGCACCGTCGAGCATGCCCACTTGGTCCCGGTTTTCCACCTGCGCGCGGAGTCCGAAATAGCGTTCGTCCTCGGCGTCCACTACGGGAATGATGCTGCGGCTGACCGAGACTCGCGGCTCAAAACCGTGTCCGGCTGCTGCCCATGCCTCCCGGAACATGCTGATCTGTTCGGCCTGGAGCTGGTCGAAGGGAACCCCGGTGTCCTCGGTGAGCAGGGTCGAGCTCATGAGGTTCATGCCTTGTTCCGCGGCCCAGACGGCGGTCTTGCGGGTGCCGGCGCCCCACCAGATGCGCCGCGGCAACCCGGACGACGTCGGCTGGATCGGCAGGAGGCCACGGCCGCCACCCATGAATGAAGGATCGGCTTCGGCCACTCCATGGCCCGCGATCGCATGCCGGAACACTGCGGTGTGGCGGCGGGCCATCGCGGCGTCGTCCTCACCCTCGGCAGGCGCGTAGCCGAAGTACCGGGCGCCGTGCAGGGCCGGCTCGGGTGAGCCACGGCTGATCCCCAACTGGAGCCTGCCTTGGCTGATGAGGTCCGTGGCCGCGGCTTCCTCGGCCATGTAAAGGGGGTTTTCGTAGCGCATGTCGATCACGCCCGTGCCCATTTCGATCCGGTTGGTCCGCGCCGCTATGGCAGCCAACAGGGGGAACGGCGAGGCCTGCTGGCGCGCAAAGTGGTGCACGCGGAAGAAGGCTCCGTTGATGCCGAGTTCCTCGGCCGCCACCGCGAGGTCGATCCCCTGGAGCAAGGCGTCGCCGGCCGAAGGAGTCAGCGAGCCTTGGACGGGTCCCCAATGGCCGAAGGAAAGAAAACCGATTCGTTTCATGCCCGCATCAACCACGGGGCAAGCCGGGGAATTCCTTGAGGGCCGCGCCAAGCGGGCGCGGCCTCCGGAACAAGCAGGGCCCGACGGCGGAAGTCGCCGGCTGGCCCCCGCTCAGGTGAGCCTGGTGATCTGGACCTGCACGCTCAAGACCGAACCCCCGCCGCCGGAAAGAATCCCCCGAACGGGCGCAACGTCACGGTAGTCCCGGCCGCGAGCCACCGTCACATGGAGGTTGCCTGCCGGTTTGTGGTTGGTGGGGTCCCAGCTGCGCCATTCGCCGTCCCACCACTCAAGCCACGCATGGGACTGGCCGGCAACGGTCTCCCCGACGGCCGCACCGGGGACCGGGTGGATGTAGCCCGATACGTACCGGGCCGGAATGCCCAGACTACGCAAAGCCGCAATCCCCAGGTGGGCCAGGTCCTGGCAAACACCCTTGCGCTGTTGCCAGACCTGCTCGGCATTGGTGCTGACGCTGGTGACCCCCTTGACGTACTCCATGTTGGCCCGCATCCATTCCATAACGGCAGGGGCCGCTTCCACGGGTTCCAGGCCCGCCGTCACTCCAGCCACCGCCTTACGGATCTCCTTGCCGATCGCCGTGAGTTGCGAAGGCGTAATCCACTCGCTGAAGGCGTCGGTGGTGGTGCTGGATCTGATCTCGTCCCAGCCAAGTCGGGACGTCGGCGGCGGCGGGCCGGCGCCGCGGTCCACCTCGACGGTGGACACCGCAGTCACTTTCATCTCGCCGTGCCGGTGCTGCATGTCGAACGTGCTCACCCGGGAACCCCAGTAGTCCCGATAGCTCCCGACGGCGGCCTGCGACGGCGACACTTTCAGCCTGGATTCCAGCACCACCTGCTGGGCATCGCTGAGGGGCGTCAACCTCGCCTCGTTGTAGGACCGGGTCACGCTCTTCTTGTATTTGTATGCCGTGGTGTGCACGATGCTGAGGCGGGTCATGAGACTTCCCCTATCCATTCGAGTTCAGAGGCCTGGTTGAAGTATTTGCGGGAGACAGCCTCGGAGGCTTGACTGACCGCTCTCTGGACGCGATCCATGTGCTCCGGCAGTTCCTCAAGGAGGTTGTCCGTGCGGTGGAACTCCAGGAAGGTGCGGGCCTGCCCCACAACGCGCCGGGCGTCGTCGATGAAGCCTACCCGTTGCGCAGAGGGATCCAGCTTGGAAAGGCACTCTTCGGCGTCCCGCAGCGCGTACACGATGGAGCGGGGAAAGAGCCGGTCCAGGAGGAGGAATTCGGCAGCATCCTGGTCTCCGGAGGAGCCACCCCGGTTCCGCAGGAATGATTCGTAGGCCCCGGCGCAATGGAGCATGTTCACCCATGAGAGGCTGCCGGAGAGCAGGTCCCTTGTAGAGAGCATGCGCGCTGTCATATCGGCGCGCTCCAGGGAGCGCCCCAACACCAAGAAAAGCCAACTGTCGTCGTGGCTGACCGTTGAGTCGGCGGAGCCGGAGACCATAGCGGTACGTTCAAGCACCCAATGGCAGAAACGGTATGTTCCTACCAGGTCCTTGCGCTGTTTCTTGAGTCCGTTGTGGGTGGTGTTCAGTCCTTCCCAGAGGCTTGACGATACTGTTTCCCGGGCGCGCCTGGCGTTCTCCCGGGCGGCGGAGAGCGATCCTGCGATGGACGTGGGGCTCGCCTTGTCATGGGCCAGGCATTTGAGGAGCCGATCCAGCGTCACGGCCTCCGTCCCGGGGTCCGAGCCCATCAGGGCCAGAAGGTTCCTTGAGACGCGGTTCTGCTCGTCTTCACCCAAGCCATTGAGGCGTTCGAGGTGGACGTCCAGGATCCTGGCCGTTCCGTCGGCCCGTTCCACATAGCGGCCGATCCAGAACAGCGATTCAGCGATACGGCTGAGCAAGTTTCTACCTCCTGTGGCTACGGATAGGGGTGGTGGTACCTTCATTCATTGGTCAGCGCCGTCCCGCCAGTTGCTTTCGACGGGCCAGACCGAGACCTGTTCACGGACCGTGATGGAGGACCGGGGCAGCTCCGCTGCGGGCAGTTGCGGGGAGTCCGAGAGCACCCAGGTGTCCTTGGACCCGCCGCCCTGGGACGAGTTCACGATCAGCGAGCCTTCCTTCAACGCCACCCGGGTCAGCCCGCCGGGCAGCACCCACACGTCGTCGCCGTCGTTGACCGCGAACGGACGCAAATCCACGTGCCGGGGCCCGAAACGGTCCCCCGAGAGCGTCGGCACGGTGGAAAGCTGCAACACGGGCTGCGCGATCCAGCCCCGCGGATCCGCCAGCACCCGCTTCCGCAACGCCTCCAGCTCCTCCCGCGAAGCATCAGGACCGATCACCAGGCCCTTGCCCCCGGACCCGTCCACCGGCTTGACCACGAGTTCTCCGAGCCGGTCCAGGAC
>NZ_JBFRGF010000051.1:0-30278 GCF_052115205.1 Arthrobacter sp. 2RAF6 | reverse complement strand
CGGCCGTCTTCAACAATGCCAGGCCGGATTCGCGGTCCAGGGAGAACGGCTTCTCGGTCCAGACGTGCTTGCCGGCGTTGACGGCCGCGGTGGCCACCTCGACGTGGGCGGCCGGGATGGTCAGGTTCACGATGATCTCGACGTCGGGATGGTTCAGGGCCGCGTCCACGCCGCCCCATTCCGGGATGCCGTATTCCTTGGCCCGCGCTTCCGCGGCTTCCTCGAAGAGGTCCGCGATCACGAGGACCTCCAGGTCCGGGAAGACCGTCAGGTTGTCCAGGTAAGCCTTGCTGATGTTGCCTGCGCCGATGACGGCGACACCCACTGGGCCTTTGCGTGCTCCGGCGTTTGCAGCGGTGTAACGGATGTCCGCTATGGTGCCCGGGGCGTCTTCGCGCATGGCATTTTGGTGCGTGTACGACTGGATTGAGTGATCGGGGGAAGTCATAAGGTGGATTCTCCTCGGGGGTGTCGGGTTGGAGTAGGTGTCTCGATGCGGGGCTAGCCGGCCGATGAAGCGGCGGGGAGGCGTCCGGTTCCTGGGTCCGCGGGGTCGTTGAGCCGACGCGTGCGGTGGTCCGGTATTGTCACCCACGCAAGGGGTATTCCTGGCGCCCGGCACTGGCGTGCTATTGGCTCTCGTGGATTGTTTTTGGCCTGCAGAGGGAACTGCCGACGGATCGTCTCGGGACGGCGCGCGAGAGGTTCGGACAAAAGCGCATATGGCGTTCTGCGGCCAGCCCGCTAGATGCCGTTCAGTTCAAGAAAGGACTTGGCGGCTTTCATCTCGGCAATTGGCGATGCGACGGCATCGAGTTCGAGGAGTCGAACCCCTCGGCCTTCCGTCTGTTCGTACAACTTGGCCCAATTGGGCCAGTCCACGACGCCGGACCCGAGCGCGCACATGTAGTCCTGGTGCTGATTGTGGATGGTCGAATGGTCGATTGGAAACCCTGCCGGCATGCGTCCGAGGGCGTCTTTCCAGTGCGCGATGACGACGCGTTCCGCGTGCGGGGCGACGACGTCAATTGCATCGCCCCCGGCGAGTGTGATGTGCGCGGTATCGGGGCAGAAGTACACATATTCGGGGTCTGTCAGGGTGAGAATCAGATCAATGTCGCGGCGGGTGCAGAAGGTGGAGTGTGCCTCCGTGTGGAGGGCTGTCTTGACGCCTTTCCGCTGGGTTGCGTCTCCGACAACATGGGCAATGTCGGCCACGGCGCTTGCAAACTTGGCATCGACAAAGAAGGGAGGAGCCGCATCGCGGGAGTTTCGCATGGGAAGTCCGACGACGAGCGTGTCGCCTCCGGCATCAGCGACGAATTCTGCGAGTTCTTCGGCTTTGTTCAGTTCTGCGCCAAGGTCGGCCCCGGGGGTCCAGCCCGATCCGGAATGGTAGCTGCTCTTGAGCTTGAGTCCCCGTGCCGTGAGCTCGTCGCGGAAGCCCTTGACGGACCCGAAAGCATCGATGGCCGAGGACTTGTCTGCCGGGGGGAAGGTCATTTCAAACGATGACATTCCGGCCTCGTTCAGGGCGTCAAGGATCTTTGTCCAGAGCGCGACAGGGTCCTTGTGCCGCAGTGCCATGATGTCGTCGTAGCTGCCCACGCCCCAGAAGGATGGGTGGTAGAAGGTGATGAGGTCGACTGCGTACTCGGGGGTCGTTTCCATGGAAGTCCAATCTGGGTGAAAAGGGTCGTTCGCTGCGGCCTCGTTGCTCCGCCCTGGTGGGCGGAGCAACGACGAACCGCATTAGTGCTTGATGCCGGCGTCGGTCAGGAATTCTTTCGCGACCGAGGCGGTGTCCTTCTTGTCGACGGTGACTTCGGCGAGATATTTGGTCAGGTTTTCGGTGGTGAGCGCCTTTGAGACGGAGTTCAAGGCGTCGGAAACCGCTGGTGTTGCCTTTTCTTTCCGAATGAGCGGGACGATGTTTTCGGCGGCAAAGAGATGCTTGGGGTCATCAAGGACGACAAGCTTCTGTGATTCGATGGAAGCATCGGTCGAGTAGATGTTGGCGACCTGGATCTGATCGTTCAGGAGCGCGCCGAGGGTGAGTGGACCGCCCGAGTCAAGTCCCTTGAATCCTTTGAAGTCGATGCCGTAGACCTTCTTGAGCCCGACGAGGCCGACATAGGTCTCGTCCCATCCGGCGCCCGCGCCAACAGTCAGCTCGTTGCCTACCGGGGCGAGGTCAGTGATCGACTTGAGGTTGTACTTCTGAGCGGTTGCGGGAGTTACGGCGAGGGTGTCTTTGTCCTCGGCGGCGGACATGTTCAGTGTCTGTGTGCCCTCCGGGAGGACTCCCTGCAAAGCCTTGTACACCTGGTCCGAGGTGGTTACGCCTTCTGGCGCGCCACCCTTGACCAAGGATGAGTAGAGCGCGCCGGTGTATTCAGGAAGAAGGTCGATGGAGCCGTCCTTCAAGGCCGCGAGGTAGATGTCGCGCGCGGCTATGTCGAAGTTTCGCTTGACGCTTACTCCTTGGGCTTCCAGCGCCTGGGAGTAGATTTCGCCCAGCAGCTCACTCTCGGGGAATGCTGCCGAACCGATGGTGACTGACGTTGAGGACGCGTTGGCCGTGTCCGCTGCCATCGGATTTCCCGCGCAGCCTGCCAGAGCGGTCCCCATCAAGACGGCAACTCCGGCCGCCGCGTATTTCTTGAATGACATCTTGAATTACCTCTCAGTTATCGCCGCGGGAAGTATGTCCCGGACGGGTGTCTTGTTAAGACCGGATGGTTTCTTCTGGTTCTTTGAGTTGCTTAGTGCCCGTCCCGTGACGCCGGGCGAAACCAGATATTTCTGGAGCGTCTCAAAGGCGAGGTCGATGACAATCGCCAGTGCGGCGACGAGCACTCCTCCGGCAATCACGCGATCGTATTGGTTCAGGCTCAGGCCGTAGATGAGGGGTTGTCCCAATCCGCTCAGGCCGACGTAGGCCGCTACCGTCGCGGTGGCAATGACCTGCAGGGCTGCGCTCCTGAACCCGCCGATAATCAGTGGCAGGGCGATGGGAACCTCGACACGAAGGAGGACTTGCAGGTTTCGCATGCCCATGCCGCGGGCTGCGTCAACGGTTGCACGGTCAACGGCCTGAAGGCCGGCGTATGTTGAGGTCAGGATGGGAGGGATTGCCAAGACGACGAGAGCGATCATGACGGGTGTTTCGCCCAGTCCCATGATGATGACGAGCAAGCTGATGAGGCCGAACGTCGGTAGCGCGCGGCCGGCATTTCCGACATTGATTGCCAGGAACGCGAACCTGTTGGTGTGACCGATGTACAGACCGACAGGGATTGCCACGGCGGCGGCTATCGCCAAGGCAATGAATGTGTATTGCAGGTGTGCGCCGATAAGGGCCGGAAAGTTGCCCTCGGGACCAATCGTCCAGTTGGCGGGGTTGAACAACCAGGGAATATCGCTTCTGTTGGCGCTCATCGGGTCTTCCCTCCAAGCCGGGTCCAGGGCGTGAGTCTTCTTTGGAGAGCAACGATTGCCAGGTCACAGACGGCGGCCAGAGCAATCGACAGGACGACTCCCACAATGACGGGTTCCAGGTAGTGCAGTTGCAGACCCCGTGTGAAAAGGCCTCCGAGGCCACCGACTCCGATCAGGGCTCCCACGCTGACTATGCTGATGTTGGACACAGCTGCAACTCTCAGGCCGGCCAAGGTGACCGGCAGGGACATCGGTAGTTCGACACTGAAAAGACGCTTCAGTCTGCGGTAGCCCATCGCTGTTGCCGCCTGGGTCACGGTCGGATCGACGGACCGGAGCCCGTCTGCGACCACCCGCACCATGAGTGCCGCTGTATAGATGGCCAGTGCGACCACGATGTTGATCGGATCCAGGATCTTGGTCCCGATAAGCCCGGGTAGGACGACGAACAGGGCAAGGGAGGGGACGGCGTAGATGACCCCGGTCAGGTTTGTCACCGGTTGATAAAGCCGGTTGAATCTGACCGCCAGGTAGCCCAACGGCAAGGCGGCCAGGACGCCGATCGCGAGGGGAACGAGTGCCAGAATCACGTGCTGGAGCAGGGCCTGGAGGACTACGGCCTGGTTGTTTTGGAGATACTGGATCACAGCGTTGTCCTTACCTTGTGGAGGCGGCGTTTTCCTAGCTGCTCGAACAGCCCTTCGTAGGACAGCACCCCGTCGGCGACGCCGGCTTCGTTCACGCGGACGGCCAGTCCTACCGGCGAGCTGATGACGACGTCCGTTACCTGACGCAAGGAATCAGACTCTGCGAACGTGCCACTGATGGCGGAAGGGTGACTGGTTGATCCGATCCCGGGACCCGCCCATCCCACCGGTCGCTGGCGTTCATCAACGACTAGAGCCAGCCCCCTTCCTTCGAGTGAGTCAAGGGATTCGATGACCAAATCCCGTGCAGTTTCAAAGGAAAGGCTGCGGAATCCGCGATCGCGTCCGACAAAGGTGGCGACGAACTCGTTCGCGGGGTTTTCGAGCAGCTGCTGCGGTGTGGCGAACTGGGCAAGGTGGCCTTGTTCGCGGAAGATCGCGATGTGGTCACCCAACCTGATGGCCTCGTCGATGTCGTGGGTGACCAAGGCAATCGTCTTGCCGATCTCACGCTGCAGACGGAGGAACTCCGTCTGCAGCTCCTCCCGGACGATCGGATCGACGGCGCTGAACGGTTCATCCATGAGCAGCACCGGCGGATCGGAGGCCAGTGCCCGTGCCACGCCGACGCGTTGCTGTTGTCCACCGGAAAGCTGGACAGGGTACCGCGTGGCAAAACTGCTGGGGAGCCCCACCCGAGCCATCAACTCAATGGCGGCGCGCATGGCGTCGCTCCTGTTCACGCCCAACAGTCTTGGCACCGTTGCGATGTTCTCCGCGATCGTCCTGTGGGGAAACAGTCCGGCATGTTGGATGACGTATCCGATCGATCGACGCATCACGGCAGGATCCTGGGACATGACATCTGCGCCATCGATCAGGATGCGACCGGACGTGGGCTCGACCATGCGGTTGATCATCCGAAGGGACGTGGTCTTTCCGCATCCGGAAGGGCCAACAAAGACTGTGATCTTCCCGGAGGGCAGCATCAGATCGAGGTTGTCTACCGCGGTGGTGCCGTCCGGAAATACCTTGGTAACCCCGTCAAACTCGATCACCGTCGTTCTCCCGTGGGGACGTCGGGTGAGCCATGAACTACACGAGAACGCCTCCCTGTGGGATCGATGACGGCTGGCCCTTCCGGGCCCGCCGTCGATACGGTGCGGAACTTGATCATGTGTCTCTCCTGCTTTCTTCAACTCAGGGCCGCCGGCGTTGGGTACAACGAACCCACCGGCTTGGTGAACCAGTTACCGGCAGATCTGCGCCGGCGACCTCATTCAGTCGATACGGCCCGCCCTGGGGCTGGGTTGCTGAACTAAATGGCACGGTTTCTTGGCCCGTAATTCACCCGGCACTCGCCAGATGGTTCGAGTCCCGCAGGAGGCGAAGCGCGGTGCCCGCTGACAGCAGGCCCAACACCGCTTCCCACGGTGATTCAGCCACAGTCCGACCGCCTTGTTAGGCATCCTGTGGGGGCTGACTTCGCGATACGGAGTGGATATTCCGGGTATCGCAGCCAAGATTTCTATCTAGTAAAACTCACTTGCCATCGGATGGGAAGAGTTTTGACCAAAAAAATTTAAACGCTTAAATTTGCTGTAACATCTTGCTGTAACGAGGGAGTTCATATGACCAAGCGCCCCACCTTATACGACGTCGCCGAACGGGCAGGCGTATCGATCGCGACCGTGTCCTTCGCATTCCGACAGCCTCACAAGATCAAGGAATCCACACGCATAACCGTCGTGGAGGCGGCACGGGAAGTGGGTTACATGCCCAGCGCCAGCGCACGCGCCCTCGTGCGAGGGAAGGCCGGCGCAATCGGACTGTTTGCCCTTGACCCCGTTGGGCACGCCGGAACCGAGGCGGTAAGAAATGCCTCATCCCAGCCAGCCGGCGGTGTTTCCCGGGAAGCGGTGGAAACCGGTTTTCCGGATGATCCCAACGAAGACTTCCGACTGTTTCCGCTGTATCACGACGAAGTCCAACGCGGCCTGGAGATGGAATGCCGCCGGCGAGGCTACGTCGTGATAGTCGGCGAAGGCAACAACGCCAGCACCGAGGCCGACATCGCCGAAGTCGCTAGCCGCGTGGACGGGGTGGCCGTGTTCCCGAACACCCTCAGTGGCGAAATGCTGCGCCTAATCTCCAAGCAGATGCCTGTGGTTGAATTATCGAATCCCATCGAGGACAACGGCCTGCACCGCGTTTCGGTGGATAATGCGGCGGCCATGAAGTCACTGACTGCACACCTGATCCAGCACCACGGCCTCAGGGACATCGCGTTTGTGGGGCCACTCGGCTTCCCCGACAAAGAGCACCGATACAAGGGCTACACCGATGCCATGATCGAGGCTGGCTTGCCTGTACGCACGATTCCTACGCCGGACGAGCAAGACCCCATCCAGGATGTACGCCGAACGATTCAAGAGCTGGAGGCCAAGAACGAGCTACCCCAAGCATTGGTCTGCTCCATGGACGCAGAGGCTCTTCTCTACATGGATGCGCTTTCCCAAGCAGGCATCGACGTTCCAGGTCAGGTAGCAGTGACCGGCTTCGACGGTCTGGTTGCCGGCCTGGTCAGCCGGCCTACGTTGACTACAATCAGGCAGCCGATGTTCGCCCTCGGATGCGAAGCGGCGTCGATCCTCATCGATGAGGCCTCCGGTCCCAGCACGAGACCCGTCGCAAGAGAGCTGCCGGTCAAGATCGTGCTCCGCGAAAGCTGCGGCTGCGGCTGAGCCTGCACCTTCCGGGCCGGCAAACTGGAAATCGAGACGAAGGGAGGGGTTCCGTCTGCGCTGACGACGGGATACTCCCCGAATCCGATCCGATGGCCGTAGTGACGAGTTGCCCGCCACGCAATAGGCAACTGCACTCCGGCGCCAGGGTCTGAAGGGCAGAGCTATTCGGAGGAAACCTACATGGAGGTCCACCAGCAGGGGCGCGGCGGACGGCCTCGTTTCCCAGGTACTCTCGGGGCCCGATTGCCCAGTGATCGGCGAGGACCTGCTGGTCATGTCTGTGGCGGATGCATAACTGCGGTATTTGCGGTTCGGGCGTGATGCTGGCGAGTCGACCACAAAGACCTATGCGCGCGGGGTCACACTGTATCCGCTGTGTCCTTGCAGGGAGGTTTCGGTTCGCTTGCCCAGCAAGATCGAGGGGCAGGTCACCGCGGCGGGAGCAAGCAGTGCCAGAGTCACGGTTAGGGTGGGGGCTGCGGACGGGGGAGGGGTGCCCGTGCGAAGGACGTGGCTTCGCTTGAGGACGCAGCCGGCGATGATCGCCGTTGCTGCGACTGCCACCGCGGCTGCGATGCCGAGTCCGAAGGCACGGCCGTCGATGTTTCCGCCATGGCGGGTCAGGGCGGTGGTCCAGGCGTGCCCGATGAAGAGGCCGGAGACGGTCATAGCCAGCATGGTTCGGCGCCACGCTACAGATGTCCGCTCGGGTTGGAGCCCGGGGTCCCGGACAGGGGTAGTCATCGGGCCAGGAGAATCAGAGCAGCGATGACGGCAGCGACGGCCGCGACGACAATAGCCATTAGCCCAAGCGGCCAGGCGTGTGGGAGCTCGCGCTTCTTGCGCATCGCCTGCTCCTGAAGGGACCAGCGACGGTACGCCTCGATGGCCAAGAGCGCGCCGATCACGGCGACGGCTAGACAAAGGAAAATTCGGATCGGTGTGGGGGCGATTTGCGGGGTGAGTTGGTCGATCGCAATAGAGCCTGCAAGGTTCGCCATCGAGGTGCGGATCCAAGCCAGGAAGGTGCGCTCGTTGGCGAGTGAGAACCGGTAGTCCGGCATCTCGCCTTCGCGCCGCCAGCGTGGCTCTTTCAGTGGAAGCTTACTCACAGGGCTCCCGATCCCAGCACTGTTCTCGAGAATCCTCGGACGGTAGAACCTGGGCAAGGAACCGATGCGCCCGCCACCTTCTTCCACAGAAGAAACTGATTGCCGCCCATTGGACGGCGCCAAGTGCGTTGTGAGCCGACACCCTCCGCCCCGTGGCCGTCTTGAGCCCAGCGTTCATGATTTCTCCTCCCGAGGATTGCCGCGGGTTCGATGCCTGCGGGATGGTCCGCCGTCACGTTGTGCAGCTCGGATCGGTCAGCACGGATGTTGTAGGGTTCCCAGTCCCGCCCGTCCTCGCGGACAATCTTCCACTGTCCGTTGCGTCCGCCCGCCTTCCGATCGAGCGTTAAACCGGGGTCGGGTTCGTTGCCTCCACGACAGCTCACAGGATCCGGGCAAGGAGGCGTGTGAGAGTCTGCTCTGGGCGGGTTTCTGTCAAGGTGCGTTCCGTTTTTCGAAGGCTAGATGTTGGCTGCGGTGCGGAAGCCGCAGTTGCCGCTAGAGGATTCGGGGGTGTTGGAGGTTCTGGCGGCGACGCGGTAGCGGTTGCAGTAGGAGTCGTGGCAGAGGTAGGAGCCGCCGCGTATGACCCGGCCGGCGCAGATGGTGGGGCCTTGGGGATTGTGCGCGGGGGAGTTGCGGTAGTACTTGGGCAGGGGCCAGTCCGCGCACCATTCCCAGACGTTTCCGGCCATTTCGTAGAGTCCGTTGCCGTTGGGCGGGAAGGATTTCACGGTTGCGGCGCCGAGGTGGCCGTCTTCTTCGGTGTTGAGGGTGGGGAAGGTGCCTTGCCAGATGTTGCAGCGGTGCTCGCGTCCGGGGGTGAGTGCATCGCCCCAGGCGTAGCGTTTGGCGGCGAGCCCGCCGCGGGCGGCGTACTCCCATTCGGCTTCGGTGGGCAGTCGGCGCCGGGCCCAGGCACAGTAGGCCAGGGCGTCGTGGTGGGAGACGTGCACCACGGGGTGTTCCGGCGTCGTGCTCCAGTGTGAATCCGGTCCGGCCGGGTGGGCCCAGTCGGCGCCGCGGACGTTCAGCCACCACGGGGCGCCCGGCGGCGGCCCCGAGGATCTCGCCCACGGGCGCCCGCACGAGCAGGTGGAACACGGCTGAGGTTCCGTGCTGCTCGGCTTCGGTGCGGTAGCCGCTGTCCTCGACAAACGCGGCGAACATCCGGTTGGTGACAGCCGCTGCGTCGATCCGGAACGCCTCCAGGCGCACGTCGTGCACCGGGGTCTCGCCGTCGGCCGGGTATCCCTCGCCGAAAGCATCGCCCATCGCGAACACGCCACCGGGAATCAGCACGTCCTCGTGCAGGGCCGGCGAAGCTCCCGCGGAGGCGCCGCCGTTGACGGCGGCGACCGGAAGGAAGCGTCCGACGTCGGCCCGTTCTGTTCGATTGGCCCGTCCCGTTGCGTTGTCCTGCCGCGGCGCGGCACAACAGCTCCCGGCCGTGGCGCCATATGTCCCGTGGTCCTCGATCATGATTGTCCTTAGGACGTCTTCCCGATGAGTGTCTGGAGCCGTCGTTCCGTTGATTCGAGCCATGCGATGAGGTTGGACACCATGTAGTGTCCGCGTTCGTTCTGCATCAGGAACCACTCCTTGGACCATTGTCGCTCCTCTGCGGTGGCATCGGAGCTGACCAGTACTTCGTCGAGGGTCCTGTCAATGCTGGCCTCGCGTTCCCTTCGGTAGGCCAGTTCGATCCGCACCAATTCGAGCGCCTTTTCGGGGCCGGAGCTCCCGGCGAAGCGGAGCCGCACCTGGAAGTCCGGGTCAAGGGGCCGCAATGGCAATCGCGTTTTCGCGGTCCAGCGCCCCGTCGTCAAACTAGTCAATGATGGCCGCGTCGCCGGCAGAAAAGATGTGGCTCGACGTGATCGGGGGAGGCCAGATAGACCATGAGGCCGAACCGCGAGTTTGTCCTGCATAACCCGGAAAGAAAGGACTGGCCGCCAAGGGCCGGCGGCGGGGCGAGACCATCTCCTCGTGCCGCTACTGCATCGAACTGCCGCCGTTTACGCTGATGACCTGTCCTGTTAGGGAGGATGCTTCCTCCGACGCGGTGAAGGCTACGGCGGCGGAGACCTCCTCGACGGTTCCTGGGCGGTCCATCGAGCACCATTCGAAACCGCCCAGGCCGTGGACCCTCAGGTATTCCGTCGTGCCATGAAGTACGTTCCGACACCCGTCGCGATCGTGACGGCCATGACCGACGAGGGCCCGGTCGGGATGACGGTGGGTTCCTTCACCTCGGTCTCCCTGTCCCCGACCTTGGTGACCTTTTTTGTCGATGTCAGTTCAACGACCTGGCCCCGGCTGAAGGCAGCACTCAGCTTCACTATCAACATCCTTGGCCATGACAAGGGCGATCTCTGCCGGGCCTTCTCCAGGCGCGGAGCGGACCGCTTCGACGGTGTTGACTGGTCCCTGAACGAGAACGAGAACGGCAACCCGGCCTTGGCCGACGCGTCCGTAAGTCTGGACTGCACCCACTACCACCGACCTCATCCTCCGACACGAGGTTAAATAGCAAGCTCAGACGAAGGCAGCGGAGGTGAGTCCGTGCGGTGCAGAACGTGGGGGATTCGACGAGGGTCGTTTCATCGGCTTGTCTCCAGCCGGGCAATCCTTCCTTGTTTCCATTGGCAACGGCTTCGGCGTTTTGTCCATGTATTCCGTTTGTTCGAGCTTTTTCTCCGGGTTTGCCGGACATAACGTTGTAGGAACACCGGATCTCAAGGAGGAGCCCATGAAGAATCGAAGAAGACTGGCCGCCGCGATTGTCGCCGCAGCCTCGGCAGCCGTGCTCGGCCTTTCGGCGTGCAGCGGCGGCGCTGCGTCGCCGGCCGCGTCGGCCCAGAGCCAGAAGGCGGATATCACCTTCTGGTCGTGGGTGCCCGGGATCGACAAGGCGGTTGCGCTCTGGAATCAGCAGAACCCGGACATCCACGTCACCCTCGACACCACCCCAGCCGGGTCCAATGGAACCTACGCGAAGATGCTCGCGGCGCTCAAGGCGGGTACAGGGGCCCCGGACGTGGCCCAGGTCGAATATCAGGAGCTGCCTCAGTTCGTGCTTGAGAACGACCTCGTCGACTTGGGCCCACTGGGCATGGACGAGCAGAAGGACAACTTCGTGGGCTGGCAGCTGTCCGAGTCCACCTACAACGGACACGTCTATGCGGTGCCCCAGGCGTCCGGGCCCATGGGCCTGTACTACCGCAAGGACATCTTCGATTCCCTTGGCCTGCAAGCGCCAAAGACCTGGGATGAATACGCGGCGGCCGCGAAGAAGATCCACCAGGCGGATCCGTCCAAGACAATCAACACCTTTCCGCCGGGCAACTCGGCTTGGTTCGGCTCCCTTGCGTGGCAGGCGGGTGCGAAGTGGTTCGGCCTCGACGGGGACACCTGGACGGTCAATATCGACTCGCCCGAGACACTCAAGGTGGCCCAGTACTGGGACGACCTGCGCAAGCAGGGCTTGATTTCCACTGAGCCCGACTTCTCGAACGGCTGGTACAGCGACCTGCAGAAGGGCAACATCGTGGCGTGGCCGTCGGCCCAGTGGGGAGAGTCCATCCTCTCCGGCAACGCCCCCGCGACCTCGGGCAAGTGGCAGGTCGCTCCTATGCCTCAGTGGTCCACGGGCGGTTCCTTCGCCTCGGCCAATTGGGGAGGTTCGTCCACGGCCGTTCTGAAGGGGACGAGGAACGCGGCGGCGGCCGCCAAGTTTGCCCTCTGGCTCAATACCAACAAGGACAGCATCAACCTGCTGATTGCCGGCGGGTACGGATGGCCTGCCGTGAAGAACGGTCTCGACGGGACCGCCCTTGACCAGCCCGATCCGTTCCTCGGCGGGCAGAACGCCAACCGTGACGTGTTCAGGGCCTCCGACCAGGCAGTCAACAACAGCTGGGGCTGGAGCCCGACGACGGCCAGCACCTACACCCACCTCAACGACGGCTTCGCCGCTGCGTTGGCTGGCAACGGGACGTTCGTAGACGCTGTCAAGGCGGCCCAGAAGGATACCGTCGCGGATCTGCAGGCCAAGGGCCTCAAGGTCCGCGCCGGCCAGTAACCATCCCCGGGGACCGGCCCGCCGGGCCGGTCCCCGGACAACGAAAGGAATGCGTGGTGAAGTCCACGAAAACCAGGCGCCGGCTTGCCGTCCTGGGCTTGCTCGGCCCCTTCTGTGCATTGTTCCTGTTCACGGTCGTTGTGCCGATCGGCTACGCGGTATTCGACAGCCTGACCAAGATCCAACGTTCGGGCGCGTTCGGCGAGGGCGGAGCGGATACGGTCTTCGCGGGAGGGGCGAACTATGCCTCGGCCCTGCAGGACCCCGAATTCATGTCCAGCATCGGCCGCGTGCTGCTCTTTGCCTCAGTGCAGGTGCCGTTGATGATCGCCCTCGCGACGACACTCGCGCTCCTGCTTGACGCGGCGTCGGCGCGATGGGTCCGCTTCTTCCGCTCCGCCTACTTCCTCCCGTACGGGGTGCCCGGCGTTATCGCGTCGATCCTGTGGGGCTTCCTCTACACCCCGGGGCTCTCGCCCCTGACCGGGTTCGGCTCCGCGGCCGGGCTCCACTTCGATTTCCTGGGCGCCGGCACGATCCTGTGGTCGATCGCCAACATCGTCACGTGGCAGTACGCGGGCTACAACATGCTCGTCGTCGTCGCCCAGCTCAAATCGATCGACGCAGATCTGTTCGAAGCCGCCCAGATCGACGGTGCCAACGCCTGGCAGGTCATCACCCGCATCAAGATCCCCCTCATCTGGCCCGCCATCATCCTGACGACCGTGTTCACGATCATCGGGACTCTGCAGCTCTTCGCCGAGCCCCTAGTGCTCAAGGCACTCACCGGCTCGATCACCGCCGACTTCACGCCGAACATGTCCGCCTTCACGCAGGCCTTCACGAACAACAACAACAATCAGGCCGCCGCCGAATCCGTGCTCCTCGCAGCAGTGGCCTGCGTCTTCTCGTTCGGCTTCCTCAAGCTCGTCTCCCGAAGGAGGCCATCATGAGCGCCCCTCCGTCGCTGCGGTCCCGAGCCGGCGTCCGCAGCCTCCCTCCGACCGCCCCCAGCGTCTCCGCACGGTCTCTGCGTCGCCGGAAGACCGCGGCCAGAGTCCTCACCCCTGCAGTCCTGGCCGTCGTAGCCCTCTACTTCCTCTTCCCTCTCTACTGGCTCCTGATCGCCTCCACCAAGGACACAGGAGACCTCTTCGGATCTTCCGGGCTTCTCCTGCAGAATCCACAGCTGCTGGAGAACCTCGGACGTGTCTTGGCCCGCGACGACGGGATCTACCTCTGCTGGGCGCTCAACAGCCTGCTCTACTCCGGGCTGGGCGCCCTCGGAGCAACCCTAACGGCGATCGCCGCCGGTTACTGCCTGGCGAAATTCCCGTTCCGCGGCCGCGAGACGGTGTTCAACATCGTGCTCGCCGGCGTGATGATCCCAGGAACCGCACTCGCCCTTCCCCTGTTCCTCTTCATGTCCCAGCTCGGACTCGTCAACACGCTCTGGTCGGTCCTCCTCCCGTCCCTCGTCAGCCCCTTCGGCGTGTACCTCGGACGGATCTACGCCACGGCAGCGGTCCCGGACACCCTGCTGGAAGCCGCGAGGCTGGACGGGGCCGGGGAAATCCGGATCTTCACCGGCCTGGTCCTGCGCCTCATGATGCCCGCAGCGGTGACCGTGTTCCTCTTCCAGTTCGTGGGCATCTGGAACAACTTCTTCCTTCCGCTGGTGATGCTCTCCGACCAGAATCTCTATCCGATCACCCTCGGACTGGTCAGCTGGCAGAGCGTCGCCGACCGGCACCCCGAGCTCTACCAGCTCACCGTCGGAGGCTCCCTGCTCTCCGTAGTCCCGATCATGATCGCCATCATCAGCCTGCAGCGCTTCTGGCGCGCAGGCCTCACCGAAGGAAGCGTCAAAGGATGACACCGCCGAACACTCCCCTCAGACTGCCCGCACATCTGCCGGACAGGCTCCGGATCTGCCTCTGGGACTTCAGCTGGTACACCCAGACCACGCCAGGGGAGCCCTTCGAGGACCTCGACCGGGCATTCCGGGAGCTCGTGGATCGAGGCTACAACACGATCCGGATCTGCGCCGCCCCGATCCTCCTCTTCGGAGAGCACGGCATCGACACCAGCACCCTGCGGTTCGCCGCCGTCGGGGACTCGGTCGGCGAGGGCACCCGCTGGTACAACGTCCAGGGAGGAGCAGTCCTGGACCTGAAAGAACACCTCCTCGCGCTCTTCGAGGCAGCCCGGCGCCACGACGTGTACGTCATCGTCTCCTCCTGGGAGTACCAGCAGAGCCCGGCCTTCCTCGAAACGCCCACCTGGCACGACGCCCTCACCGCGATCCCGCCGGACCGCAGGCATCAGGCACTCGCCGAGGCCGAGGTCCGGCTGCTCGACTTCCTCCAGAAGCATGGGCTGCTCGACCGGGTCGCGTACGTCGAGGTCCACAACGAAGTCGACCTCTCCCGGCTCACCGAGGTGACGGGTCCGGGGGAGGACACCTTCCACGCCCAGAAACCGTACCTGGAACGGGCGCTGGAAATCCTCCAGGACGCCTACCCCGACGTCCTCTCCACTGCCTGCTACGGGATCCCGCCGTACCTGGACCTGACCTCGATGCCCGGGAACGCCCAGGTCGCGCACCATCACTTCTACCTCTACGGGGTGCTCGGCGCCCTGGAGGACTGGGCGAAAGTGCGGTCACAGCCGCCGCTGTTCCCCACACCCGAGCTGAAGACACTGCTCAGGGACGACGCACCGGACTTCGATTCCTGGACCGGGCACGTGGAGCCTTGGCGGCTGGCCGCGACGGGGATCTCCCCGAGCATGTTCTACACCTATGACTGGGTCGACCCCGTCAAATGGGACGACTGGCTCTACCGCCGTTACCAGGAGCACGCAGCGGCGATGCGCGAGGGCCTCTCCGCCCGGCTCCGCGCCGTGAGCGCCTGGGCCCGCCGGCATGGAGTGCCGGCCGTGATCGGCGAGGGCTGGATCGGGTACACCCCGCTCGAAGCCGGGTTCGAAGACGGTCCCGCCGGACAGGAGTTCGCCCTCGAAGCCGTGCGCTCCTGCGCGGACCTTGGCTACTGGGGGACGCTGCCAGGCTCCAACTCAGCGCCCCACCACCCCGGCGGATGGCAGAACGTCGACTTCCAGCAGCGCGCCAACCGCCTGTTCGACTCCGCAACCGACAACTGATCCAAACAGACGACACAGACCACGAGGAAGATGCATGAGCAACCCGCCGTCTACGATCCGGCTCCCCGACCGACCTTCCGACCAGGCATCCCAGCCCGTCGCAGCGTGGGAAGAGCCCTTGACTATCGACACCTACGCGCCCGAAGACCCCGACGCGTTCCCGGCATTCCTGAACAACCGCGTGTACCAGGGATCCTCTGGACGGGTGTACCCCCTCCCGTTCCACGAGCGGATCAACCCGGACAAGCACCCACACTCGTGGCGTGCCGTGCACTTGGAGAACCGCTGGATCCGGATCGTGATCCTGCCTGAGCTCGGCGGGCGCATCCACATCGCCCTCGACAAGGTCTCCGGGAAAGACATCTTCTACCGGAACAACGTCATCAAACCGGCCCTCGTCGGCCTCACCGGCCCCTGGATCTCCGGCGGGGTCGAATTCAACTGGCCGCAGCACCACCGCCCGGCCACCTACCTCCCGACCTGCGTGGCGATCGAACGCGACGCAGACGGGTCCATCACCGTGTGGTGCTCGGACCACGACCCGTTCGCCAGGATGAAGGGGATGCACGGAATCCGCCTCTCCCCGGACAGCTCCCGGATCGAGGCACGGGTCCGGCTATACAACCGCAGCGAGACCCGGCAGACCTTCCTGTGGTGGGCCAACGTCGCGGCCGCCGTCCACGACGACTACCAGTCCTTCTTTCCCCCGGATGTTGCGTACGTGGCCGATCACGCCAAGCGGGACGTGACCCGTTTCCCTGCCCCGGACACGCCCTACTACGGCATCGACTACGCAGCCCAGGCTGATCCGGAGGACCCGAAGTCCGGACGCCTGGACTGGTACCGCAACATCCCGGTCCCGACCTCCTACATGGTCACGGAGACGGACGCGGAATTCTTCGGCGGCTACGATCACCGGGACCGGGTCGGCTTCGTGCACTGGGCCGACCGCACTGTCTCGCCCGGGAAGAAGCAATGGACCTGGGGCAACGCCCCGTTCGGCTGGGCCTGGGACCGCAACCTCACCGACGGCGACGGACCCTACGTCGAGCTCATGGCCGGCGTCTACACCGACAACCAGCCTGACTTCGCCTACCTTGGACCGGGCGAGACCAAGACCTTCAGCCAGTACTGGTACCCGATCCGCGATATTGGCCCGGCCCACTTCGCCACCGATCGCCTCGCCGCCCACGTCGACGCGAGCGGGCCCGTCGTCCGCGTGGGGCTGGCCGCGGCCGAGACCCTCGGCGAGGTCAAGGTCGTGCTCCGCCGAGGCGGCGACCAGCACACCGAGCACCTCAAGCTGACACCCAACAGCTCACCTCGATTCGCCGCCAGCCTCGGACACAGCACCGAGCCGGTCCACATCAGCGTCTCCCGGGACGGCGCCCAGATCCTGGAGGGGACGACCGAACCGGAGAACTGGAGCTCGCAGCGCCCGCGCACGGCCGTGGCCCCGCCCGCACCGGCGGACGTGGCCACCATCGACGAGCTCACCCACATCGCCACGTACCTCCAGCAGTACCGGCACGCGACCCGATCGCCTGAGCCCTACTGGGAAGAAGTGCTCGCCCGCGATCCCGAGGAGTCCCGGGCAACCCTTGCGCTCGGCGGCCTCGCCTACCGGCGTGCCGACTACCCCCGGGCCGTCGAAATGCTCAGCCTCAGCACCGCCCGGCGCACCTTCTGGTCCCCGACCCCGGCCGACGGGCAGGGCCACTACATGCTCGGCCTGGCGCTCACGCGCCTCGGCGACGAGCACGGGGCACGGGAAGCATTCGGCCGCGCAAGCTGGGACGCAGCATTGGCCTCGCCAGCACGGTACGCGCTGGCGAAGCTCTACCTCCGCTCCGGCGACGAGCGCAAGGCCGAGGACCTGCTCTCACAAGTGCGCGCCGCCGACCCGAACCACACACAGTCGGCCAACCTCCTCGCGGCTCTCGCGATCCGCCGCGGAGACAGCGCCGCGGCGCGGACGATCCTCAACGACGTCCTGACCCGCGACCCGCTCGACGCCTGGGCCCACAACCTCTCCGGCGAGCCCTCGGCCGACGACACGACAGTCCTGCTCGACGTCGCGATCGAGTACAGCTCGGCAGGATTCACCGACCAGGCGCTCAAGGTCCTCGACGAATGCGAGCTCCTCCTCAGCAGCCGGCCCCCCGGGCAGGTGAATGTCGGGCCCCTGATCTGCTATCACCGTGCGAGGATTCTGTCCGAGGCCGGACGGGAGAAGGCCGCGCTCGAAGCCCTCAACACGCTCGTCAGAGCCGATCCCCGCCAGGCCGCCCCGTCCCGGCTCGATGACATCGATGCCATCCGGCAGGCCCTGACGCTCCGACCCGGTGACGCCCTCGCCCACGCCCTGCTCGGCGACTGGTACTACCACATGGGCCGCGAGAAGGATGCGATCTCCCAATGGCGGGAAGGAATCGCCCTCGCCACCGACCTCTCCCTGGCTGTCCGCCTCCACCGCAACCTCGGCATCGGTGCCTACAACGTCGAACGGACACCGGACACCGCGGCCGAGCACTACAGGATCGCCCTCGAGCTCGACACCGACAACGCCAAGCTTCTCTACGAAGCCGACCAGCTGGCACAGCGGCGGCGCGCCACAGCTGCAGACCGCCTCGCAGTGCTGGAGCGGCGCCTGCATCTGATCGGCCGCCGTGACGACCTGACCGTCGCCTACGCCAATCTCCTGCTGGACGTCGGCCGGATCGAGGAAGCCAGGGACAGGATCACCTCCCGCGCATTCCAGCCCTGGGAAGGCGGGGAGGGCCAAACCCTCGCCGTCTGGGACCGGCTCTGCATCGCCACGGCGCGGGAAGCGCTCGCGCAGGGCAAAGCAGTCCTGGCAGAGACGTCGATCCGGTCAGGACTGCTCTCCCCGGAGAACCTGGGCGAAGGACGGCATCCGCTGGCCAACACGGCCGAGCTCCACCTTGTGCTCGGAGACGCCCTCGATGCCCTCGGCCAAACCAGCGAGGCCCGGGCCGCATGGGCGCATGCGGCAGAAGCGGTCGCGGACTTCGAGAAGATGGCGCTCGCGCCCTACAGCACCAGGACGGTCCACGCCATTGCGGCCAGATACCGGCTCGGACGCGACGCGGATGCACAGCAGCTCGCGCGAGGGCTTGAGGACTGGGTCGAGAACTACGCTGAACAGGAAGCCTCGGTTGATTTCTTCGCGACCAGCCTTCCTTCGATGCTTCTCTTCGAGGAGGATCCGAACCATGCCAGGGATGCGGAGGTGGAAACCATCCGTGGTCAGCTGGAGCTGCTGAGAAGGGCGGTGCCGTGAATTCTTTGAACCCTCGATGGGAGGAGCCGGCGGGCTCCTTCCTCCGGGAGGGCTTCACCGGGCAGCGCATGTCCGTTCTGCCGCGGCCTCGTGTCAGACAGGCCCTAGACAGCGCAGCGACCTCCAATCTTGTCGTTACCGACTGCGGCTATTTCCCCCGTGCCCGGAACCACGGCCGCACCCGGTACAAGGGCATCACGCAGGCCGTGATCCTCCTGTGCGTCAAGGGCTCCGGCTGGGTGCGAGTCGACGGCCATGCCGCGACAGAGCTCAACGCCGGCGAGGCAGCAATTCTTCCCGCCGGGATACCGCACTCTTACGCGGCCTCCGTTCCGGAGCCTTGGTCACTGTGGTGGCTCCATGTGGAGGGACCGGCAGTGGCAGGATTCATCGCCGCGTTCAACCCGCGCACACTGCCTGTGATCAGGCGCATGGCCGATCCCGTCCGATTGGCCTCCCTGGCCAGCGAAGTCGTCACGTGGCACGAGAAGGACACCACCGACGCAAGCCTGGTCGCCTCAAGCGGCGCGGCGGCACACCTCCTATCCCTCCTGGCCGCCGAACAGCTCCCTGGCCCCGGGGTGCACACGGCCGTCGAGAGCGTCGCGGACCATCTGCGCAACAACATCACAACGCATGCCAGCGTCGAGGACCTCGCCGCGATGGCAGGGCTGAGCCGGTCCCATTTCGCCGCGCTGTTCAAAGAACGCGTCGGGGTCTCCGTCCTGCAGTACCAGACTCAGCTCAGGATGCGGCGTGCCCGAGAGCTGCTCGACACGACCAACACACCCATCGAACGCATCGCCGGACTCGTCGGCTACGACGACCCCTTCTACTTCGCCCGAATGTTCAAGAAAGTGCACGGTATCAGCCCCCGACAGTACCGCAACCACGAGAAGGGATGAGCGGGGAAACCCGTCGTCCGATCCCGCCGACCTGCCCCAGGACGCATCGCCCTTGCCCGTGCCGAGAAGCCACTACCCAGGGAAAGGGGAGGACCTGATGAACAGGACGTTCTCGAGCAGAGAGCAACAACGGGGACCAGTGGTACGACGCCAACAGTGCCACGCTCACCAGCGGCAGCACGATCTACCCCGCCTACAGGACCACCGCATGGACCTCATACCCGACTCTCCCGGGCAAGACCTAAGGGCCGGTGAGCATTCTCGGCGGCTAGCACGCATACCCCTGGGCCCTCCTGCTTCCCCAAGCCCCAATCAACCCGATGTCCGATCCTTCATCGACCACCGGCAAGGAGTAGAAAATGCCCCGTGCGGCACAGAGCCAGGGGATTCACCCTGCTTTGGCCGCTGATCGCAGCGATCGCGTTGCTGGCAACATCCATCGGCGCGCCAGCTTCCGCGAGCACTTCCACAGTCGCCACCGACCAGAGTCCCTACGTGGTGGGGGAGTTTAGATGTCGGCTATACCGGCGCCTCCTCCGGCAACCCGGTCACCATCTACAAGGCGGGCGACCCGCTCGACAAGGAACACTACGGGCTCAACGCGAACACCCCGGGAGCCTCAGTACCCTCAGCCTGACTACCGACGGCCGGACGCCCGGGGCCACGTACAACGTCGAGGAACTGTAGGGTGAGGAGTCGGATCTGATTGACGGGTCCGGGCGGGGGATACAGAGGCCATGGCGGTGTTGTATAGCCGCGGCCTACACCCCATAAACGCGGCGGTACTTCTATGCGCGGTCGCCGGTCGCGGACTCGTAACGTTCGACGATGTGCTGAGCGATTTTCCCACGATCAGCCATCGGGATCTGGTGTTCTAGTGCCCAGGCGCGAAGCCGCTTGGTTCGTGCCTTTGTCAGCGTGGATGCTGCCGCTGTCCGTTTCGTGCCCGCGGTCACGCCGCCCTGTTTCGCGCCCTTTTCGATGTACGGGGACAGGAGGCTTTCGAAGTATGTTGCGTTTGAATCGTTCAGATCGAATTGGTACGAGATTCCTTGGAATGAGAACTCGATGGTCTGCGTTGCTTCGGAACCGTCCAAATCGTCAACAAGACGGGGGATTACTTCTCTGGTCATTTCTTTTCCTCTACCTAGCGGAGGGCTATCTCAGAGTGGTAGCGGGGGCTGGGCGTCCCCTGTTTTGGAGGGGGTTGATTCCGCGGAGTAGTCTCCCGTGCATCCCGCGGGCTGCAGCACCATCGCACCGCCGAGCAGCATTGTCGCGAGAGGGGCGCGGAATCTTATGCACTGAGACTCCGTGACTTCCAGCCTTCCGTCTGGTCGAGATTAACGATGTAGGTCGACGCAAATGTCGCGGAATCGCTCGAAGTCCAAGCTGTGCCTGGCTTGACGCATCTTGGCGTCGGATCTTCCACGAATTCACATTCCTTCTCGGAGTGCGCGGCCGCCAGCGTCGCGGTGCCAGATCGATGACCAGCGATTCCAGGCCGTGCCGCGTCCAGCCAAAAGACCCAGCCGAGGAACAGCGTCGCTCGAAGGCTGCGGGGCCGATATGACTGGCGTGAGATTGTCCAAACCGGAACGGAACGCAGGGGCAGCTCTTGACTTCGATTAAGCGGCACGTCCCCGGCTCCTGGAGAACGGCAGAACGGTGCGCACTGCAGCATCTGAGACAACTCTGACGCGGAAGTCACACCGCGAGGTCGCGGAAGCGCTGGTAGGCGAGCTTGGGAGACGAGGTGTCGAAGGTGACGAGCCCCATCACAGAGACGCCGTTGTATGCCTGGTTGTACCCACCGCGCTGCTTGTAGTCCTTCAGCACCCAGGTCGTGTAGCCCGTGGCATAGGCGCGCCGGGAGGCCACCTGCGTCCAGTGATCGGCCAAGTATTGCGCCTGCCATTCCTCAGTGCCCTGCACGGTTGCCGACCCGTGTGTGCCCGCAATGGCCCACGCCCCATTCTCGGTAATGAGAATCGGCTTGCCGGGGTGCGCGGCGTGCACGGCGTCGATGACCGGTCCGAGATCCGATGAGGCGCCGTAGAAATAGCCGAAGTACTCGTTGAATCCCACGACGTCCGCGATGTCGAACGCGGGGTCGTTCGTCGTCGCCGAAGCCCACGTCACTGGTCTTTGGCTGATGTCCACGGACTTGATCGCGTCCTTCATCTGGGCCAGCCAAGCGCGGTACACGGGAGCGCCGCCGGCGTCGATCTCGGATTCGTTCTGTAAGCCCCAGAGCACGACTGAAGGGCGGTTGTGCTGATTCCATGCCATCGTGAGCGACATGGCTTTCGATAAGCCGTACTCCTCCGTCTGTAGCCGCTGCTGGGCGGTGTTCAGCCACATTGTGTCGATGTCATCCATCACCAGGACTCCGTGCGCGTCCGCCCACTCGTAGACATAGGGGTGGCGGTTGTACACCGAGTTCCGGATGAAGTTCGCGCCGAGGTCGAGTACTTGCGCCAACTCGCGGTCGTAGTCGGCGATCGCCATGGCGCGACCGCGAGCCGCCGTCTCTTCATGCCAGCTGATCCCCTTAAAGAAGAGCGGCTGACCGTCGAGGTGAAGTTCCGTCCCCACCACCGAGAAGTCGCGCAGACCGTATTTCACCGAGAGGGAGTCGCAAACAGACGGGTGCGTCCCGCCAGTGTTCAAGGTGGCACGCCCTGAAAGCAGGCGCGGGTGTGAAGAAGACCAGCGTGGCATGCCGCGCGTGCTGATTTGGAAGGTGACCGCGGCGGCGGAGTTGGGCGGCACCACCGCCGAAGTGCTGACGATACTGTCAGTACCGAAGCCCGGGTCGAACGACACCTTGCCGCTGAATGCGATGCCGGAGAAGTTCTCGACGAAGATGTGTGCGACGAGCTCGTCACCCGTCGACGCGGCGAGGATCTTGGAGATCGAGGTTTGCGCGACGCCCTCGAGCCACACCGAGCGATAGAGGCCGGCGTACGGCCAGTAGTCCACCGGCTTGTAAGGGATCTCCCGATCATCCGCGACCGGACTGTTCCCGTTGCTGTAATCGAGGTACGAAGCGCGTCGGAAGACGCGTACCGCGATCGTGTGTCGTCCGGCGGGCTCAGCCACGGACGGGACCGGCAGCGAGAAGGGGGTTGACGCTCCTTCGTGTTTGCCCAGGAACTCGCCGTCGAACCATACTTCGGCGCTGTAGCCGACGCCGAGGAAGTTGAGCCGCAAGCGGCGTGTCCGCCACTTGCCGGTGAGTACGATGTCCTTGCGATACCAGGCGTAACCGTCAGCGAACGCTGTCCCCGTGCCGAATCTGGTTCCATCCAGTGAGCCGAAACCTGGAGTGGCGTAGAGGTCCCACGCGCTTGGGACAGCCTGGGTGGCCCAGCGCCGGTCGTCGAAGTCAGGTTGATTCCATCCCTGCGCGAGCCCGACGACCGCGGGGTCGAATGCGAAGCGCCACGGTCCGTCCAAGCGCAGGTACTCGCGTTCGGGCTCCGCTGTTCGCCATCCGTCGAAGCTTGGCACGATGGCGCCATAAGCGAAGACGGCGTTGACACCAGAGACTGCTCGCACATGCGTGCCCGAAGGTTCGGTGGCGGGATGCTGTTCCAGAACGGGTGTACCAGGGGAGACCGAAGCGGCGCGGGCGATTTCCGGCCAGGCGGGAAGTGCGACCGCCGCAGCTCCCGCTGTCGCGCCGGCGAGGAAGTGGCGGCGGGACAGCCCGCCGGCTCGCGAAGGGTTGTCGATTGAAGGCATTTGGGTCTCCTTTGACGCAGCTGAAGTGCAACGAGAATACGAGGCAGCACAGCTGGGCGGGAGGGTCGATTCAACGGACTATCTGGACAAACCTCCGAATCCTGATCAACGGTACATACTGCGCGATGGTTAGTGTGTGCCTCGGAGCGCTGGCTCGACGCCGGGTACGGGTTCGACAGTGGGCGCGCTCCTTTCGCTATCCAAGACTCGAACCGACCAATACCTGGATATAACGATTATGGTTGTGAGCGGGGTGTTGCCTACGATCGACATTTTCCCTAGGAGTAGCTGAGAGGCGTCTGGATTGTTAGCTCGGGTGGCTCGTGAAGAAGGAGATATCCTAGCCGCGACCTTTCGTCCGAGCTGGTTGGCTGAGGGTCAGGGCATACCGTCTGCATGACAGGTGTGATTCTTGCGGACGGGTGTGACATTTCTGCCCGCTGACCACGGCGGGTTCCACTCCGGCGAGTGGTGCGGCTTTGGTTCTTGTCCCGTCGGTGCTCTTCCACGTGCCGAGGGCCCATAGGGCTTGTATCTCTTGACGGCACGGAGAGGGCAAGCAGGGGAGATCCTGCCGACGAGCGACCCACCTCCTAACTCAACAATGAGCGGTGCTACAACATGAGCTCTGTTTCACCAAAGTTCCTATAGGAGGTGGGTTCCAAAATCCCCGGAATCACGCGGGTTATGGCCTATTTGTGGACGTCTTTGTGGCACGACAACGACCCACCTCCTCTAGTAACGTTGGTGGCTCATTTTTCGCAGCAACAGGCGTAAGGGAATGAGGCCGGAGGCGTCCTCGCTGCATGTAATTGAGGACCTCGAAAGTGTGTTTCTCGTCTAAGTCAAACCGTCGACGGGGTAGGGGTTGGCTGGTGCTCAGCACGTTGCGACGGGCAATCGAGCTGGTCGCGCGAGACGCAAGTCAGGTACTCAGCCGGGAGGGATCCTCTCGTGCAGAGGCTGAGCGGTCCTGGAAGTGTATCTTCGACCGCACGAACTTCGGCAGGAGGGATCACTGGCAGGCCACCGTGCACGAACATCACGCCGGCGAAGTCGTCGAGGCAGTCCGGATCATCGCGAAGTTGTGGGTACGGTGAGTTCGCGACGAAGACGTAGCTGCGGCCGAGATGAGTGCGCTCGGCGATGTCGAGCGGCGCGGTCGCCATGTCCGGAGCGGTGATCATCCATCCACCAATGCAGGCGAACGCCGGCCCAGCTTGCAGGAAGTTCAGCTCAGCTGCGAGAACATGTCGTTCCCGCTTGCCGTCGTCGCGGGGACTTCCTGCAGCACGTCCCAGTGCTCGATGATCTTGCCGTCCTCACTGAACCGGAAGATGTCCACGCCTGCGGAGTTGAACGTCTTGTAGTGCGAGTGGACGGCGACGAAGTCACCTTCGGCGATCACACGATGAACTTCGACGTCGACCGGCCCGAACTGGGAGAAGAAGTCCTTGACCGCCTGCAAACCATCGCCGGCCTGCGGGTTGTGCTGCTTGTAGTCCTGCACGATCAGCTCGTTGAAGGCCTCGGTGTCTCCGGCCCGGAAGGCATCGAAGAGTCGCGCCACGGTCTCCTTGTTGGCTTCGCTTGTGGCCATGGTGAGTCCTCCTGGCAGCCGGTGTGGTGTGGCTCATAGACTACGCGCGAGCGGCCCCGTCAACAAGCTCAGACAAGTACGCGATCAGACAAGCACCAAGGCCTCCAACTTCGCTGCCAACAAACCGTGCAGGCTGGCTACATCATGATTTACCGTGAGCATCAGCGCGGCCACTACGCGTCTGACCGCGGCCCTCGGCCGGCTGGTGCGGTGCGCGTCCGGCCGTCGCCGGTCCGATAGCCCAGCGCGAAGCTCGGGCAGCGATCGATCACAGTCACGATCTCATCGACGGCCGCGCCCGTGGCATCGATCCACGGCCGACGGTCGCGGTCGAAGACTCGCGGCAGCCCGCGGACGCACTCGGCGGCGTGCTCGCAGCGTCCCGGTTCCCAGGTCACCACAATCCCGTCCGCCGCATACTCGCGGATCGCCGACCGATCGGCTATGCCGTCCATATCGTTGCCTCCTCGCGCCGCTGGATCTCTGCTTCCCCCAACCATTCTCGACCTCACCTACAGAACGCACCACCCCAAGGAGCAAGTCAAGGTCCGATCTCCGCAATGTCGGATAACCGTGACAGGAGTAACTCCAGCGATTTTTACTCCTCACGGTGGCTGACCGGCTCTACCCGGATTTCCCCCATAGCGGCCGCCATTCGTCCCGCAAAACCAATCCTTATCTGGAGCCGTGCGATCGCGAGTGGAACTTGGAGGGTTGGGCACGTAGTCGCCGCCAGCCTCGATGGCGCGGTTCCACTCATCCAGGAGCGGCTCGAGCCACCAGACGGCTCTGGTCCGACGAACTCGGGGTTAACCTCTAGCCGGCCGTGTTTCCTGTCTCGGCTTCGTTCACCGATAGCTCGGCTAAGGTAGGAGTCGTGCGGGTCAGGGGTCGGTCACTCGACCGCGTCGAGCGACTTCGTCATATGGAAGTTGGCCATCTGTACGCCGGCCATGACGGGATGCTGCTCGGCCACTACTTCGAACCCGTGGCGTTCGAAGAATGGTCGCGCGGTGATGCTCACAGTGGCTGAGAGGCGGTCTGTCGCTGCTTCACGCGCTCGAGTTTCCAGTGAGTTTAAGAGTGCTGTGGCGATGCCTCGGCGGGAGTGGCGGGGCGATACGAACATCATGTGGATGTAGCCCTCGGTACTCACGTCCGAGAAGCCTGCGATCTCGCCGTCGATGATCGCCACGTAGCTGTCGCGGTCGTGCATTCCTTGGTCCCACTCGGGGGCGTTCCGTTGTTCTGGTCGGGACCACGCCGCGATCTGCTCAGGCGAATAGTCTGCCGAAGCGGTGACCGTGACGGCGTCGAGGAAGATTGCCAGGGTCTGGTTCGCGTCGTCGCGTCGATAACGCCGTATCTCTAAAGACGAGAGGCTAATGGATTCCGACATCTGCCCATTGTCTCAAGGCGCACCGACGGAAGAAACCGGCACCAGTGCCCTGCCGACAACGTGCCTCGACGATGGGCAGGAGAACCAGCCATGCTCCTGGTACCTTGTTCACCCTGTTTCTGCCAAAGCTGCATCCACCAGGTTTTCGACGTGAAGACGAGTGGTGGGGAACACTGGCACTGGGCTGTCATTCGCTGAGACAAGCATCTCGATCTCGGTGCAGCCGAGAATGATGCCCTGTGCGCCGTCCTGAACAAGCCGGTTGATGATTTCGCGGTAGGCCCGTCGCGAGTCTTCGGAAACAACGCCCCGGACAAGCTCGTCGTAGATCACCAGGTGAACGACCGACCTGTCGTCTGGGACAGGAATGAGCGTTTCGATTCCGTGTCCGGCAAGCCGATCCCGGTAGAAGTCCTGTTCCATCGTGAATACGGTTCCGAGCAGGCCGATTCGCTCCAGCCCAGCCTCGCGTACCTTCGCGGCGACGGCATCGGCGATGTGAATCACAGGTATCTGTACGGCTTCTTCAATGGCTCCAATGACTTTGTGCATCGTATTCGTACACAACGCAATCAGACCGGCCCCAGCCTCTTGAAGTGCCCGAGCCCTGGCGGCAAGGAGCTCACCAGCAGCCCCCCACTCTCCTGAAGCCTGGAGCGCTTCGATGTCGGCGAAATCTACCGAATCGAGAAGGATCCGAGCCGAGTGGACACCGCCCAGGCGGTCGCAAACCATCTCGTTGGCCAGCCGGTAGTACTCTGCGGAAGATTCCCAGCTCATGCCGCCCAGCAGCCCGATCACTTTCATGAACCCAAGAGTACTGAAGTGGCCTGCGCCTTCATGTGAAGCACAGGACTCGCCTCCATCCGAAGTTCACGATGCGAAGTCTCGGGTTGTCCCGCAGCAGTCAAATAAGTGAGGCCGAACGCAGTCGACTCAGGCTCCGAGTAATCTTCCATTCCGGGGACACAGCACAGCTCGCCAACGAGTGAATATGTGGTGATCACAGCGTTTTCGCCGTGATCATGCGGGATACGCAGGCGTGTTTTGGCTCGTTTATAAGGATTTTACGAACCCTTAAATAGACCCCCGGGGATATGTCCTTAACCGTGCGTGCGTGAGGGCATACGAGCGGTGGCTGACTTGCCGTCAAACATGCGCGCTGAAGCAGCGCCTGCCCGAGCCCGGCCGGGCTGCTGCCCGGGTTCGCCCTGGGCGACGTGCGAGCGGACCTCGACGCTGCGTGAAGGTCAGCATGCTCAGCCGGCTCACCGCAGTCTCCAACTGCAGATGCGGGTTTGGCCGAATCCTGAAGGACCGTCTTGCGGGGGCTTGTAGCTTAGTTTCGTACGTTCGAGTAGAGCGGCATATCCCGGCGCTCACCGCTGATTTCCTGATGGGATCTGAGAAGTCGTTCATGAATGTAGCCGGCCTGTTCGGTGGTCTTGATTGATGCCGTATTCCATGGCTCGATGTAGAGCTCGGTTCGATAAAGGGCCTGTATCGTCCAGCCGAACTGGGTGACTGCGCGGACGGCGTCTGTGGCGAGCCGGCGACCCCTGAAGGACTGGGCGATGCCATAGCCGACGTTCGTCGCCGCGGAAGTCTCAGCTGACGTCGCCTGGTCCGGCAGGTCGTCCCGGCACACCCTGCGTTTCCTGCAGGTCCGGCCAGAGCTGCATCCGGGTGAGATTTCGTCACCTTTTGATACTCCTGAATTCCGGGCGGGTTGAGGCCACGGTAGAAGGTCGCGGACGGAAGCCACAAGGAGATGGTTGCGTGATGCCTCAACGTTGTATTAAGTAGCAAACCGACAGCAGAATCGGACTCTCGGGCAACCGCGAGCTTCGTCCTGGTCAGGGAGCTTGGTCCCCGGAAACCCCGAAACTGCTGTCATGGCCGTGAAGCACGTTCAGGCGGTAGTCTCGGGGGCTGTAGCCGTATGCATTTTTGAAAATGCGGGAAAAGTGCGCCGGGTTATAGAAGCTCCAGCGTTCAGCCACTGCCCGAATAGAGTCTGCTTGTCCGAGAGGGTCGCCGAGATCACGACGGCACATTTCCAACCGGCGTTCACGCATCCATGTTGAGACGGTTGTCCCCTGCTCTCGGAAGAGCACTTGAAGATATCGGGTTGAGATAAAGTGGGCCTCGGCGATCTGGTTCAGCCCTAGCTCCGGATCAGAGAGTTGGGAAATGATGTAGTCCCTGATCCGCATCGTCAATTCCAAATGGGCGTCGGAGCGGTGCGGTACTACGACTCCTAGCTTCTCTGAGAATGCCGCCGAGACCAGATCCACCAGGGAGTGCGCCATGCTCAGACCTAGGCTGCTTTGAAACGCCTCCAAGTTATCGGCGACACCGACCAGGAAGTGCGCGACGATGGCTCCTAGACCATGTTGACCCGAAATTCCCAGGCCTGCGATTTCCGCGAGTGCCCGGGGCGGCAAGTTGACCAGCTGTTGTGGGAACATGACCACGAGGGTTTGTGAATCGTCGGCAAATGTCCTCCGGTACGGGAACGTGGAGTCGTAAACAGCGAAGTCATTCGGCTGCAGGGTTGCCGTGTTGCCGTTTTGTTCGATGGTGCTGGTGCCCTTCAGTTGAAGGGAGATTGAATAGAAAGGGTCCGCGCTTCCTTGCGCGAGGCGGCGTGTGCGTTCAAGCCGATGCTTGGTGGCAGTGATGTTGAAGAGTCGGATCCCATTGACCGTAATGCCTTGGATCGTGGCGTGGAAGCCCTCCACATCGTCGGAGTCAATGCTTAGTGGCAGCAGCCTGGACGCCACCGTCTGTCGCCATTCATTGAGATCACGGATTTCGGTGGTAGTGATCTTCGCTGCTTCCAACTTTGGGTTCTTTCGTAGCGGGACGGTAACTGACGGTCACTCCCTTGGAGGTTGTGCACGTGCTTGATGAGGCTTTGACTCTGATGCCACTGTGGTTCGGTGGTGATTATATTCGCGTGTTCGGTTCAAGTGACAACTGAGCGGTCCCAATCGGACGGGTCCGAGTGGGCGCGATCGAGGCCATGGCGAGATTGAAGGGTAGCGTCTTACTGGTTCCGTAGAGCCGGGCGTACTTGTGGTTGATTAGCGGAATCGAGTGCGTATTGGCGTCGGTGACGGCCACCAGCGAAGTGACCTCCGCCAATCGTGAACGAGCCACGGGCGGCGTGCAGTTCTCCTGCCCCTACGGCTTCGGGTGACTTTTGGCGTCGATCAGCAGTCAGTCCAGGCCGGACCCGGCACAGAGCTCTGCAATCAGGGGACTGCACATCCACATCTCGGCCAGCGGGCGGTCGGCGGCCAGGGCGTCGCGGAAAGTGGGGTCCGGTGCTACTCGAAGCGGCATGTGATGCTCCCCAGAGGTCCGTAGTCGGCGTGGACGGTGTCGCCCTCGTAGACCCAGATGGGGCGGGTGAAGGAGCCGGCTAGGATGATGTCGCCGGCCTTCATGCCGTCCCCGTGTGCGGCGATCTTGTTGGCGAGCCAGTGCACGCCGTTGGCCGGGTGGTCCAGGACGCCAGCGGCCACACCGGTTTCCTCCACGGCCTGCCGTACGTTGCTTTCCGGTCCCGACAATGATGGGAATCGCGCAAATGTCATGCCAGGCTGTTGGCGAGGCCTGCGTCTGCGTTTGCTGCGGACAGCGCCTCGGTTTCGGTTGGCTGCGCCGGCGGAAAGGGTGCGAAGAACGCGGCGAGTTCCGCCGTCGCGGTCAGCGGCAGGACGTTCGCGACGTATTGGTCGGGACGCACCACGACGACGACGCCGCCGCGGTCCAGGCCGCGCAGTTCAAAGATGTCCGCCGCCGGGTCCGTGGCGTAGACCTTCTCAAGGTACGTGAGCTTGAAGGGTCCGACCTGCGGTTTGAAGGCCTCCGGAACCGCGTTGATGTCCACGTTCGTGTGGTCCTGCTGGTAGATCACCTTCACGTCGAACCATGCGTCCCGGTCGGCGCCCGACGGCGTTGCTGCCAGCGGCGAGTCCGGCGAGTTCGCGATCCACTCGGCAAAGTCGACGACGGGCGACGTTCCCCCTTGTTCAGTCCCGGCCTTGCTTGTATCCGCGAAGACGTAGATGCGCCACCGTCCGTCGGCCTTGGCCTGGTGGCCGAGTTGTAGG
>NZ_JBFRGF010000050.1:0-30510 GCF_052115205.1 Arthrobacter sp. 2RAF6 | reverse complement strand
GTTCCGCTACAACCGGCGCGGCACGCCCATGGCGGCCTTCCAGTCCCTGCTCGGCCTCGGCACTACGCAAGCACCGACCACCTACCGCCAAATCACTGCCCACGATTCGGGACCGGACCCCGCCACCTGAGCTAACCGGATACCCACTACCCGCCATACTCGGTTCGAAGAGCACATCATTGACGGATGGAATGAGATTAAGTGACGACAGCGACTGCCGACGGTGTCGGGTTTCGGTCCCGGCGGGGCCCCATCCTTATTGCCTTAATGGTCTCGTCGGGCTTGGTGGCGATTGATTCGACGATTGTGGCGACGGCTGTACCCTCGATCGTGCAAGACGTTGGCGGCTTCACATCCTTTCCATGGCTTTTCTCGGCCTATCTGTTGGCGCAGGCTGTCTCCGTGCCCGCCTACGCGAAACTCTCGGACGTCGTTGGCCGTAAGCCGATCATCCTTAGCGGTATCGCTCTTTTTCTGCTCAGTTCGATCCTTTGCGGCGTGGCGTGGAGCATGGCGGCCCTCATTGCGTTCCGCGTGCTCCAAGGCCTGGGCGCGGGAGCAGTCCTGCCGATGGCTATGACCATCGTCGGCGATATCTACACGGTGACGGAACGGGCTAAGGTGCAAGGCTACCTTGCCAGTGTGTGGGCACTTTCCTCGGTCATTGGCCCAACACTAGGTGGCTTGTTCGCTTCACTCAGCATCTGGCGTGCGATATTCCTCGTGAACATCCCGCTTTGCCTCTTGGCTGGGTGGCTGCTGATCCGAACGTTCCACGAAAGTATCGAGCGCGCCAAGCACCAGGTGGATTATTTGGGGGCGGGACTGCTAACAGTTTCCCTCAGCCTGCTTATCCTTGGGGCTCTCGAGGGCGGCCTGGCATGGGCTTGGAACTCCGCCACCAGCATGTCCGTGTTTGGAGTAGGCACACTCCTGTTCGCGGTTTTCGTTCTCGTTGAGAGGAGGGCCGCAGAGCCCGTACTGCCGCTGTGGGTCGTGTCCCGGCGCCTGCTGCTGACGACGTCGATCATCTCTTTCGGCATTGGGGCAACCATGTTCGGCCTTACCTCCTACGTGCCCACGTTCCTCATGGGATCTCTCACGACCTCGCCCGTTCTGTCCGGGCTCGCCCTGGCGGCATTGACTGTCGGCTGGCCGATCAGTGCGTCCCAGGCGGGCCGGTTCTATCTCCGGATTGGGTACCGCAGGACAGCACTGATCGGTGTCACGGTCGCGGTCATCGGTGCATCGGTTCTTACGCTTACTGCCTCTTCCCCCAACATTTTGGTTGTGGCGGCGTGTTGCTTCGTCGTCGGACTAGGGCTGGGGCTGGTAGCAACCCCGAGCCTCATCGCGGCGCAGTCAAGTGTCGAGTGGAACGAGCGCGGCGTAGTCACCGGAACCAATCTCTTTGCCCGTTCGATTGGCAGCTCCATCGGCGTCGCCGTTTTCGGGGCAGTAGCCAACGCGATCTACGCCAGCGTCCCAGGCGGCAATTCCGATCCGCAGACAATCGTGTCGGCGTCCTCCGCCGTGTTTCTGGCCGTACTGGTCAGTGCCATACTCACGGTTGTCGCCGTTATCGCGATGCCCGGAGTAGACGGCGAGAGCACCACCCCCGAGGTGGCGGCCGAGATCAATGCGGCATCCTCACATGGTTAGGACCCTTGGCTATCCGGATCTGCGAACATGTCGAATCGAATCGTGGCCGATGTTCCGCCAGGCTACTCAAGGTGAACCAACCGTGTGTTGTACCGGGTGCAGCGCCTCGATCGAGGCGGGCCAGGAAATTGCGATCTCCTCGTCTGGGCGGGCAACGCGTTATCACCACATTGAGCCATGCCCTGATGCGGCTCCAATGAATGCGGTATCTGAGGCGACAACTGGTGGGAGTGCGACTGTCCCAGCCAGATTCTCTGCGAGGCTGGCCAGCGATCGCCCGAATCCACGGCAGACCGTGTATCGGCGTGTTTCACCCGGGGGACGATGCTCCCAAATCCGTCAAAAGAGGGTGTGCACAATGTGCACACCCTTGCCGTCGGACTGGGCCGTACCGGTGCCGGACTGGGCCGTACTCGGCATGTTTTCTGGAGTTCCCTGTGTTTCAAGGGTCGGAAGCCGGTTCGAGTCCCACCTCGGGCACAGTGTTTCCGCAGGTCAGGGGGCCTTTGGCCCTCTGACTGTGCACAAATCAGCTTTTTATGGGCCCCTTCGGGGGGCGTTTTGTGGTCCTCTGCCTCGCTTCCTGGTCTGGGGAGTGGTTTGCGGTCTTGCTTCTTCATGGTGGGTGGGGTCCGTTCTACATGACTTCTGTCTGAATTGGGTTTCTGCCCGGACGCGGCTGGGGGCAACTCGGCGTGTCGGTATGTTTCGGCGTCGTTCTGTTAGCGGAGCCTTCGCTGGGTTGAGGGGCCGGAGTGCAACTTGGGGTACCGGGAACAATCCAAAGTTGGCGAGGAGACAAGTGACGTGGGAACGCCGGGCGAACTTTTGGATTGCGAGCGGCGCGTAGCGCCCTGGTTGCTCGCAGGGCCCGCCCGGCGATGATTGAAGATCAGAACGACAGGAACCGAGAAGAAGCCTTTCGGTGTTCGAGGAACCGCGGAAGCTGCACCTCTGTTGACGTCGGAGGTCTGCTCGTGGCGTTGCCTATACGGCCGATGATGGTCAGTCCACCTTCATTCTGGTAGAGCCCCTCCCTGAAGTCCCTAGGACGTCACGGGGTGCTCCAACGGTTCGAATGCATCATCCTGTGCCGGAAGGTTTGGGCACGGTAGGTAGCCGCTGTCGTTCCGTTGGGTCGTGCGGAGAGCCCAGTCGAAATCACGCGGATGAAGGACCTGGTTGTCCGGTTGGAAAGGGATCCGGAAGGTTTCCGCCTCTACGAAAACCTTGGGCTGCGGTGAAAACTACGGGCACCACCCACCTCACCGCCGTCACTGGGACGACCGCATGAGCTCCGTGCCACCAAAGTTGTTATAGGAGGTGGGTACCATAATCCCCGGAATCACGCGGGTTCTGGCCCATGTGCGGACGTCTTTGTGGCACGACAACGACCCATCTCATTAGTAACGTTGGTGGCTCATTTATCGCCGTGGCAGGTGTGAGGGAATGCGAAGCGGGGGAGCGGCGCAGCGCCCAGGTGCGGCGGGCCGTAGCGGCGAACCCGAACACGCCAGCAGCCGCCCTGGCCTCGCTCGCCGAAGACAACGACGACGAGGTGCGCCAAGCGATCGCTTTCAACAGCGCGACCCCGCCCGAGGTCCTCATCGAGCTCGCGGGCAGCCGCATGGACCTCGGAGGGGCGATCGCAGATGAGAAAGGCCGACGCCCAACGCGCACAGCATGTCCTCCGTGCTCCCGTAGGCTGCGCCGAGCCCCGAGGCGGCGTAGTGCACCTACTGCAGCAGGCGGTTGAGGGCGGCGTCCATTTTCCCGTGCATGTCCTGCGTGGGGTCGAGCAACCATTGCAACTGCAGTCCGTCCCACATAGCCACTACCAAGCGCCCAGCCAGTTCCGGGTCGACGTCTGCCGAAACGCGGCCACGTTCAATGTCGTGCTCAACGAGTTTGGCGAGAGCAGAGGCGAGATTGGCATAACGGTCCACGAACCACTGGTGAGCTGGGTGTGCTGGATCCGACGCCTCAGAAGACACAATCGCCAGAAGCCGCAGCAGTTCCTGGCGCTCCAGATTGAAATCGACCAGCGCGAGGATTGCAACCTTCACCCCTTCGGTGCGTGCAAGGTCCAGTGTCCATCCTCCTGTTTGATCGGCGTTGTCCAGAACAGCCTCAAGAAGGTCGCTCTTTGCCGGGAAGTGATGAACGACACTGGTCAAACTCAACCCGATCTGTCGGGCGATGTCACGCAGGGATCCCCCGTGGTAGCCGCGGGAGGCGAACACGTTCGTCGCCGCTTCGACGATTTCCTGCCGTCGTTGCGCTGTTTTGGCGTATTGGCCCCGACGTATCGGCGGCTGGGCAGAGGGGGGCATCGTGGTGGTCACTCATTCATGATAGCCAATTTTGATGAAAATGTTGCAGTCGTTCGGTTTTGGATGTTACTTTCGTTGGACGGCACACTTCGCCGTACTCAATGAGGAGAAAATCTGCTGATGAAACGTAAAAAACTTCTTGCTACCGTAGCGGGTGGCGTGTTGACAGCTCTTGTCTTTACTGGATGCGGACGAACTGAGACTGCGGTCAAGGACGTCCAGCCCGGCGCCGCGGTGGACGCCGGCCCGGCG
This sequence comes from Arthrobacter sp. 2RAF6, assembly GCF_052115205.1. Lineage (NCBI taxonomy): Bacteria > Bacillati > Actinomycetota > Actinomycetes > Micrococcales > Micrococcaceae > Arthrobacter > Arthrobacter sp. 2RAF6. The sequence goes on along the minus strand of NZ_JBFRGF010000050.1, from coordinate 26,263 downwards.
ACGGGTACCGTCAAGGTCTGGGCGATGGGAACAGAGGGCGAAAAGCTGCCTGAACTCATCAAGGGCTTCAAGGAAGCGAACCCCGACGCAACCGTTGAGGTCACTGCAGTGCCCTGGCAGGACTATGCCAAGAAAATCGAAACTGCGGTCGCATCAGGGTCAACGCCCGACGCGACGATGGTTGGTTCCTCCGACCTGGCTTCGTTCGTCGCAGGCGGCGGCCTGGAGGCGGTGCCTGAGGGCCTTGTTGATAAGAAATCGTTCTTCCCGGGCGCACAAGGCAGCTCCGAAATCGCCGGTGCCACGTTTGCGGTGCCGTGGTACGTCGAAACGCGGGCCCTGTTCTATCGGAAGGACCTTGCCGACGCGGCGAGGCTCACGGCCCCCGAATCGTGGGACAAGTTCGACGGTTTCGCCAAGGGCCTCCAGGGCCAGGGGGCCAAGTGGGGCTTCTCGGCTGCGACCGGTGCCGCGTATACGTGGCAGACGATACTCCCGTATATGTGGCAGGCGGGGGCTCAGCTCACGGACGAGAAGCGTACGCAGCTAACCTTTGATTCCCCGCAGGCGCTGGAAGGACTCAAGCGATACCAGTCGTTGTTCACGAACGGAATCGCAAGTCAGAACGGGCCGGTCAGCCTCGGAGAGATCGAACCGAAATTCGTTTCGGGTGAAGTCGGTTCGTTCATCTCCGGACCGTGGGAGATCGGTCTGCTGAAGCAGGCAGGAGGTGAGGAGTTCCTCAACAAGGTCGGCATTGCGCCCGTCCCTGCTGGCCCGGCGGGCAACACGTCGTATATAGGCGGTAGCCATCTCGCGGTATTCAAAAACGCCAAGAACCGCGACGGTGCGTGGAAGCTTGTCCGATGGCTGTCAAAGGCCGACACGCAAGAGCAGTGGTTCAAGATTTCCGGCGATCTGCCTGCGGTGCAGTCGGCCTGGAATTCCAAGGCTCTCTCCTCGGACGCCTACCTCAAGGTGTTCGGTAAGCAGCTCGAGAACGCGCAGAATGCGCCCGCAGTTACGACTTGGACCCAGATTGGTGCGCTCATAGACGCCGAAGCGGAGAAGGTCGCGAAGGGTGCCAGCACTCCCGAGGAGGCGCAGGCAGCGATCCAGTCCGGTGCTAAGAAAATCGGGACAGGCAGGTAACACCCGTGGCAACTCTAATAGCGACTTCCGAGATGGCTGGCACCAGTCAGCCACCCCGGAAGGGGAACCGTGCCCGGCGTGGGCGCACGATGGCCGCCTGGTTGTTTTGCAGTCCATTCCTCATCTTCTTTTTCGCGTTCGGTCTGTGGCCGGTGCTTTCCTCGTTGCTGATGAGCTTCACGGATATCAGGAGCCGCGACCTGCGGACCCCGTTCGGTGTGAGCTTTGTGGGACTGGAGAACTACCTGACGTTGTTCGCTGACGGCATGTTCATTCGCGCGGTGCTGAACACCCTGTACTTCGTCGCGGTCGGCATACCTGTCACGATGCTCGTTTCCCTTGTCGCGGCCGTTGCCCTCAATTCGGGTATCACCCGCCTGAAGGCTGTGTTCCGCGTGGGTTATTTCGCGCCGGTTGTGACGAGCATTATTGCCATCGCTGTCGTGTGGCGATACATGTACCAGGAGGACGGGCTGTTCAATGCCGCCCTCGGAGCAATCGGAATCGCCGGTCCTGATTGGCTCAACGATCCGGCGTGGTCGATGCCGGCTCTCATCATCATGGCCGTGTGGCGCAACTTCGGAATCCCCATGGTGATCTTTCTTGCCGGACTCCAGGCAATTCCGACCGAGCTCCATGAAGCAGCGAGTGTCGACGGCGCCACCAAGTGGCGTTCCTTCCGCAGCATCACGCTGCCGTTGTTGAAACCGACGACTCTTGTCGTTGCGGTCCTGCTGAGCATCGCCTATCTGCAGTTTTTCGAGGAGCCGTTCGTCATGACCGGCGGCGGCCCCCTCGACAGCACGATCTCGATCGGCTACTACGCGTATAAGCAGTTCGGCTTTGGACTGTACGGGCTTGCGTCAGCAGCATCATACGTTCTTGTACTCGGCATCGCGCTGCTCAGCTTCCTCCAGTTCCGATTGTTCCGCACCAGGAGTTGAAATGACCATCACCGCTTCGGTGCGCTCAGTCCGTAAGGGCTTCCGCGCACGCACCCTCATCTACATAATTGCCTCCCTCGGGCTCCTCGTCACCCTGGCTCCCTTCGCATGGATGATTCTCGGGTCGATCAAGCCGACAGGCGAGATCCTGGCCGACCCCAACGCTTGGCTGCCCAAAAACCCCACCCTCGGCAACTTCACGGATCTCCTGTCACGGCAGAACTTCGGGCGGTACTTCTTCAACAGCGTCGTAGTCGCCATCGCCTGTGTTATTGGCAATCTTCTCTTCTGCGCGATGGCTGGCTACGCCCTGGCAAAGATCGACTTCGCGGGCAAACGGCTGCTGTTCTCGCTCGTGCTACTGATGCTCGTCGTCCCGGGTATAGCTACGTTCGTGCCCTTGTTCGTGCAGGTCAGCAACCTTGGATTGGCCAACAGCTATCTTGGGCTGATTCTTCCCTATATCGTCACGCCACTCGGTGTGTTCCTCATGCGCCAGTTCATCGGCGACATTCCCGATGCCCTCCTGGAGGCGGCGAAACTGGACGGTGCCGGAGAGGTCCGGACCTTCTTCCGGCTGATCCTGCCACTTTCGGGACCCGCCCTCGCCACGCTCGCGATCCTGACATTCCTGGCCCAATGGAACAACTTCCTTTGGCCCTTGGTGATCGCACAGACGGACGACATGTACACCCTTCCGGTGGCTCTCGCGCTCTTTTCGATCGGGGCCAACGGCACAAACTATGGGCTGCTCTTGGCAGGCGCGGTCGTCGTCGTGCTGCCGATCATCGTGGTCTTCCTCTTCTTACAGCGCTACTTCATCCAGGGCATCGCAAACACAGGAATCAAATGACAAACACAACCACCGCAAGCGCCGTTATGGTGCCACACCTCGACCGCACCAGCGGGCTTGCGCAACTCGTAGTCGACGGCAGACACTTTCCCGTGCTCGGAGTCGAACTTCACAACTCCACCTCATCAGGAACAGCCGCCCTGAGCCACGGACTTGAGACCGCCAGCAAAGTCAACGCGACAACGGTCCTGGCCAGCGTCACCTGGGAAGCACTCGAACCCACAGAAGGCAACTATGATTTCTCCTCAGTCGACAAGCTCGTCTCCGAGGTGCGTAGAGCAGGTCTCCGCCTGGTGCTGCTGTGGTTCGGGGCCTGGAAGAATGGATCCTCCAGTTACGCACCGGCATGGGTGAAGCTCGATTGGGAGAGGTTCCCACGCTGCGTGCTCGACGACGGCCGGCTGTCCGACACGCTCTCGCCGTTCGGCCCCACACAGCTCGACGCACCTGCCTTTCAGGCGCTTGTGGAGCATGCAGAGCAGATCGACGCCGAGCACCGTACCGTAATCATGATCCAGATCGAGAACGAAATAGGTCTCCTGGGAGCATCCAGAGATCATTCCGAGCAGGCTGATCGTGCCTTCCATGCGGCCGTGCCGGACAGTCTGAGGCAATCCCTTCGCCAACGTCCCGGGTTCGAGGGAGACCGCCGAAGCTGGGCAGACGTCACGGACGATCCGCTAGGACGTGACGAGGCGTTCATGGCTTGGGGGTACGCATCCCATGTCGAAGCCCTGGCACGCCGAGCACGAACCGTCTCGCCGCTTCCCTTCTACGTAAATGCGTGGCTTGACAGCGAGATTGACATCGAGGTCGAGGGGTTCGCAGTAGCGGGAGGCCAGGTCCCCGGCACCTACCCAAGTGGCGGTCCTCTGCCGCGGGTCGCGGATGTTTGGACATCCATCGCGACAAGTGTGGACCTATTCACACCCGACGTGTACTTCGGTGACCCGGACAAGATCCTGCCCGCTTTTGCAAAGATGTCCCGGGGCTTGTTCATCCCCGAGCAGCGGCGAGATCAGTCTGGTGTCGGGACCGCCTTCCTCGCCATGGGCGAGTACGGCGCGCTCGGCGTATCTCCCTTCGGTGTTGACTCTGCCGACTGGGAAGATCTCGCTCCCTTGGAGGACGCCTACGCCTTACTGTCTGCAGTGTTTCCGTTGACACGTCATCCCGACGGCACGCGGAGCGAACTCATGGGGTTTCATCTCACGGATGCCGTCCCGATGGTGACGCGGTCCCTGGGGAGCATCGATCTGGTGATCACCAGAGCCGCAGGAATCGGCGTAGATCCAGCCGGATCCGATAGTTACGGCATGGTCGTGAATCTCGGCGATGACACCTTGCTGACCGTCGGTCGTGGATTTAGGATCGACTTCGAACATGCCGACCAAGCCTGGCAGGTCGGTCTCGAGGCTGTAGAAGAACTTGAACCCGACGGCATGGTCGCTCGAATGCTGAACGGTGACGAGACTGCCGGTGGTACCGCCATAATCCACCCGCCGCTCCAGCCCGCCGAAAGTCCGTTCCCAATCCCCATGAGCCACGCGCACTCAGGTATGTCCCGGTGTCGTCTTTATCGCCTGCCAAGGACCGTTGCCCCAGGTGCGGTGTGAGTGCATCTTTTATCAGGAGGCAATGTGGCCGAAAGAAGCCATTCCCCAAGATCCCGCTGCTTCTCCGGTCGGCAGGACCCTCTACAGCAGCAACGAGGACACCACCGGTAAAGGTGCCCCGTCACTGGCTAGGGCACCCCGCGCCTACGTCATCGGGATGCTGATCGCAAGCGCAGGGCTTTGGCTGGCTGTGCTGGCTCCTGCCCTTGTGGTGCTTGCCATCAAGGTTTTCGAACTCACCACCCCGATACCTGGGCAGGCGCCCAGCTTGGTCGCTGGGTCGCGCCCTGATTGCGCTGCCGCCCAAGCGCTCCGGCAGTCCCAGGTACCTGCCATGGCGCCCCCCGTCATCACCCTCGGCGGTAACCCGCGCTCTTCATAGCCGGAGCCGTCGTGGGAATCATCGACCGTCCTCCTCACCCGCATCAAAGGAGTCAACTAAATGAACCCCGCCCTTTCACCAACAGCACTGTCCCCGGCTCCGGATACCCCTGACGCCGACGCGCGGATCCTCGAACTCGCCCGAAGCCTTACCCTCGAGCAGCAGGTCCGGCTGCTGACCGGCGCGGACGTCTGGGCCACGCATCCCATCCCGGAAATCGGCCTGGGCCGCGTGGTGATGTCGGACGGTCCGTCCGGCGTCCGGGGAGAAGACTTCGATGAGCGCCACGACTCCATCTCCCTGCCGTCGTCGTCCGCCCTATCCGCGACCTGGAGCGTCGAAACGGCGCGCCGCTACGGCCAGGTCCTGGGACAGGAGGCGCGTCGCAAGGGCGTGCACGCCGTCCTGGGCCCCACGATCAACCTGCACCGCTCACCGCTGGGCGGCCGCCACTTCGAATGCATGAGCGAGGACCCGCGGCTCACGGCAACCATGGCCGCTGCATACGTCTCCGGCGTGCAGTCCATGGGCGTCGGCGCCACCCCCAAGCACTACCTGGCCAACGAAGCTGAAACCGAGCGCTTCACCGCGGATTCCGTGGTGGCCGAACGCCCGCTCCGCGAGCTGTACCTTGCGGCCTTCGAGGACGCCATCACGGAGGCGCGTGCGTGGCTGATGATGAGCTCCTACAACTCCATCAACGGGACCACGGCAAGCGAAAACAAGCTGCTCAAAACGCCGCTGTCCACGGAATGGGGATTCGACGGCGTGGTGGTTTCGGACTGGACCGGTGTCCGGTCCGTGGATGCGGCCAACGCACACCAGGACCTCGAAATGCCGGGCCCGCTGGGCCACTGGGGCCCCAAGCTGCTCGCAGCCGTGGAGGACGGCCGGGTCAGCAGGGACGCCATCCTCGAGAAGGTTACCCGCATCCTGCGGCTGGCCGCCCGCGTGGGCTCGCTCGAGGGATTCACCCCCGCCGTGACGGAGCTTCCCGCCCAGCTGAACGGTGCTGCCGTCGCCCGTGAAGTGGCCGTCCGCGGCGCAGTGCTGGTCCGCAACGAAGGCGGCATCCTGCCGCTGGACGCCACCAGGCTTCGCAGCGTCGCGGTGATCGGCCACAACGCCGAGGAAGCGCGCACCCAGGGCGGCGGCAGCGCCACGGTGATGCCCAGGTACACCGTCTCGCCGCTGGAGGGACTGCGGAAGGCACTGCCCGACGACGTCAACGTCAGCTACGTCCGCGGCGCCAAAGTGGCCGAAGGGCTGCAGGCCTTCTCCCGCACCTCACTCCGCAACCCCGTGTCCGGAGGCACCGGTATACGCGTCACGTTCCTCGCCAAAGATGGTTCGGAGATCTCCGGCGAAGACCGGCTTGCCTCGCACCTGATCTGGTTCGGCGTGGGCATCCCCGACGGCGCCGCCTCCATCCGTATGGTGGCGGACTGGACTGCCGAGACGGCGGGAGTCCACCACCTGGGCATCGGGACAGTGGGACAGATCTGGCTCGCTCTCGACGGCGACGAGGTGTTCAACAGCGAACTCGAGGACGACACTGACGTCCTCGGCGCTGCCCTGTTCGATCCGCCCAAGACCGTCCACGCGATTGAAACCACGGCCGGCCAGAGCGTTCGGATCGAGGCCGAGTACCAGCTGCCGAAGCAGCAGGTCATCCCCTTCACCGCGATCCTCCTGGGCGAGGAAACCGTGGTCACGGACCCGCAGGCAGAAATTGACGCCGCAGTGGCCGCCGCCCGCACGGCCGATGTTGCTGTCGTCGTGGTGGGCACCAACGCCGCCATCGAATCCGAGGGCTTCGACCGCAAGGACCTGGACCTTCCCGGCTTCCAGAACCAGCTGGTGGAGGCCGTGGCCGCGGTCAACCCGCGCACCGTGGTGGTCGTGAACTCCGGTTCGCCCGTCCTGATGCCATGGCTGGACAAGGTAGGCGCCGTGCTGCTGGCCTGGTTCGGGGGCCAGGAATTCGGCACCGCCATCGCCGACATCCTGTTGGGCGCAGAGGAACCGGGCGGACGCCTTCCCACCACCTGGCCCGCCGCGCTGGCCGACGTTCCCGTCCTCAACACCACGCCCGTCGACGGCAAGATGGTCTATTCCGAGGGTATCCACATCGGCTACCGGGCGTGGCTCAAGCAGGAAGCCGCCGGCGGAGCCGCCCCGGCCCTGCCGTTCGGCTTCGGGCTGGGCTACACCACCTTCGACTTCGGCACGGCGCACGCCCCGCAGTACGTGACCGCCGGGCAGGACGTTGTAGTGCACGTCCCGGCCCGGAACACCGGCACGCGCACCGGCCGCGAAGTGGTCCAGGTGTACCTTGACCGCCCTAAGTCGGCCGTGGAGCGCCCGGTCCGCTGGCTCGCCGGCTACGCCGGAACTCACCTTGCACCGGCCGGAACGGACAGCGTTGAGGTGCGCATTCCGGCGAAGGCCTTCGGCCATTACGACGGCGGGTGGCAGTTCGAGCAGGGCACGTTCCGCCTGCTGGTGGGCCGGCACGCGGCTGACGACTTCCAGGTGCTGGAAATCGAACTGCGCTAAGCCTCGCTCAGCACAGGCTACCGCCGGGCTGGTTCCGATTGCTTCGGGCCCAGCCCGGCTTCTTTGTTGTACCCCTCAATGTGGACGGTAACAGTCCTCACTCTTTTCTTGCGTGCTGAACGACCGAGGTGTCCATCTGCCGTCAGCTGAGGGGAAAGACGAGCAGGGACCCGGTGGCGGTAGCGACCAGTTTGCCGCTGGCGTCGGTGACGGTGCCGTCTGCGAAGGCGACGCGACTGCCGGCCTTCGATACAAGGCCTACGCAGGTCAACGGGCCGCTGCCGGCCCGTATTGAGCGAAGATAGTTCACCTTGATTTCGATGGAGGTGTAACCTACGCCCTTAGGAAGGGTGGTCTGTACGGCGCAGCCCAGGGCCGAATCGAGCAGGGTGCACACCAGCCCGCCGTGAACTGCGCCGATCGGGTTGTAATGGGATTCGTCCGGGTGGCAGGTAAAGGTGGCCGTTCCCGGCGCCGCCTCGACCAGCGTCATATTCAGCAGTTCGTTCATGGGTGGAGGGGGCAGCTTGTTGCCCATCATTGAGTGCAGGTAGTCCAGGCCGCTCATGCCCGGCATGGCTGCGGCGCCAACGGCGGGGTCATCCCAGGTGATGAGTCGTTTACGCTCTGTCACTGCTGCTCCTATCGGTCGGCACTTGATGTTGACGCGAGTACTTCCGCTCCGCAGTCTGAACTAGGTTCATGTGAAGCATTTGCCCGTGGCAGGGGCTGACGCGCCCGGATTTGGTGAGTCCAGCCATCGACTGCTCGCGGTTCGGATGCGGAGGCCCGGGAAACGTCCGGGCGTCCGCAGCCCGAAGCCGTCGCCCTGTACTCGAAGCTGGGTTACACGCACATTCCGGTGTATGAACCCTATGCAACTGCCATCCCCTTCTCCCTTTGCTTTGAAAAGCGTTTAAGGTAACACGGCCCCGCCGGCACAAATACGGAAGCACCAGCCCTTCCATACTTGGCAAAAATCCCATCCCTTCCGGTCGATTCTTCGAACGCCACTAGACGATATGAGGGTGGGGTCGGTACGCGCGGCCTATTCAAAGCGGGTCGTGGGTTGCCGGCCGGAGGTGATCCGGCAGGTAGAGCCACATTGGGACTGCCCCCGGTTTTTGTTGCTTCCTCAATCTGCGAGCGGATGCTCGTGGCAGGAACCCTTTGGTGGCGAAGTTCTCTCCGACCGGTCATCCGCCTACGTCCGGGCTGATTAACCGCCGTTGTGGTCCACGTGGGCAACGCATTGCCCTTGGTTCTTGAACTGTGGATAGTTCATCCAGCCGCCGTCCTTGCATTGGTCCTTGCTTGTGGGGTTGGTGTTCTCGTTGATCACGGACGCTGTGCCGCTGCAGATGATCCTGCCAAGAGCCAGGCCACCTCAAAGGATTAGGCGGCTCTCAAGACTTTCAGCAGCGGGAGAGAACCGCCAGGGTCCTCATCGGGACGGCAAAACCGCCACTCCAGGCTGCAACTTAACCGCCAATCGAGGTTAACAGTGACACATGATGTGCATGCATCGGCGAGGCGGTAGGTCCGACCCGGCATCCTGGGCCGGCAGGTCCCCGGGAGAGCCAACGAGTCCGCCGGCCGGGTCAAATCCGCCAGGACCCGGCCGGGCAACCGTTACCTCAAGGGAGCCCTGGGCATCGCGGCCATGTCAGCGGCCCGGTCAAACGGCGCCTATTTCTCAGAGAAAGACTGGCGCATCGCGACCCGGCGCGGACCCGTCAAGGCACTCGTCGCCGTCGAACACGCCATGCTCACCTCGTTTTCACGTCAGTAGCCCCTCAATGAGTGCCTTCACGCCCGGTCTCGGTACTCTTGGCGGCCATGTACATGGACAGCCCCGCGAACGCGGCGGTAATCAGGGGTGCATCCACACCAAGGAGTTCTGCCCGTTCAAGGAGATCTCCCAGGATCTGATCGGCTTCGACGTCCTGACCCTGCATGAGATCGCGATACATCGACGTCGCGAATCCGGATCCCGGCTGCAGCAGCGTGCTTTCGACACGGTCAAGGGCAGCGCGGCGGGGCGCAAAGCCAGCGGCTGCGGCGATGTGTACGCACTCCCGGATGACGGCTTGCGCTGTCGAAAGCCCCCCACTCACCCGCGTGATCTCGCCAGCCGTTCCTCTGAGTAACGTGGTGAGCGCACCGCCGGCGGCCAGGAATACCCATTTTTCCCACATATCGAGTTCTATTGAGCCGGAAAGCTCGGTATCGAACCCTGCACCGCGGAGCGTCGCGTCGACGCGGTCCAGACGCTTATCGTGAATACCGTCGAGCGACCCATAGGAAAGGCTGGCACCAGGCAGGAGTTGACGAATCGCTCCATCCTTTTCCAGCTGGCTCACAACAACGCAGACGCCGCCAAGGACGTGCTCGCGTCCGAAGTGTGCCTGAAGTGTATCCATATGCCGGATCCCATTCAGCACGGGCAGGATCGCGGTCTCTGGCCCCACTGCGGGTCCGAGATCTTCGATCGCCTTCTCGAGCGCATACGCCTTTACCGCCAGCAGTACGATGTCATAGGAGCCACCAATCTGCGGGGCCGACACCGTCTGCGGGCTAATTTGACTTTCGCCTCCAGCCGAGCGAAGAACAAGTCCACGTTCCTTCAACAGCTGCGCACGTTCAGGACGCACGAGGAAAGTTACATCTCGACCAGCTCTTGCCAGGTGGTACCCGAGAAATCCTCCAACGGCGCCAGCACCCACGATCAGGGTTCGAAGCCCGACGACGGTAGTCGTCTCCCTCGAAACGTCCGATGCGGTGGCTATGGGCGGACTCGTGGGAGTACCGGTTGGACTATTCGTATCTACAGTCACAGCGGCTGCCTTTCTTTCTATGATGTGGGCTGCGAGGCCTCTACGGTTATGAGGCAGTTCTATATCCCGGGCCGGCACGTGGTTCGATGTTTAGTGGGTGCAGTCGGCATCTCGGCGGACCGACTTCAAGGGCTGAAACGCCCGCTCCGCCCCCGCTCCATTTCCGTTGAATTGGTCCGCGTGATGATCCTAAAGGTTGATCAGTTGGGGGTACATGACCTCGATGGGAGCTGCGAGATTTGCCGTTATGCTGACGCTGAGGTTGTCGGCAAGAATCTCGCCGGCGTTCTTTCCCGTATCCCTCCGGTAGCCAGGGAGAGGTCCAGGGGGAGCTGTTCGACGTCCAGGATCGGTGAAAACTTTTGGTCCCTCAGGTTCGTATTGCACTCGGTCGGGTCAGTGGGACTACGCGGCGATCCCCGAATGTGACCATCGCGTGCACCGGTGCGGTGCTTGCGCGCATGAGCGCCGCGAGGCCCCGGCGTCCCTGCCTGCGGGCGAGCTCCGGCCCGAGGGTGGTCATCAGGGCGGTGAGCGCCGGCATCGGGCGCCCGAAAAGCGTGATCTCTCTGATGTGTGCCTTGTCGTCGAGCCGCAGCAGTTGCGCCTCCTCGAACGGCTGAGTCCCCACTCGTGCCCGGTAGACCAGCGCGTACGTGTCGCCCTGGCCGGTCTCGGTGTGGAAGTGGATGTCCTCGACCGCAGTGAATGCCGAGGCCAGGAAGTCGCGTAGCTGGTCAGATCCCTCCAGGCGGAACTGCCCGGTGAGCGGCGAGCTGAGGACGATGTCCGGGCTCAGGCAGGCGACCGCGGCGTCGGCGTCACCGCGTTCCCCGGCGGCGCGCCAGCGGGCGATGGTCGTGGCGGCGGATGGTGAGGTGTCTGGCACTGGTCTCTCCCGGTGTGAACGGTGCGGTGGGGTTTGTGGGGTGGTCGGGTGTCAGCCGTTCAACTGGTTGAGCTTGCGGATCTGACTGTCGAAGGCCCAGGCGGGAACGAAGCGGCGTAGTATGCTGGCGCGTCCAGCCAAGGTACCGGCCGTGTAGCGCAGGTTCGGTTTCGGGTCCGTCGCGGCCTCGACGATCACCTTGGCGACGACGGCGGGGTCGTCGCCGTCCTTGATCGCCGCCGCCATCACGCGGCCGAAGGTTTGCCCCTGCTGCGCGTACACCGCCAAAGGCATGTCGGGCTGCGTGCTGTTGGCCTCGAATCCGGTCCTTGTGTAGGCGGGTTCGACGAGCAGGGCCCGGATGCCGTACTGCCGGACCTCGTAGTCCAGGGACTGGGAGTAGCCCTCGATCGCGTGTTTGGAGGCGCCGTAGACGGCCATGAAGGGCGCGGGGATGAATCCCTGGACCGATGAGAGGTTGATGATGCGTCCGCGTCCTCGGGCACGCATGTGCGGCAGTACCTCCTTCACCATGCGCATGACGCCGAAAACGTTGATGTCGAAGACCGCTTGCGACTGCGCGATGGAGCTTTCCTCGGCGGCGCCGATCGAGCCGATGCCGGCGTTGTTGACCAGGACGTCGATCTTCCCGAATCGGTCAATGACGTGTTTCACTGCACCCGCTACGGACTCGTCGCTTGTTACGTCGAGGTCGATGAACGTGATTCCTGCCGCGGGCTTCACTCCCGCCGACTTGCGGCTGGTTCCGACGACCTCGAAGCCCGCCTCAACCAGCCCTGCAGCGGCCGCCTTCCCGATCCCGGATGAGGCACCTGTTACCAATGCGATTTTCCGTGTTGTTGCCATGTCTTGACTCCAGTCCGTTCGAAGGGCTCTTTTGCCCGATGTCCTGTGCCGCCGTGGCTCTGGAGGAGAGGCGATAGCGGCGGGAGTGAATTTCGCTTACCTGTACCAAGAGTGTACCGGTTATGGCAGTATCTGCAACATTTATGTTTCTTTTAGATCTAAATCTGTTTCTGCGGAGTATCCCTTAGGATGGAGTAATCCTAAGAATGGAGATATTGATGGGTCGAGGATTACGGGCTGACGCTGAGCGCAGTGTGCGCGCCATTTTGGAAGCAGCCGAGCAGGTATTGGCCGATGACCCTGGCGCCTCCATGGAGCAGATCGGTGAAAGGGCAGGGCTGACCAGGACCACGGTCCACCGCAGGTTCGCCAACCGGAAATCTCTTATGGATGCTCTCGCGATCTCCGCCAAACAACAGCTTGCCGATGCCATCGAAGCGGGCAACCCCGATTCTGCCCCTCCGCTTGTTGCGCTGCATCGTGTAACATCGAATGTCTTAAGGACGAAAAGCGCGTGGAGATTCACTCTTGGCAGCCCCCTGGCGGACGCCAGTGCGGCCGCCGAAATCTGGGATCGGATCAATGCCCGCTGTCTGGATCTCCTCGCCAGGGCCCAGCGGGACGGACTGCTCCATCAGGATGCAGATCTGGAATGGACGCGGCAGGTGTACTACGCCCTTATGAGTGAGGCACTGCAAAGATTCCCGGCGGATGACGATCCGGACGCAAAGCTAACGGATACACTCGCCACACTGGTCGTCGACACCTTGCTCTACGGAGCCGGAAAACGCAGCTAGCGGCTCACAAAGAACGGGCTGCCGTGTTCCCAACCAGCACCGGGCGGGCGACTCAGCCGCGACGCGGTCGCGCTGCGGGCGACAAGACGGCCAGCCGCACAAATATTTGGTCGGCTGTTGTCTTGAGGGCTTCCTCCGGGATTACGGTCAGCCGGGTTCGTCCGGGACGGCGGGCAGCGGCAGTTGCTGGCCATTCGACGGCGTCAGCGGTGTCATGGCCCCGGGCATTGCAAGCTGGGGATCATCGAAGAGTTGGTCGGGGCGGTTGATGGGGGTGAACGGCAGAACCGCGGCCTCGCAGAGTGCAGCCGCTTCGTCCCGTGTGAGCGACGCAATTTCCTTGAATACAAAATCGCTGGCTGGACAGCGTACTCGTCGGTGACGTGACGGCGCCCGCTCATCTGTATGCCGGGGGCATGATTTGCGGCACCCCTATTTGTCTACACTCTTGGCAGACTTCTCGTTGGGATTCCTTCCCACGTTCCTCTCAACTGGGACGCGTGACCGTATCCTGTCTGATATCGTGCGGCTCCACCGGGCCCTCCACACCGCGGGTGTCCCTGTGGAATTGCACGTGTTCGAGGCCGCCACGCACGGCATGTTCCTAGGCCGTGCTCCCGAGTACGGCGAGCTCGCGACAGAGATCAGGCGGTTCGTTGACGCCCACCGGAAGACCCTTGCTGATCGATGAGGAGAGGGCCGGAATTGGAGCGGACGATATTTTCGTTTGATTCGTTCTTACGTGAGCGCCACGGTGCGGAATCCGCAGTTACCGCTGGAGGAGTCGGGGGTATTAGAAGTACGGGCTGCTACCCGATATCTGTTGCAGTATGAATCGTGACAGAGGTATGACCCGCCGCGCATTACCCGCCCAGCGCCGATGGTAGGACCTTGGGGGTTGTGGGCGGGCGAGTTGCGGTAGTACTTGGGCAGGAACCAATCGGAGCACCATTCCCAAACGTTTCCGGCCACTTCGTAGAGTCCGTAGCCGTTGGGCGGAAATGACTTGACCGGCGCCGTCCCTAAATAGCCATCCTCAATCGTGTTCGTTTTCGGAAACGTGCCTTGCCAGATATTGCAGCGGTATTCGCCCTCGGGGGTGAGTTCATCGCCCCAGGCGTAGCGTTTGGCGGCGAGTCCGCCGCGGGCGGCGTACTCCCATTCGGCTTCGGTGGGCAGGCGGCGCCGGGCCCAGGCACAGTAGGCCAGGGCGTCGTGGTGGGAGACGTGCACCACCGGGTGTTCCTGCGTCGTGCTCCAGTGTGAATCCGGTCCGGCGGGGTGGGCCCAGTCGGCGCCGCGGACGTTCAGCCACCACGGGGCGCCGGCCGCGGCCCCGAGGATCTCGTTCTTGGGTGCCTGCACGAGGAGGTGGAATACTGCCGAGGTTCCGTACTGCTCGGCCTCGGTGCGGTAGCCGGTGTCCTGGACGAAAGCGGCGAACATCCGGTTGGTGACGGCCGTCGCGTCGATCTGGAACGCCTCCAGGCGCACGTCGTGCACCGGGGTCTCGCCGTCGGCCGGGTATCCCTCGCCGAAAGCATCGCCCATCGCGAACGCGCCGCCGGGAATCAGCACGTCCTCGTGCAGGGCCGGCGAAGCTCCGGCGGAGGCGCCGCCGTTGACGGCGGCGACCGGAAGGAAGCGTCCGACGTCGGCCCGTTCTGTTCGATTGGCCCGTCCCGTTGCGTTGTCCTGCCGCGGCGCGGCACAACAGCTCCCGGCCGTGGCGCCATGTGTTCCGTTGTCCGCGATCATGTTTGTCCTTCGGACGGCTCTCCGATGAGTGTCTGGAGTCGGCGTTCCGTTGCCTCGAGCCAGGCGATGAGGTTGGACACCATGTAGTGTCCGCGTTCGTTCTGCATCAGGAACCACTCCTTGGACCATTGTCGCTCCTCTGCGGTGGCATCGGAGCTGACGAGTACTTCGTCGAAGTTCCTGTCAATGCTGGCCTCGCGTTCCCTTCGGTAGGCCAGTTCGATCCGCACCAATTCGAGCGCCTTTTCGGGGCCGGAGCTCCCGGCGAAGCGGAGCCGCACCTGGAAGTCCGGGTCAAGGGGCCGGGGTGACGGTATGTAGGGGGAGTCGATCCATTCCTGCAGCGTGGAGCGTCCGGCATCGGTGATCCTGTAAAGCTTTGCATCGGGACCGGAGCTGCGCGGATCCAGGAACTGCGTGGCCCACCCCCATTCCACGAGCTTGCCCAGCTGCCGGTAGATCTGCGAGGTCTTGGCGGTGTATCCCACGAAAGGACCGTGGCCCTCAAGCCACTTCCATGCGTCGTAGCCCGTGCGGTCCCCGGTGGAGAGCAAGCCCAGCAGAATGACTTCCAACCGACCCAACGACACTTTCGCCTCCTCAGGGCGCTGGGTAGAAGCGCCTTTGAGGAGGATATCCGGTGTGGCGGTCATTCCGTGCTCATCATGGCTTCGTACCGCTTGCGCATGGCGGCCCGGTCGCCGGCCGATACGGGAACTTGCGCGTGCCAGGAGACGTGGGTGGCGCCATTCTTGGGGTGCAGCCGTTCCATGAGGTCCTCGGCGAGGTGGGCCCGCCCGGTGTTCCTGAGGTGCTCCATGTAGTCGTCAGGCTGGTTGTACAGGGTGGGCCCTGCCTGAAGTGCGCCTTGCATGGGGTCCGGGAGGGCCCCCGGAGTGCCTGCATAGAAACCCAGCCACTCGAACAGGTGGGACCGCATTTGCATGGCGAGGTCCGGTTCGATGTCGATGAGGTTGCGGGTCAGGTAGGGGTCCTCGGTGACATTGAACAGCGATTCCCACTCGGCACGGAAGCAACCGGGGTGGTAGGTGCGGATGTACAGGTGGTCGCGGGTGCGCACGGCCCGCTGGTAGGTATGGGCTCCGTGGCCCCACACAAGGTAGGGGCGGGATTCGAGTGTTCCGCCCCGGACGGCTGCGGCGTAGGAGTGGCCTTGCCACTTTTCGGGCCGGTCCAGACCCAGCAGGTCGAGGATGGTCGGGGCGAAATCGATGTTGTAGAGCAGGGCGTCGTTCCGGCTTGCGGCCACTCCGGGCTGGTCGGTGATCCCTGGCCAATGAATGATCATGGGTAGTCGGTGGACCGGCTCGGAGGCGAGGCCGTGTTCGGCGTACAGCCCGAGCTCGCCAAAGGATTCGCCGTGGTCCGAGGAAACGATGATGGCCACGTCATCGGCCAGGCCCATTTCTTCGATCCGGCGGCGCAGCCTGCCGAATTCTGAATCCCAGAAGTGGATGGCGCCGTCATAGCCGTTGATGAGGTGCTCGAAGTCGGCCCGTGTGCGGATGGCATCCGGCATGTTGTGGGGAACTCGCGACTTCCGCGGAGCGCCTGAGTAGTGAAGATCAAGGGCGCTACGCGCACCGTACACTTCGGCGTGGGAATCGATGGCTTCCTGGTCCGGCCACGCAGGGGCAGGACCGGAAGCGGCCGCCTTGGCCGTCCAGGATTCATCCTGCAAGTAGTCCGTGTGCGGATCCCAGTAGGTCACGTGCAGGTACCAGTTGTCCACGTCGCGGTGCCGCTGGATCCAGTCGACGGCGGCGTCGGTGATCATGTCCGCCGGTTCATCGCCCATGTCCGGAGTGACCTGCACGTTTTCACGGAAGTTCCCCATGAAGTAGTAGGCCCGGTGACGCTCGGCAAACGATGAGACCGCCGCGCACGTGTATCCGGCTGCGTTGAGTGCTTGCCCCAGCAAAGGGCGGCCCGGGTGGGGAGCATGCCCGGCGTCCAGGCGGAACCGGGAGTCGTCACCGAAATGGCCGATCACACCGTTGCTGATGCCGTGCTGCCCGCTCGTCAGCGCTGTGCGGGAGGGCAGGCACGGCGAATCGGAGCAGTAATACCGGTCGAACATCACGCTGTTCCGGGCCATTTCATCAAGGTTCGGCGTGATCTTCCGGTCGTAGCCGTAAGGCCCGGTGTGGTCGGGACGGAGCGAGTCTACGTCCACGTAAATGATCTTCATCGATCTTGTCCTGTCTTGTGCTGTCGGTCTTGTACGGGAGGTCCGGATCTGGCGGGGCAACTCCTGCCGCCTTGAGTCCATACTCGGTGGCGTTCTGTAACTGTTATAGCACTAGTGGAACAGTTAATAACAGAGTCAATCCATAATTTGTGGGACTAAGCTATGTGCATAGTTTTATATGAGAGGCCTTGTGTGTTGGATCACAATCTGCCATTCTGTAGCTAACTGTTCATCGCGGAGCAGAAGGCACCGAGCGTCGAAGCTCCGGGTGCCTCCCCAGCTGAAAGGACGTAAAGATGCGTTTCACCAAGGCAGGTTTGGTAGTGACACTTACTGCCGGCCTCGCGCTAACCGGCTGTGCCAGCGGAAGCGGCAGCAGCGCTTCCCAGGCTTCCAAGAGCATTACCCTGGGCAACGTCCTTGCCCCGGCCACGTTTGAGGCCAGGAACATGAACTGGGGTAACCAGTCCGTGTACGCCCAAGCGGTCTATGACGGGCTGCTGAAGCCGGCGCCCAACGGCAAGGATGTCCAAGCGTCCCTGGCCACCAAGTGGGAATACAACACGGACAAGACGGTATTGACCCTGGCTCTCCGGGACGGCGTCGTCTTCTCGGACGGGACGCCATTCACCGCAGAGGTCGCGGCGCAGAACCTCCTGCGTTTCCGCGACGGCACTTCACCGCAGAAGTCAAAGGTCGCAGACCTGGCTGATGCCAAGGCCAAAGACAAGACCACCCTGGTGATCACGCTCAAGCGGGCGAACCCGGCGTTCCTCATCAATCTCGCCCAGGCGGCAGGCCTGCAGGAAAGCCCGGCCGCCTTCGGAAAGGCGGATGCGCAGACAAATCCGGTCGGCTCCGGCCCCTACACCCTGAACACCAGCCAGACGGTGGTCGGCACGTCCTACAAGTTTGAGAAGAACCCCAAGTACTGGGATGCGAACTCGGTAAAGTACGACACCCTCACCATCAACGTGTACACCGACGCCACGTCCGAGCTCAATGCCCTGCGGGGCAAGCAACTGGACGCCGCCGCGGTCGCGGACAACAGCATCCTCCCGCAGGTTGAAGCTGCCGGCTTTAAAACAAGCGGTCAGAACCTGAACTTCGCCGGGCTCCTTCTCTTCGACCGTGCAGGCAAGTCCAACCCTGCGCTGGGCAATGTGAAGGTCCGGCAGGCCATCAACTACGCCGTCGATGCGAACGCCATGCTGAAGGTCGTCGGCCTGGGACGCGGTGAGGCCACAGGCCAGGTCTTCCGTCCCGAATCTCCGGCCTATGAGGCCACCCTGAATTCGACGTACAAGTTTGACCCGGACAAAGCCCGTAAACTCCTCGCCGACGCAGGCTACGCCGGTGGCCTTGAGCTGACGCTACCGACGTCGCCGGGCTTCGCGAAGGCCCTCTGGCCTCTACTGCAGCAGCAACTGGGCGATGTCGGCATCAAGGTCACGTTCGTGGACACGGGCACCAACACCATCGCCGACCTCCAAGCGCAGAAGTACGGCCTCTCCTATTTCACCCTGCAACGGGATGTGAACGACTGGCAGCTGATCAGCACCATGATCGCGCCTAACGCCACCTGGAACACCTTTAAGTACCAGGACCCCAACGTGGACGCGCTCCTTGCCACCATCCGCACGGGGAGCGACGCTGACAGTGCCGCGGCCCTGAAGAAGCTGAACGAATACATCGTTGACCAAGCATGGTTCGCTCCATGGTATTCGCCGACAAACTATTTCGTCACCAACGCGGGCACGAGCGTTGAACTGAACCAGGGCAATGTCTGGCCCAACCTTTGGAACATCACGCCCAAGGCCTGAGCCCCGGGCGGGGACCTGTTGACGCGGGTTCCCGCCCAGCCATCCCCACGAATCGAGAGATCACGACAATGTTTACCTTTATCGGGCGAAGGCTGCTGACGGGCGTCGCGCTGCTGGCCGCCATTACAACGTTTGGATTCACACTCCTCTACTTTGGCGGCGGCGACATCGCCAGGAAGATCCTCGGCGAGAACGCCGACCAGCAAACCGTCGCCCTCAAGGCCCAGCAACTGGGCCTGGACCGTCCCGTTCTGGTCCAGTACGGCGACTGGATCTCCCATGCCGTCCGGGGTGATCTCGGCACTTCCTGGTTCAGCGGTCAACCAGTCCTTGAGGCCATCAGCTCGCGCCTGTCCGTGACGCTGTCGCTGGTAACAGGAGCCATCATCCTCATCGCCGTCATCTCGGTGGTCTTGGGCGTGCTCGCCGCCACCAAACGCGGATGGGTGGACCGCTTCGCCCAGCTCCTGGCCATCGTGGGCCACGCGATCCCCGGCTTCCTCTTCGCGGTGGGACTCGTGCTCGTCTTTGCCCTCACCCTGGGTTGGTTCGACCCCACCGGCTACATGCCGTTCCTGACCGACCCCACGGGGTGGGCGAAGACCGTCACACTTCCGGTGATCGCCCTCGCCCTTGGCGGGATCGCCAGCGTCACCCAGCAGGTTCGCGGCTCCGTGATCGATGCCCTGCGCAACGACTACGTACGGACCCTGCGCAGCCGGGGAATCCCGGCCCGTCGCGTAGTCCTCAAGCACGTCCTTCGCAACGCCGCCGGACCTGCCCTGGCTGTCCTCGCGGTCTACTTTGTGGGGCTCCTGGGTGGCGCAGTGATCGTCGAGCAGGTCTTTGCCATCCCGGGCCTCGGCCAGGTGGCCGTACAGGCCACGACCCAGGGGGACATTCCCCTCGTCATGGGACTGCTCGTCGCCACCGGCACCCTCGTCATCATCTTCAACCTCCTTGTAGACCTGGCCCAGGGCTGGCTCAACCCGAAAGTGCGTCTGTCATGAGTACACCCGTCCACACCCCAGATCCCCAGTTCGCCATCGCCCCGGCCGAGGCCGCTGCCCGGGCATCCCTCATCCGACGCATTCTGCGCAACCCGCTAGCCTTGGGCTCCCTGATCTTCCTTGCCGTGGTCGTCGTCAGCGCCATCGCTGCCCCGCTCCTGACCCCACACAACCCCAACACCGCCGACATCTCCGCGGTCCTGTCATCCCCGGATGGCACTCACCTTCTCGGCACGGACGGCGCAGGCCGCGACGTCCTCTCAAGGCTCCTCTTCGGGGCGCAGTTCAGCCTCGCCGGCGCGCTTCTCGCCCTGGTCACCTCCATGGTGATCGGTGTGACCGGCGGCCTGTTGGCCGGATACTACGGCAAGTGGATCGATACAGCCTCGACCTGGGTCATCTCCCTGCTGATGGCACTCCCGGCGATCATCGTCCTCCTGGCCGCGCGCGCCGTCGTCGGCCCCTCCCTCTGGGCCTCAATGCTGATCTTCGGCGTGATGCTGTCCCCGGCCTTCTTCCGGCTCGTCTACGCTTCTGTCTCGGCGGTCCGGAACGAGCTGTACGTCGATGCCGCCCGGGTCTCCGGCCTCAGCGACCTGCGGATCATCGGCATCCACATCCTGACTGTGGTCCGCGCACCCATCGTGGTCCAGTCCGCGATCGTCGGCGGCGTGGCACTGGCTGTTCAGTCCGGACTTGAGTTCCTTGGCCTTGGCGACATCAACGTCCCCACCTGGGGCCAAATGCTCAGCGACGGGTTTACCAACCTCTACACCGCACCGTTGCTTATCGTCTGGCCGGCCCTCGCGATCGGCCTCACCCTGATCTCGCTGACCCTGCTAGCCAACAGCCTTCGCGACGAACTCGAACGCTCCAACGCACCGCGCCGGCGCCGTCGCAAGCAGCTCGCGGAACCACCCGCCGTCGTCCGCGAAGAAGTCATGCGGCACGACGACGGCGGTCCGGCCGGCGAGGCGGTCCTCCGGATCGAAAACCTTTCGGTCGGGTATGAGACGGGCGACGGCGGCACGAAGCGCGTCGTCCACGACGTCTCCCTCACGGTTGCCCGCGGCGAAGTCCACGGACTCGTGGGCGAATCCGGTTCGGGCAAGACCCAGACAGCGTGGTCCGCCCTGCGGCTGCTGCCCGAAGGCGGCAGGATCACGGGAGGCTCGATCTTCTTCCACGGGGACGACCTGGCCGCCTTGAACGAGAAAGACATGGAGAAGATCCGGGGCTCCCGCATCGCCTACATTCCCCAGGAACCCATGTCCAACCTGGACCCTTCCTTCACGATCGGCAGCCAATTGGTCGAGCCGATGCGAATCTGCCTCCGGATTTCCAAGAAGGAAGCAACAGCACGCGCATTGGCGCTCCTGGCCCGGGTGGGAATCCCCAACCCCGAGCGGACATTTGCCGCGTACCCGCACCAGGTCTCCGGTGGAATGGCTCAACGCGTCCTCATAGCCGGGGCGATCTCCTGCAACCCGGATCTGCTCATCGCGGACGAGCCCACCACGGCGCTCGATGTCACCGTCCAGGCCGAGGTGCTGGACCTCCTGCGCGACCTGCAGTCGGAATTCCGCATGGCCGTCATCCTGGTCACCCACAACTTCGGCGTCGTCGCGGACCTTTGCGACCGCGTCTCGGTGATGCGGCTGGGCAGGATCGTGGAGACCGGCCCCACGCGGTCCATTTTCACCGACCCGCGCCACCCCTACACGCGCGAACTCCTCGGAGCCATCCTTGGCGAGACCCGGCCCCGCGGACCACTCGCCACAATCGACGCCGGCCCCAGTGCCAGCCCGTCCCGGAAGGGAGCCTTGCGGTGAACCAGCCATTGTTGGACATCCAGAACGTCACGGTCGAATACCCGGTAAAAGGTTTGAGGGCCAAGTCCTTCAGGGCCCTCAACAACGTCTCACTCGACGTGCGCGCCGGAGAATGCGTCGGCTTGGTAGGGGAGTCCGGCTCAGGAAAGACCACCCTGGGCCGCGCCGTCCTCGGCCTGGCGCCAGTAACGGAAGGAAAGGTGCTATTCCGCGGACAGGACATCGCCCACGCCGGACGCTCCGAACGCAGGGAACTCGCCACCGACATCCAAGTTGTCTTCCAAGACCCCTACACCTCACTGAACCCTTCCCGGACGGTCGAGCAGATCCTTGCCGAACCGCTCACCGTCCGGAAGGTCCCGCGGGCCGAATCCTCCCAACGCATCCAGGCTCTGTTCGACATGGTCAGGCTCCCGGCCGACTCGGGGAACCGGCTGCCGCGCGAGTTCTCCGGAGGCCAAAGACAACGCATCGCGATCGCCCGCGCCCTTGCGCTGAAACCACAACTCATCGTCTGCGACGAACCCGTCTCCGCCCTGGACCTATCCACGCAGGCACGCGTCCTGGAACTCTTCAAGGACATCCAGGAACAGACGCACGTCGCCTACCTCTTTGTCTCACACGACCTCGAAGTCGTCCGGCACATCAGCCACAGGGTGGCCGTCATGTACCGGGGGGACATTGTCGAATTCGGCGACGGCGACCAGGTCACCAGCGCACCCCGGCACCCCTACACCCAGCGGCTCTTCTTCGCCGCGCCGGTGGCCGACCCCGAAGCCCAGGCCCAACGCCGCGAAGAACGGCACAGGCTCCTCGCCGAGCAGAACGCGTAAGGAGCACCCGTGACCAACATCCTCCTGATCACCGCCGACGACATGGACGGCAACACCCCTGGCTCCTTCGGAGGCCCGGCCGAGGCGACTCCGAACCTCGATCGACTCGCAACGGAAGGGATGGTCTTCCGCCGGGGGCACGTCCCCGCGGCGGTCTGCCAGCCCAGCCGGTCCGCCCTGATGACCGGACTATGGCCGCACCGCAACGGCGCCGAGGGCTTCGAGCCGATCAACGATGGGATCGGGGTCATCAACGACTTCCTCAAACAGGCGGGCTATCGCTTGGGCATCCTCGGCAAAGTAGACCACCTCCAACCGGTGGAACGCTTTGCCTGGGACACCGCGGTGAACATGCGCGAGCTTGGCCTGGGCCGCAACCCCGGGGCCTACGGAAGCCGGGCCGAAGAATTCATCGCGGAGGCAACACGGGAAGGCCAGCCTTGGTTCCTCATGGCCAACGCGCACGATCCGCACAGGCCTTTCCATGGCAGCGAGAACGAGCGGGAAAAGTGGACTTCGGAAGAACGCGAGCTCTACCCGGCGCCTTCCAAGGTATTCGAACCGGACGGGGTCCAGGTCCCGGGGTTTCTCCCGGACCTGCCCGAGGTCCGTACCGAGTACGCGCAGTACCTCAGCTCCGCCCGCCGCTGCGATGACGTCGTCGGACAGGTTTTGGACGCCTTGGAACGTTCCGGCGCCGCGGGGGAAACGCTGGTGGTCTTCCTCTCCGACAACGGCATGGCGTTCCCTTTCGCCAAGGCCAACTGCTATTTGCGCAGCACCTTGACCCCTCTCATCATCCGCTGGCCAGGGGTGACCACCCCCGGCACCAGCAATGCGGACGACTTCGTGAACATGATCGACCTGTTTCCCACGTTGTGCGACGCTGCCGGCGTCCCGACGCCCGCGGGGCTCGATGGCAGTTCACTGCTCCCGCTGCTCCTGCAGCGGGAGCAGGAACGGCGCGAACAGGTATTCACGGTATTCCACGAAACCGCGGCGAAGCAGCGCTACGAGATGCGTTGCGTGCAGGACGCAAGTTACGGATACATCTGGAACGCCTGGGCGGACGGACAGACGCAGTATCGGGCTGAAAACATGTTCGGCCTGTCCTGGAAGGCAATGCTTGCCGCAGCCGAAGACGACGCGGATACCCGGCAGCGCGCAGACTTCTACGTCTCCCGGGCGCGCGAGGAACTTTACGATCTCGCATCAGACCCCGACTGCCTGCACAACCGCGCTGCCGAGTCTTCCCTCGCTACCGTGCTTGCCGCAAAACGCGACGCATTGGCGAGATGGATGACTGAGACGGGCGACCCCCTGGTCGCAGCGTTCGATGCCGAGGTACCCGGCGAACTATTGGGCAGCTCGGACAAATGAACCAGCCGAACATCCTGTGGATCTCCACTCACGACATCAACCCCGACCTGGGCTGTTACACGGGAGTCTGGCCCGGAGCGGAGTACGCGGTGACGCCCAACCTTGACCGGCTCGCCGCCGAAGGGGCCAGGTTTGACCACGCGTTCGCTTCCGCCCCGGTGTGCGCGCCTGCACGGTCCGCGATCATGACCGGATGCTTCCCCACGGTGATCGGGACGATGCACATGCGCACCAAGGCCGTGCCCCCGCCAGAGGTGAGACTTCTGCCGGAATACTTCCGGCAGGCCGGCTACTACTGCACGAACAACTGGTTCACGGACTTCCAAGTCGACATTCCACCAACCGTTTTTGATGATTGCTCACCAGTTGCCCATTGGCGGAACCGTCCGAACCCCGGCACCCCATTCTTTGCGGTATTCCACGGAATGGCCACCCACGAATCTCGGATCTATGTGGACGACGATGCGTTTGAAGCGGCCGTAGCGAACGTTGGGGCCGCTGACAGGCATGATCCGGCGTTGGCGCCGTTGCCGCCGTACTACCCGGACACGGCCGTGTTCCGGCGGGCGTGGGCACGATACGCGGACCTCATTACCAAAATGGACCATTGGGTGGGAACCATCCTGGACCTGCTGGAAGAAGACGGCCTGGCCCAGAACACCATCGTGGTGTTCTGGTCCGATCACGGTAAAGGCATGCCGCGGGCTAAACGCTGGGCCACGGAAGCCGGTCTCCGGGAGCCACTGATCATACGCTGGCCGGACGTGATCCCGGCCGGGACAGTCAGGGAAGATCTGGTCCACACGATGGATCTGGCCCCGACGATGCTCCACGCCTGCGGACTGCCTGTCCCCGAACACATGCATGGAGTCCCACTGGTCGGGCCGGACGGGTCCTTCGTAGAGGATCCGAACGAGTACGTTTACGGCGGACGGGACCGGATGGATGAAGCCGAAGACACCTCCCGCACCGTCCGGGACCAGCGATTCCGATACATTCGAAACTTTCATCCCGATCGACCGCCCATGCTTCACACCGACTACCCGGACCGGCTGCCGACGTGGGCCGAGTTTCGCCGCATCGCAGCAGAGGAGGCCAGGCAGCTCGCTTGCGGTGAGCCCCGCAGTCTGTTCACCGAGCTTCAGCGCACGCTGGTGGCCGCTTCCAAGCCGGCCGAGGAGCTCTACGACCTCCTCAAGGATCCCCACGAAACCCAAAACCTCGTCGCCGATCCAGCCTATGGCGCCGACCTTGACCGGTTCCGGGACGCGCTGGCGCGCTGGCAGGGCCGTTTCGGGGACCTCGGTCTGGTCGACGAAGCGGAACTCATCGAGCGCTGGCGGCCCGCAGGCCTGCCACGCACCACGGCGGAGCCGATCATCGTCCAGACGCCACACGGGCTGGAAGCTGAATGCCTCACCGATGGGGCGTCCATCGCGTGGACCACGGATCCTCCTGGCCCCATTCAGGACCGAAGCCTCATGGAAAGAGCTGCAGGCAGCCCCGAACATGACGGACGGCGCTGGCATCTGTACTCAGGACCAGTCCTGAGCGAAGGCGCCGAGCAACTGTGGTTCCGGGCTTGGCGGATCGGCTTCCAGCCCAGCCAGGAAATCCTTGCGCCGGTGCCCGTCCGGGCGGAACACGCCAAGTAGCCGGAACAACTTTCAACCTCAGGCCCAAACGGCCAACACCAAGAAGACTTTCAAGATAGGAACCCACGATGGAAACGCTCACTCCGGATCACCGTTCGGCAGATCAGATTGCAATTGACCAGCGCCTTGAATCCCTCCTGGCCCGGTTGAGCCTGGAGGAGAAGGTGCGGTTGTTGACGGGCCGGGACTTTTGGACGACGTGGCCGGTGGAGCGGATCGGGTTGCGGCGGATGTTGTTCTCGGACGGGCCGACGGGGGTGCGGGGCGAGGTGTGGGATGAGCGGCAGCCGTCGATGAATTTCCCCCGGCCACGGCGATCAGTTCGTCCTGGGATCCTGCGATGGCGGACCGTTTGGGGGCGGCGTCGGCGGTGGAGGCGCGCCGCAAGGGGGTCGATGTGGTGCTGGGCCCGACGATCAACCTGCACCGTTCCCCGCTGGGCGGGCGGCATTTCGAGGCGTTCAGCGAGGACCCGGTCCTGACCGCGGAGCTCGCGGCGGCGTACGTGGCCGGGGTCCAGCGCAACGGCGTCGGTGCGACCCCGAAGCATTACGTGGCCAATGATTCGGAGACGGACCGGTTCACGGTGGATGTGAAGGTGGGGGACCGGGCCTTGCGGGAGCTGTACCTGCTGGCGTTCGAGAAGGCGATCGTGGACTCGAAGGCGTGGCTGGTGATGAGCGCGTACAACTCGGTCAACGGCGCCACGGCCACGGAGAACGAGCTGCTCGAGTCCCCGCTGAACACCGAGTGGGGTTTCGACGGCGTGGTGATCAGCGACTGGACCGCGGTGCGCAGCGTGGAAAGCGCGAAACACTCCCAGGACCTGGTGATGCCCGGCCCGGACGGTCCCTGGGGTCCGGC